>BPGU01000001.1:0-300000 GCA_026003195.1 Armatimonadota bacterium
TCTTCCTGCGGAAGTGGCTGGTTGGAGCCGTAGCGAAGGCATTGCGTTTTGAGCAGAACTTCACGCTGGTCCTCATCGGGCGGCAGGGAATCGGGAAGTCCAGCCTCGCCAGATGGTTGTCTCCTGCTCCTGAACTGTTCACAGACTCGCCGCTTGACCCCGATGCAAGAGAGAGCGTGGTGCAGGCTGCCAGATGCCTGGTCTGGGAGCTTAACGAGTTAGGATCCACCACCCGACGGCGGGACCCTCGACGCCCTGAAGCGATTCCTGAGCGCACCAGAGACGTCCATCAGGCTTCCGTACGCACGAGAGATGACCTCCTTCCGGCACAGGGCATCCTTCGTCGCAACCGCAAACGACGCCGCCGACCTGCTACGGGATAGTACCGGTAACCGACGGTTCGTGACGCTGCACCTGGAAGGCATAGATTGGTCGTACAGGGAACTGGACGTCCTTCAGCTCTGGTCACAAGCGGTGAGCCTGTACAAGAGTGGATTCGACCACACGCTGAGCCATGAAGAAGCTGCCTGGCGGGACACGGCGAACGCCCGTGTGGAGTCGGTGCGGAACTCGGTGGTAGCGGACGTGCTGTTGGAGGTGATGGAGGAGGTGATGTATACAATCGAGAAGGAGGGGCTGGTCGGGGGCGGATACAGCACACTCTACTATCCCACTAAGGAACAGGACTGGAGCCCATACCCATCCGACAAACAGTCCAGCCAACTCGGACCTCTCAAAGCGGTGATACGAGACGGCATGATCCTCTGGCACGCACGACACCTCTACGACTACATAGCCGACTGTGTACGGGAGAAGCCGGAAGCGGTGGCATCGCAGGTGCGACGCCTCATCGGCCGGTTCGCCAGCCCGGACACTAAACCCCACAGGGCAGAAGGCGTCCAATTCAAAGCATTCTCCCTGTCACTGGACCAGGTGAAAGAACTCGTCCAATACATCGCCGGCGGTTCACCAGAGTCTTGATCCGCAAACTACGGGCGGGGCTTCTTGACGCCCTGCCCACAGCACCTTGACAGTAACAAACTCATACAGAATTGTAATCCAGCTACGCTGCGCTACCCGGAAACTGACAGGTAGCGTCAGGGTAGCGGACGGGTAGCGTACCGATTTTGCCCCCTTTGGGCTGATTTTGATGATTTTATCTCTGTATAATGACGATTTTATGGGACTTAGGTAGTACATTAGTGGATTATTCAACGATTAAACAATCGGCTTAATTATCGAGCTACCGAGCTACCCGGAAATTCATAAAAACTTTGTCTGGAGAATTTCATAGGGTAGAATATGGATTTTTAGGGTAGCGCCGGTAGCGGGTAGCCTGTTCGCGGTGGCGGCTGTCCCAGCAGTTGAATGTAGCAATGGATGGCGCGCAGGATGGCTCCATGCCTCCGAGCCGCCGTCGCGTCCTGCACTTACCTGATGCCTCTTGCCGTGTAAATGAGCACCAAGTGAGCCTAGTACCTCAAGCGGTTCAGGTTCGCCCGTCCCCCAAAGCAACACTACGTCCTGCGCTGACAGCGGATGCTATTACTCCTGTTCTCCCTGCACGAACCGACGCGCTTCGGGATGCCTCTGCAGCAGTGCCTGCAACGCCTCCCGCTTGCCGAACTTCTGATAGTGTCGCACCAGTGCCTCCACAACACGCAGGAAACGAGGCGAAGGATGGAAGGGGAAATCCGCGTCAATGTCCGCTCTCATCTCCAGTATCGTCGCCCAGTCGGGGTGGTCCTCCTCCAGAATGAACCGAAAGGCTGTCTCCTCGGGAATAGCAAATACTATCTCGGCAATCGGCTTCTCCACTGGCTTCCACTTCTCGCGCGGGATGCGAGGGCTAATCGGCGTCTTGGGGTTGCGGGAAGCGACTTCCAGGAACCTCAGATGAGCCACAAAGAGGTGGGCAGCTGCCTTCGCCAACTGCTCCTCGCCTGCCTTCAGGGCGCAGTCTGCCAGTTCGCCGAGCGCAAGTTGCAAGGGATATGAGCCTGCGGAGAGATACTGCATATAGTCCCATGCTTTCAGCAAAGCCTGCTCGTAATCGCCGCGCCGCAGAGCGTCCCACATGAGCAGATGTAACGGTTCGTACTCCTCCGATGGAAGGTGAGCAGGGGGTGAGTAGTTGGGGTCTGTAAACCGGCTTAACACAGCGTACCGGTCCTCCAAAATTTGTCGTTCCTGTTCGGTGAGACGTTCCGGCTCCGACAGATATCTCCGGCATAGTTCCAGAGCCTCGTGGTATCTGCCTTCCACCTCCAGAAGCATCACGTGCTCGCCTCTTTCTAACGGCATCAGTTCGGGTTGATCCTCTGCGCGTTTGTTTTCTTTCATGGGCGTTACCTCATTTCTGGTACAACGGGACTGGTGCAACGGGAGGGCATGCATCGGGCAGGATACCTTTGATAAGACAGTCCATCATGCATTGCTCAAAACAGCGCTTGTACGTCTCCCACTCAATATCTCTCCAATAAGCGCACTGATTTCTGCAATACTTGGTACACAGATAACGATTGAGCACAGGGCGGTGCCCATCCCCATCAGGGCAATCGGGCTCAGGTTTCACAGGTTCGCGAGGATTGGGCAGAGGCACAGGATGTGGATCTGGCTTCGGCCCTGGCAGGATTATGTGTACCCCCGCACCCAATGCATGCTCCTCCACACAGTATTTTAACCCATGTGGGCAGGTTTTGCCAGATGTTGCTCACACAGTTCATCCAGCAGGAGGCGTCCAGACCGCAGTCGTAGCAGGATAATGCAAACCCTGCCAGACACACCGCGCAAGCCGAGCAGACGACGGGGAAGAAACCTATCGTGCCGGAACGGTCATTGAGCATGACCACGCGGTTGCGGCAGTAGGCATACAGGTTGATACCTCCCTCAATCCCTATCGGGTCCCTCGTCAAAAACCTGCCCGTCGTGGGGTCAAGGTAACGGTGTGTCAGTAAGAGTATGCCTGCCATGCGTTATGCACGTTGCGTACCGCCTCACACTTTATTCTCTCGCCCCATGCTCACGTAGTAACCCCGCACACTTCAAGTTTCCGCGACTCAACGCCACTTGCAGCGGCGACATCCCGCCCTCGTTTCGTGCGTCCCTGTCAGCGCCGTGCTGAAGCAGAATCTGCACTACCGGATAACCCGTGTCCTTACGAGCCTGGCAAGCGTAGTGCAACGCTGTGTTGCCTATCCTGTCTCTTGCCCGCACATCTGCCCCTTGCTGCAACAACACCTTTACTACATCCGTGTGCCCCATGCCTGAGCCATACATGAGAGCCGTCCTCCCAGCTTGGTCTACAGCGTTGACATCGGCGCCATGCTGGAGAAGCCATCTGATCGCCTGCGCCTTTCCTCCCAGAGCTGCAAAATGCAAAGGAGTGCGTCCAGAGTTATCGCGCGTGTCCACTGATTTGTAGTAACCCTTCAGCACCTCCATCACGGGCAGGTGTCCGTTGCCTGCAGCAACATGTAGAGGGGTAGCACTCTGTGGGTTGTCTCGGGAAACGGGGTCTGCCCCTGCCTGTAATAGAACCTTCACGATGCCCACATTGCCCGCACTGACGGCACTGTGCAGCGCAGCACTGCCACTTGCGCCCCGCACGGAGGCACCATGTTGCAGCAGAAGGTGAACCATCTGCGGATTTGCCTGCCGAACAGCGAGCAGCAATGGGGTAATGATTTTACCTGTTGAGACCCCGTCGACACGCTGTTCCACCGCAACATCCGCTTTGGCACCGTGGGTCAGCAAATATTGTGCGACGGCTGTCTGGTTCCTCCCCACTGCGTAGAACAACGGGGTAGAACCCATATTATCTTTCGCGTTGGCGTCCGCTCCGTGCTTCAGAAGTATCTGTACTATCCGCAAATGACCGTAAGCCGCTGCAACATGTAACGGGGTAAGACCTCTGGACCTCTCGCGAGAATGAACCAGGCGAGGATTGCGAGCGAGTAACTTTGTTACTGCAGCATCGTCTCCACGAATTGTCGCCTGGAAAATATCTTGCGCCCAAGTGGTAGCGCCATATCCCACTACCTGTACAAATACCAATACGGCAACCAGCTTGTGCATGGTCTTACCTCCCGCCAAAATGTTAATAGGCTACAGGGATAACAGGGAGCTGCTCCCATGTGTCTGGGAAATTTGAGTAATGTATACAATCAACCATGCAGTGGTTGATCTTCCAATTAGACCACCCCAGCTCATCGCCTAGGTCCTCGCAGCACCGCTGGCAGAGATCCTCACCAAACTCGCCTAAGCCGGGCCATGTACACTTCGCGAGGCATCCCGCCTCCGAGCCTATACACCAGCCAACACCACAATACCAAGCGTAAGCTGTACCGGGCGGACAAGGATGTCGGGATATGCAAGTTTGTCCCGGAGGGCAGGGAGCGCCGGGATCTGGACGACACCACCCAGGAGGTGGGGAGGGTGCAGGCGATGGTTTTGGTTTGGGTTTAGGTTTTGGCTTCGCAGGTGGGCAGTCAGGGTCGCCATGGCAATCCCACCCATAGCACTGGTTCCCAATCTTGGTGCATAGTCCTGAAGGGTCTATCCGGTTCACCGCTCGGTTTCCTACGTATGCGTATAGGTTCACACTTGCCTCACACCCCGCAGGGTCCCTCGTCAGAAACCTGCCTGTCGCGGGGTCAAGGTAGCGATGCGTCAGTAACAGTATACCAGTTTCCACGTCGGTGTAATAGCCCCATTGCGCTTTGTAGCCGTAGGGCGTAGGGTTGTAACCGGACATCAACTACTCCCAGTATTCAGTGTAATTGCGTGTGCCAACGCACCATCGGAAAGAACAGAGGCATCTGGGCAAACTATTACTTTGTCAAGCATGAATCTCCGCTTGCTGCTCTGGAGGGCGAACCTCCTGGTGAGCCGAAACAGGTAGCCCCACCCCGCCTCCCCTCAGGCGGGGAGGAGGTAGCCCCTCTCTGGCTCTCCCCGCACGCGGGGAGAGAAAGTGTCCCCCTGCCTGCGGGGGGACTACAGGGGGGCTAACGGCTCTGCAGGAGCCTCGCCCTCCAGAAGGTTTAGCAGCCAGCGCAGGCTGGCTTTGTTTGTAAGGGAACGGCTTTAGCCGTGAATGCCAACAACATCGGCTCGGCAGGAGCCTCGCCCTCCAGAAGATTGAGCCTTGACAGAGTACTATCTTCTATCCGTTCTTTTTGTTACAGTATATTCGTGGAGTATCTCTTTAACCATGTTCAAAAATGAGCCTTCGCTGCCAATGTAATCTAATGAGATGATTTGATGTCTCTGCGTATCATACCATGTAGCTATCCATGCAGGTCTATATGGCGCCAAGGGACTAATTATCCCCACTCTCTGCTTTCCCACTGCAATAAACCTGTCACTGTGTGCGAGAATGCTATCTGCTACTGCCTGGTATCCTGCAGGCAGCTGTTGTATTTCCAGACGAAACTCTCTTGCAGAACCCTTCCGATACGTGAGACGAACAACCTCCAGTGGAGGCACACCAGGCTGATACGCTTCCCTGACGTAGATGATTTCATGAGGCTCGCCCCAGCGTGCAGGAAGGGGTGTTATGCGAATGCCCGTCTGGAGGAACAACTCGCGCAGAGATGCGAATCGGCGAGCGTTGGGATTTGCCGAGTACCAGTCAGTATAACCTCCGGCAAACTTGTCGGGTTCACCTGCACCCTCCTGCGCACCGTCGGGAACGGAGGGACGTAACAAAGTCACCTTCTCTCCCAAATCCAGCGGATTATCGACGATCTGAGCCTCTATCGAGTCGAAGCCAGGCAGGCGGCGCACATTCTCAGGAACGTCACTTCGGGCGAGAATCGCATACGTGTATATCAGCCGCTTTCCATCAGGGTAAGTGACTTTGCACTGGAGGGGCAGCAGGCTATTCGCTTGCAGTTCTGCAGAGACCTGTGCAAAGCCGTTATCGTATTGCCAGGTATAGAGCACTTTGTCGCCTGCTAATTGCGTGTGCTCGTGCTCTCGGACAGCGTTCCACACAGAGGTGCGCAAAGGGTCCCCGCATAAGGCTTGCACGCTCGTCAGGGATGCCTTCCGCCAAAGCGCAGAATAAGGGTGCAGCAGTAGCACAGGCGAGGAGATGCCTGTTTGCTTCAAGGTCAGTCGCTGGGCTTGCCGTCGAGGAACATCTATGCTCCACACGGTAAGACCTTCTTTGAGCAGCAACCAGATGAGGGTATCTTGTCCGTCACGTTCCTCCACCCGCAGCAGATCGGCATGCGTGTCCCACCATGCCTCTACCCGCCGAATCACCCGAACAGAACTTCCCTCCTCTGCAGCAACTACCATCCGATAGTGTCCCCTGTCAATCATATCCCAAACCTGCTTCAGACCTTCACTACTCATCCCAGTCTTTTGTAAGTTAGGAGTTCTTTCCCTGTCGACAGCACACGAGCTGAAAAGCAGGGTGCTCCAGAGTGCCATGGCGAGGAAGGTACCGACGGAACATCTCATTACACCATGACGACGTTCGGACACCTTCCTTACGTAGCGGTGAATAACCCGCACTATCCCTGATAGCTGGTACAACTCAGGTTCTCCTGTGCTCAACGAGCAACTTCTCAAGGTGGTGCCAAGCAGGGCCAACTTGGCGCTCCGGCACCAGGTGGGGTTGGTATCGGCGCTCGTCCCGGAGGCGGAGCGCCGGGTAGTCGTATTCGGCATACTATTCCCCAAGTGTTCCAGTCGAACGGCCAGGGCGGGCTATAGCCGCACAAAGCCATGCATTCGCGATGCTGAGCATAAGCACACCAACAGGACAATAAACTAGGTGAGCCAAAGACGCTCAGTAAACAGCCTCGCACACAGTTGGCTCCGCCACCCCCGATAGGTGGCAGCAGTCCTCCACCACCAGGTCCTGGTCCAGCCCCCATACATACATAATACATGTTGCACGCAACTATGAACCCCATGTTACAGGCATGTAGATAAGGAGCACATGTCCTGGGATTGCCTGGCAGAGGAAGGAAACCTCCCACATGAGGGCGAGCACAAGGCTTTCTCGGGCTGCCAGGAGGCCAGGGACGTACAGGAGGCCTCCGGTGTGGGGGGGTCGGATTGATAAATTCTCCGGACGGATCGCTTGCATTGACTACAGAATTCTCCACGTAGAAATATAAATTCACACTCGCCTCACACCCCGCCGGGTCCCTCGTCAGAAACCTGCCCGTCGCGGGGTCAAGGTAACGGTGAGTCAGTAACAGTATACCAGTTTCTACATCCGTGTAGTAGCCCCACTGCGCTTTGTAACCGTAGGGCGTAGGGTTGGAGCCGGACATCAATTGACCCCACGCATCATAGGCGAAGTGCGCCAGCACGTTACGACTGTTATCTATGATGTGAACGGCGTTGCCTTGAGGGTCAAACTGGTAGATGAAACTGCCATACGCTATCAACCCGTTTGCACCGAACACCACCGGAGCCACCGCATTGCCCGATGCGTCCAGTTCGCACACCAGCTCCTCCCCGTCATACAGGTAATACCGCCTGCCAGACGCCGTCTGCTTCCACGCCCGCAAGCCGTCCCCGTTGTAGCCGGCGGTCAATATGCTGCCATACGCCGTCATCCGGTTCTCGGGGTCAAACGACAGGTTCACCCCCTTGTAGATGACCGGGTTGCCGTTGCCGTCATATGCAAAGCCGGTGCCGGTGAGCTGGTTGTTGGCGTTGTAGGTGCGCGATTGCCCCTTGAAGGTGGTGGGGTTCTGCGCCGCGTCATAGCCAAAACTGAAACTGTATCCTCCCGCCCGCGTGGACTGCTCGGAGAGCAACTGGTTCTTGAGGTCGTAGGCGTAGTTGGTCGCACCCGCCAGACTGGGCTGGGCAGGGAAACTCACCGTCATCCCCACACGGTTGCCCACGCCGTCATACTGCAAGTTCTGGAAGTCCGACAGCACATTGCCACCCGCATCGCGGTTGGTCAAGCGGGTCAGGAAGCCCCGCACGTTGTATTCGTAACTCGTCGTTGCTCCGTTCACCGTCTGTGTCAGCAACCACCCGTTGGGCGCGTATGTCCAGCTGGCAATGAAGCCCACCGCGCTCAGTCCCACCAGCCTGCCTGCTGCGTCGTAGGTGTAACTGTATGTGCCAGCGGGAGTGCCCATGCTCGCCCGGCTGCCGTCGGGATAGTAACTGTAGGTAATGGTGCGCGTGGGCAAGCCCGTGTAGGTCACGCTCACGCTCAGCGGGTTGCCCATGTGGTCGTAACTGTAAGTGGTTACCCCCGTGCCGTCCGTCATGCTTGCCCGACGACCGTCCGAATCATACGTGAAACTCACCGTGCCGATGACCTGACCGTTCTGCACATACTGTATTTCCGTTAACAACCCCTCCGGGTCGTTGTAGGTGTAGTTGGTGATGATGTTGCGTCCGTCTATGCGACGCAACAGCCTGCCCGCACTGTCATAGGCATCGAATTGCAAGGTATCGCCGCCCGGATAGGTAATCCGCGTCAGGTCACCGCGTGTGTTGTAAGTGAACGAGGTGAGGTTGCCGTTGCCGTCGCGCACTCCAACCACCCGATACGCCGCGTCGTAGATGTATTGCACTGCCTCCGTGCTGCCCGTGCGCGACAACAACTCTCCCTCCGCACCATACGCATACGTCACCCCACGTATCTGCGTGCCACTCTCGTCATACTCTACTACCTGGCTCAACGCTCCGCCCGGATACTGATACACGCTCACCGTACGCGCCCGCCCGCTTCCCTGCTGACCCGTTGCCGGATACTGCACCTCCACCAGCTGGTCGGCGATGTTGTAGGCAAAGTCCGTACGGTTGCCGTTGGCGTCTATCACCACCGTGCGATTACCCCGCGCATCATACCGATAGCGCGTCACGTTGCCCATGTTGTCCGTCACCGTCAAGGGCTGACCTACCTTCGCCGGCTGTGTATAACTGCCATCCTGAGTGTAGTTATACACTGTCACCATCTGCTGCGTGGCGTTGTTGCCCGGCGAGGTGACTGTCAGCACGTTGCCCAGACTGTCATACGTGTAGGTGGTGGTCACCGTCTCCCCGCTTAAGGAGCCCGGCTTGGGGGAGGTGACGCTCTGCACCAGCCCGGAAGGCTCATAGTAGGTATACGTGGTGGGCGGCTTGGTTCCCTCCTGCACGCTCACCAGCCTGCCCAGCGGGAAGATAGATTTATCGTAGGTGTAGGTGGTGGTGACACCTCTTGGATTGGTCACCGTCAACACGTTGCCAAACTCATCGTAAGTGTAGGTGGTTGCCTTGCCGTCCCTGTCCACGATGCGCGTGGGACGGTACGGGTTCACCGGGTCGTTATACTCTATCATCACCTGGTTGCCCTGCGCGTCAATCGTGCCCGTGTTGGCGCGGGAATCGTTATACTTTTGCGTCCATGTGTATACCACATTGCCCTGTGGGTTCTTCACCGTCACCGTGGTCAGGTGATTTGCCACGTCGTAACTGTATTCGGTGCGGTTGCCGTTGGCGTCTATCCGCGCTACCACCCGTCCGTTGCTGTATTGCAGGGTAGAGGTGGCGACCCCTGAACCGGTGGGACTGGGCACGCTGATGCTGGAGAGCAACGGTTTGGTTGAGCCGAACGAGATGTAGTTATAAGCGTAGCGCATCGGCGGGTTGGGCGTGCCCGCTGGCACTATCTGCGATACCCACGTTAAACACAGCACCGACAGGTTGGCAGGTTGCGAGTAGCCGTAGGACACCTGACGCCCATACGCATCGGTCACCGAGGAGAGCAAACCGTTGGCACCGTACGCCAGACTCAGCAACACCAGACCGGTGCCCGTTTCGGTGATCTGCAACAGCCGCTGACCACTATCCCATGTCAAGCCAATGGAGCGACCTACCCGGTTGGTTATCCGACTGAGCACATACTTACTACCGTCAAAGGGCACAAAAGTCCACTGTGTCTGGTCACGCCAGGTCACAGTTACCGACTGCCACACATACGGTGTGCCGGAGGGGACACCGCGCACAATATAGGGCGCACCGCTCGGCTGGCGGTCAGGCGACTTCAGCACCCCTGTCGGTCGTCCCTGAACATCTAATTCCGCTACCAACGGTTCCGATGCTCCGTAGGGATACCTCAACGTGACGTCCCACGTGTTGGCACCAACTCTCTGCAGGGTGACGTCGTACGAGTGTACCCACCCCATGGATAAGCCACCAGAGGATAGTTCCTGAATAGCCAACCCCCCGTAGTAATGCCGTCGCCACACCACGCGCGGACCATACGGGTTATATACCACCAGGTCGTCTGCAGGGCGATACGCCTCCACGCCTGCGGCAAGGTTCACCGGATCGCCTGCACTCGCGGCATACAGCGGATACGCTCCCACCGGTCCGCACGAACCACCTC
The DNA here is from genome assembly GCA_026003195.1 of Armatimonadota bacterium. Classification (NCBI taxonomy): domain Bacteria; kingdom Bacillati; phylum Armatimonadota; species Armatimonadota bacterium. The sequence goes on from BPGU01000001.1 coordinate 10,367, forward strand.
CGCCCGGTGGCTCGCCACCATCACCAGGATCAGGAACCGGACAACCCGACGGGTCGAAGGGACAAGTACCTGACCACGGAGGAGGCGGAGGATCCGTGCTGGGAGGCGGGTCGCCTGCCTTATTAGATTTGCTCCAGCCCACAGAGGCTGCCAGTAACACCAGTGCTGTGACAAAGAGTACCGATGTGAAACGGCGCATCCCTCTACACCCTCCTTCAATGACCTGTCTGAGAGACCGGTAACACGGTGGACGATGTATTCTGCTCTAACTGCTGTGCTAATCGTTTCACTTCTGCCAGACGCTTCTCACGCTCTTTCTGCCTCTCTACCACCCGGCGCATCCCTTCCAGAGACTTCTGAGCTTGTGCCAGCAGGGCAGCGTTTTTTGCCCCTGCCAAACGCTCAGGACGGCGCAGCCCTTCCTCCAGCGCAGCCACCGAACGCTCCGCGTAGCCTAACTGCGCCCAGATGGCTGCCTGCCACAACCACGCCCGCTCCGGCAGGGCGTTGCCTAACGCCAGCGAACGCAATACGATGCCTTCGCCCGCTTCGCCTATCTGCTTCACCGCATCGAATGCCTCCAGCGCCTCCGCATACCTGCGCTGCCGATACAGGCTCACCCCAAGACAATACCATGCCTGAGCCAGAACTATCTCAGACACTCCTCCCTTCATCGCCAGTATCGCCCGATAGTGAGGTTCCGCCTGCTCAGCCATGCCCTGATACAGCCATGCCTCACCCACGCCTAACAACGCATAAGCCACAGCGGTGCGACCAATGTCGTCTCTGCGATTGGAGAGGCTTCTGGCTATCTGTGACAGGCGCGTCTTTGCCTGCTCCAGTAGTTTGTATCTCTGCTCGCCCGGCGCATCTCCCTCCGCCCAGTAGCGGGAGAGATACACGAACCCCGTCTGCAGCAACGCCTCCGCTGCGATGTCGGGCTTGGCACGGGCATCGTCTGCCACCTGCTGAAACAGCCGCTGTGCCTCATCAAACTGCTTGTCATTAAGCAGGTAATAGGCGACCATCCAGCGCGCTTCCACTCCGGCGGAGGTATTGGGGTAATCTCGCATCAGTTTCTCAAAGAGGGTACGGGCTTCGTCGCGCTTGCCTTGCCCCTTGAGGTCGTATGCCTGTTTGAGCAGGCTGTCTGCGTCAAGAGAGGTATCTTGCTGAAGGACTACATGAACCAGCAGAGGAGGCGCTGTACCCCCCCCCGTGACGGGCGCATTGCCCACACACATCAGGAGCACTGTGCTGACCAGTAAGGCTCTCATCGCCATCCCTCCAGATAAAAGCCTGTACCATTATTATAATGCAGGAATTGTAACGTGTCAAGTGATTTTGTGGGCAACACTATTAAAATATCATAAAAAGGTTGGAAGTGTTGGGGTCACCTATCACTACTGGCGCAGTAACAACGCTCTCCTCTGCTGCGGTCCGGTAGAGTTATCCAGCAGCGAGGTATATGAAGCGTTGACCTCTCCTCCTGAGAGTAGACCGCCTCGCGGTACTGGTGTCTCTCCATATCGCAGAGGCAGGTGATGCAGGTTGGACCTCCAGTTAGCCATTACCATCAAGATGGTTCTCTCCTTCATCGGCGGCTGGTTACTCGGCTTCGTTGCCGGATGGTTGTATGCGGCGTCCGGTGAAGGGAGTATAGAGTAAGTGTCTGGGGCTGGTGTAAACCAGCCCATTCTGTTTATCTCCTGCGCTTCCTTCTGAGGCGTTGCAGTGGTGAATATCGTTCGTGTTGTTCGGCGATATCCTCCTCTGAGAGTCGGATATACTTCTGCAGGATACTGTATCCGCTATGTCCAAGTGTCACGCGCACCACTTCCAGAGATGCTCCTGCCCGCAGCATAGAGGTAGCGCAGGTACGTCTCAATGCATGAGGTGTCACTTCCACGCCTGCGCGTTCCCCTGCTGCACGTACCACCTGATACAGTCCGTACAGTGTGAGTGGTCCCTTTGTGCCCTGCCACAGTTTATCCCCGTCCTCCAGTGGGAACGGCACGCTTTTGAGGTATCGGAGGATCTCCAGTTGTGCATCACGGGATAGCACCACCATTCTCTGTCGTGCGCCTTTACCGGTCACAATGAATCTGCCGTTCTTACCGTCCGCTACCGTCATAGTGAGGAACTCCGAGGCGCGCAGTCCTGTGTCTACCAGGGTAGCGATGATTGCGCGGTCTCGTCTGGACAACCAGTCTTTACCGTCACATGCATCCAGCAGTTTGTGCAGTTGCTCATCGTTGAGTGCCGTTTTAGCCACGTCCACACGTTTAGGCAGCTCCACTTTGCGCATGATGTCCTGGTTGACCAGTTCCATCTTATGCAACCATCTCCACCAGATGCGCACGTCTTTGCAGTAATCAAAGACCGATTCCGATGACCATCCCAGTTCACGCAGGTATTGCATGTATACCACGATATGCGCTGGTTTGATGTCCTCTGCGCTTTGCAGGTTGAACCCGTCCATGTACTTTATGAACCAGGACACCCGTTTGTCGTAGGCTTCAATGGAGCGGGGCGAGAGGTTCTGGCTGCGTTTGTAGTCCAGCCAGATGTCCTTGAGGCGTTGTAATTCCTGTGCGCAGTTGCTGTTCATGGTAAGCCATCCTCCTGTCAAACACAATATCTGGTGCAGACGGAGGACAAAAGGGCGTGTCCATACCATATCTGGTGCAGACACGCCTTTACTGTCACTTTGGAGTGATTAGAAGGCAGTTGCTCTATCCTGCTGAGCTACGGGGGCAGGGTAGGCTCTTCCTGCACAGCCATTATACCGCAAATTGCCCCCGTGCGCAAGGTCTAACCGCCGTTGTTGTGGCGCTCCGCAATCTTGTGTGCGTGCGACACGATCTCGGCAAAGGCACTGGCATTCAGGCTAGCTCCACCCACCAGCGCGCCGTCGATGTGCGGTTGCGCGAGCAATTCCTGCGCATTATCCGGCTTGACAGAACCACCGTACAACACGCGCAGACTCTGCGCTGCCTCTTCTCCACATACCTCTGTGGCGATTCGGCGAATCATGGCGCACACACGGTTTGCCTCTGACGCATCGCACACCTCACCCGTGCCAATCGCCCATACGGGTTCGTAGGCAAAGACCAGGCAGCCGACCTCTGCGGGGTCCAGCCCCTCGATGTCGCGCGTTACCTGTGCGGTAATCACCGCATCGGTCTGCCCCGCCTGGCGCTCGGCGAGGGTCTCGCCGACACACACGATAGGCGTCAGCCCGTGCAGCAGCGCTGCTTTCACCTTCAGATTCACGGTGGCGTCACTCTCACCGAAGTGGCGCAGGATTTCCTCCGTGAAGTCGGGTTCTGGCACGCCGAAGCGTCCGCGCGTCTCGGAGTGACCGATAATCACGTAGCTCACACCCAGCTCCGTCAGCATCGGCGGCGCAATCTGGCTGGTGTAGGCGCCCTGGTCCTTCCAGAACACGTCCTGCGCCCCGAGCTTAATCTCGGTGCCGCGCAGCGCCTGGTGCACGGCGTACAATGCGGTAAAGGGTGGACAGATGCATACCTCCGCGTTCAGCGCGTCGAGGTTGCGGTGCTTGAGCTCTTCCACCAGCGCGAGCGACCACGCCACCGTGCCATGCATCTTCCAGTTACCGGCTATCAGTTGGTCAGGCATCACCCTTCTCCTGTCTGAACGTATTGGTTGTTTGCGGGTTAATATTCCCCTTGAGACGGGTGCTATCCTGTTAACGACCGACCACGTACCGATGCTTCAGCACAAGGCTCTCACCCGGCGCCAGTGTCTTCGCATGCGAGAAAAGCTCCAGATTGCTGAACTCGGCGGAGGTGTACAGGTAGCACTGGCGCACCTGCGAGAGGTCAAATTCGTTCAGGATAGCGATACCCCGCGCTCGATCGGCGAGAGCCCATGCGCCTGCAGGCAGGTTGGAACCGCTCAGGAAAGTCTCCGACCGCGCGGGCATCTCTGCCCAGCTGCCGTTCGCCTGTTTCACCAGCAGCCGCAGCCCCTCGCTGTTGCCCGATAGCCGAAACTGCGGGTGTGTGCGCAACACGACGTCGGAAACCGCCTGCGCCGAGCGATTGGTCAGACGCGACTCGATCTCTATCGCTGCCTCATCGGGCGCGAGGGTCACCACGCGTGTTAGCTGTAAGCCGTTGGGCAAGGTGGTGGATAGCGTAGCGCTACGTCTATCCGGTGATACGGTGCACTCGTACCTTTCCGACCAGCCGGGCGAGGCGAACCGCTCGCCAGCATATTCCTCGTATCCGCCAAAGTTGGAGTAGTAATCTGCCCTGTATCCGCTTTGTAGCAAGCGCCACTCCAGTGTGCCCCGCCAGAAAAGGTCTTCCTTCAGCTCTTTGGAGTACAATCGCCAGATTCGTCCGCCGAGCAAGGGCACGATGTCTGCTATCAGATGAGGGCTTTCCAGCCGGACGATACGCTGTGCTACTTCCTCATCGCTGAAAGCGCGCAGCTCATCCTCATAAGCACGCTGTGGTTCTTGCATCAGCTTTTGCACCTGCGGGCACTCCCACCAGGGCGTACGTGTCGGCTCGAAGCCGATGATGGCGGACAGGGTGTAGCGAAGGCGTGGTTCCACTGTCCAGCTTTGCCCCAGAGCACGGGTGAGGCGTAGCAACTCGGCGATACGGTGGTATGCCTCTCGCGAGGGTATCTGTCGAGTATAGCCGCGCTCGCTGGAGTCGGGCACAATGTCCCTGCTTCGTTGCACGTTCAAAAACAGGTCAGTAAACAGCACCCCCCACTTCTCGCGCCAGATGCGTCGTTTGATAAGCTCGTTCTCCGCCAGCCGCTCAGCACGATCAAACAGGGGGTATATCTGCCTGTCCAGCCATTCGCGGGTGAACAGCTCGCGGAAGAAACGCTGCCCGGGACCGGCGTGGCAGTCCATCACTCCCTCGCTGGAGGATTCGAATGCGCTCTGATGCAACCGATGGACGTAGTCGCGCATGGGTTGCCATGCCTTGCCATACCACGCCTTGCAGAACTCGTCTATCAGCCCGCGCAGGTCGGCGTCTGGGTTCCACATCAGGCGTGGCATCACATAGGAATACAGGTGTACCAGATGCCCGTCGGTTAATCCGCAGATGTACACGCCGCGAATGCCCAGCCGTTTGTAGTACTTCAGGTTCTCTGCGAAGGCGTACAGGGCAGGATAGGGATAGCCCACGTAGTGGTAGGTAGTGGGATACTCAAAGGTGATGATTCCCTGTGCACCCAGTGGATGAATGGCAATCCACTGTTCCAGGTCGGACACCACGTTTCGCTTCAGGTTTACCGGATGCGACCAGGGACGCGCCTGACACTCCGCAATCGCGCAGAAGATAATCAGGTGATTGGGGAGGGGACGCTCTTTTACCGGTGGTTTGCGCGTTGCCCAGTACGCCAGCGTGGTGATGAACTTAACCGGAAAACGCTTCGCCACCTCCTGCGCTATCTGGTTGTTGAACCATATCACCGCGTCGGTGAGGCTGCCGTGTTCTGTGTACCATGCCTTGCACCGTTCGCACTGGCAGAACTGACCGGTGTCACCGTAGTGCACCGGGTAGTACACGGGGTCGGGGGTGCTCTCTATCCACCGAAGCACCGCTTCGGTCATCGCTTTCTGCAGGTCGGGATTGGAGAGGCAGTACTGCTGCACCGCCGGCTCGGTGACGCGCCTCTCTCCGTTGATTTCGGCAAGGTACTCTTTGGGCACACTGCTGGCGGGCAGTAAGAAGCCCATGGTATGATGCCAGAAGCCGCGCGGGGGGATGCCCATCATCTTGGGCAGGTCTACGTCGCCCACTTTTGCCTCCCACTCGCCAGGCGACAACCCTGCGGTCATGGGATAAATCCTGCCCCACATCGCCCGCCACTCAAAAGCGGGTTTATCTACCATATTCAGCGGAGAGCGTATCTCCAGCGTGGCTTTGCGGGGGATTACCTCCAGTTCGGTGGAGTAGAACCGACAGCCCAGCCGCTCCAGCAGACGGTATACAGCGTACACCGTGCCCCGATACCCACCTCCTGCCGCCAGCAGGTTGCCCCCTTTCAGGCGCAGGATGAAGCCGTCCGCACCCAGTGAATCGAACTCCGCATGGTCGTACAGGGCATGCGCTCGGGCGGAGTCGCTCCTGCCGATGTATATCACACCCTGCGCAGGTAGACCGTTGCCGTCACCTTCCGTAACGGGTGTCTCTCTGCCACTCATTTCGCGCAGCAGGCGTGCCAGCTCACGAGCGGCTGCTTTCTCCACCGGATGTGCCTGCTGGTGCACGAAAATATGCCGTACTTCCATCCGCCTGCCTCCTTCTACCAGCGATACCTTGCCAGCCTTGCTCGTTCGGTCAACAGGTTGTGCTACGGGGCGCGCCCGTAACCTCACGCCACAGGTGGTTTCCCCTCCGGTCGCCGTCCACTGGTACAGCAGCCAGTACACCCGTTCCGGCTGGGGAAAATCACGCGAACGCATGTCGTAGAAGCTGGGCGCTACCTCGCCGAGGTTCTCTAAAGCGATTTCTACCCTGTGCCCGGCAAGCGTCAGCCCGCGCACACCGCCGGCAATCAGCTGCGTGCCCGGTGCTGAGGTCTGAGGCTTTTCGATGGGTAGAGGCTGTGGACGCGCCTGACCGAACAGTCTATCGAGACGATAGCTGCCTCCTGCGAACTCCTCGGGCGGGAACATTAACAGGGCAAGCTCCACCGGGCTGGGTTCTATCTGCCTGCGCACGCGCAGGGTAAACCATACCTGAACGCCTTCCCTATCCACCACGGTCTGGTGGGTAAACTGTGCGTCTATCTCTGCAATGCGCCCGGTGACGGTGATGCGGTCGCCTTCCACCTGGGTGGTCAGAGTGGTGAAATCTGCCTGCGAGAAGTAAGCGCCGGTATATCCCGGCTTGAAAAGCGTAAACCGGCTACCGTTGACCACGAGCACGCCTTTGTAGCGCACCTTTATCCCATTTGCGCCGAGCCTCGCCTCGTAGTCACCTCGACGCACTGCCACTTCGCCTGCCACCTGACTGAGCGGCAAAACCAGTAACCACAGGGCAAACAGCCACCGATGCATTCACGCCCTCCCATTGTCCGCTATTCGGCACCTGATTCGGTAGGAGAAGGGGGTTCACCTGCCTGATGCCGTTGTGCTGTTTGGTGAAGGGTGACGCTCTCGCCAGGCTATTGACATGAAGCGCGTTTGCCGTGCGTGTGGTATAATGCACACGGTGAGCCACACATGCCCTTTACCATCAGCGATTTTGAGGACCTGGTGCGTCTACTCCGCGAACATCCGGAGTGGTGCGAGCGGTTGCGCTCGGTGATTCTACCGGAAGGCGTCTTCGCTCCGGCACAGCTGGTGCAGGAGCATGACGAAGCCATCCGTCGCATCGAACAGGCAGTGGCGGAGCTGGCAGAGCTCCAGCGCCGTGCGGACGAGCGCTTCGAAGCCTTCCGAGAGGAGATGCGAGAGGGCTTGCGCGAACTGCGGGAATCCGTCCAGCGGTTGACCGAGGCCCAGAAACGCACCGACGAGCAGATGGCTGAATTCCGAGAGGCACAGAAACGGATAGACGAGCGTTTTCTGGAGTTGCGCGAGGCACAGCAGCGCACCGATGAGCGTTTGTCCGCGTTGAGCGAGTCGACGGAGCGGCGGTTTGCGGAGTTGCGCGAGGCGCAGCAGCGCACCGATGAGCGTTTGGCCGCTTTGAGTGAGTCGACGGAGCGGCGGTTTGCGGAGTTGCGGGAAGCACAGCAGCATACCGACGAGCAGTTGGCGTCGTTGCGTGCGGAGTTTTACGATTTTCGCGCCTCTACCGAACAGCGTTTTCTGGAGTTGCGCGAGGCACAGCAGCGCACCGATGAGCGTTTGTCCGCTTTGAGTGAGTCGACGGAGCGGCGGTTTGCGGAGTTGCGCGAGGCACAGCAGCGCACCGATGAGCAGTTGGCGTCGTTGCGTGCGGAGTTTTACGATTTTCGCGCCTCTACCGAACAGCGTTTTCTGGAGTTGCGCGAGGCGCAGCAGCGCACCGATGAGCGTTTGGCCGCATTGAGCGAGTCGACGGAGCGGCGGTTTGCGGAGTTGCGGGAAGCACAGCAGCATACCGACGAGCAGTTGGCGTCGTTGCGTGCGGAGTTTTACGATTTTCGCGCCTCTACCGAACAGCGTTTTGACCGTCTGGAGAGCAGGGTAGATAACCTTTACTCCGAAGTAGGACGGCTGACCAACATCATCGGTGCCTCACTGGAAGAAGAGGCACAGGCTTCCGTTGCCGCTTTGATGCGACAGAAAGGTTTCAAAGCGCCTGCAGAGGGCTATCCTGTGCGGCTGGATGGAGCCGGTGAAATCGACGTGGTTTTGCCGGTGGAGACACCCGATGGCGAGAAGCTCACTGTGGTTGCAGAAAGCAAAGCGCGTCTGAGCCGCCGGGCAGTGCTCGACTGGGCGAACCGAATGCACTCGTCGGACTTCCGCCGTCGTCTCAAGGAAGCGGGGGTACCTGGACCGTATTTGGTGTACACCTACGCGATCCGCGTAGACCCTGCAGCTCTGGACGCAGCCAGAGAAGCGGGTATCGGCGTGATGTCGGGGCGTGGTGTGCTGGTAGAGCCCAGGGAACCCTTGCCTGAAGCCTAGCTTTCCCCCTAGGGGCAGGATAATCCCTTACCTCACACGAAGCTGTACACACATCCTTGTGTGGAGGTTTTCTCATGCATCCCAAGCCGACGCCACAGCAGCTCGCCTGGCAAGAGGCGGAGCTGAGCATGTTCCTGCATTTCGGCATGAACACCTTTACCGACCGCGAATGGGGCGAGGGCAACGAAGACCCGCAGTGGTTCAACCCCTCCCAGCTGGACGCCGAGCAGTGGGTGCAGGTCGCCAAAGAGTGTGGGTTCAAGTATCTCATCCTTACCGCCAAACATCATGACGGCTTCTGCTTATGGCAGACACGCTATACCGAACATTCGGTGAGGAACAGTCCCTGGCGCATGGGCAGGGGCGATGTGGTGCGCGAATTCGCCCGTGCCTGCCAGCAGGCGGGGCTGAAGATGGGCATCTACCTCTCCCCCTGGGACAGGCACGAGCCCACCTACGGCGACTCGCCCGCCTATAACCGCTACTTCATCCACCAGCTCACCGAACTGCTGACCCAGTATGGCGAGGTGGCAGAGGTGTGGTTCGACGGTGCGTGCGGCGAAGGACCCAACGGACGCCGACAAGAGTACGACTGGCAGGGCTACTACGCGGTCATACGCAAACTCCAGCCCAACGCGCTGGTTGCCATCTGCGGTCCAGACATCCGCTGGGTGGGCAACGAGGACGGCTACGCGCAAGAAACCGAATGGAGCGTGCAGGAACCCGTGCCCGCTTTTCACGGTAACGTGACCGGTAAGGTGTGGTGGCCCGCCGAATGTGGCGTATCCATCCGCCCCGGCTGGTTCTACCATGCGCACGAAGACACGCAAGTCAAGTCGCTGGAGCACTTGCTGGATATTTACTTCAAGTCAGTGGGGCGCAACAGCGTGCTGCTCTTGAACGTGCCTCCTGACAGGCGCGGACTGCTCCCGGACCCTGACGTGCAACGCCTGCGCGAGTGGCGAAAGGCTCTGGACAGCATATTTGCCAAGGACCTGGCTGTACGGAAGCCCGTTCGTGCCAGCAGTGCACAACGCGGGCACGGAGCCGCATACGCCGTCGATGGGAAGCGCGAGACCTACTGGATGTCGAAGGAACTGCCCGCTTCGCTGGAAATAGACCTGCGTCAGCCGACATCGTTCAACATCGTCCTGCTGCAGGAGTACATCGCGGAAGGACAGCATGTGGAAGAGTACTCGGTGGAAGCGTTGACCTCCGCAGGTTGGCAAGAGATAAAGCGCGGAACCACTATCGGACATAAGAAGCTGGACAGGATTGCGCCTGCTACCGCCACACGCTTGCGGGTAAACATTCTCCGGTCACGCGACCTGCCGATGATACGCACCGTCAGCCTTTATCACGCCCCGGAGGTAAAGAGCGCATGAGAGACACCGCCCAGCAGAATCTCTGGAAAATCTGGTATCGCGAGCCGGCGCCTGTAGAGCCACCCACCACCAACGCCTGGCAGAACTCGCCAGGCTGGGTGCGTGCACTGCCCATTGGTAACGGCAAACTGGGCGCGATGATTTATGGGGGTATCGAGGAAGAACGCATCCAGCTGAATGAAGATAGCGTCTGGTCTGGGCAGCCGCAGGAGGCGGACAACCCCGACGCGCCGCGCTACCTGCCCGAAATCCGCCGTTTGCTGTTTGAGGGCAGATACGCTGAGGCACAACAGCTGGCAGCGGAAAAGTTCGTGTGTCTGGGGGCGGGGTCCGGTCATGGCAACGGTGCCAATGTGCCCTTTGGGTGCTACCAGATGCTGGGCGACCTGCGCCTGCGTTTCGAGGGGCACACAAAAGCCACGAACTACCACCGGGAGCTCGACTTGACCACCGGTATCGTGCGGGTGCAATACCAGGTGGATAATGTGACATATACCCGCGAGCACTTCGCCAGCCTGAGTGAAGAGGTTATCGTTATCCGGCTGACCAGCAGTCAGCCGGGCAAGCTAAGCTTCGAAGCCACACTCAGCCGCCCAGAACGGGCAGAGACCATCGCTAAACGGGACTATATAGTGCTTTCGGGCGAGCTGAACGGTGGGCTGCGCTTTGCCGCAAGGCTGCTTGTGCTGCCTTACGGTGGCACGGTGCAGGCGGTGGGGGATACCCTGCGTGTGCGGCGGGCAACGGAAGCCATCCTGCTTCTCAGCGCGGCAACCACTTACCGGACGAAGAAACCGGTTGCTGCGACGGCAAATCTGCTCAGCCGGGTGCGTCAGTGGGACTATAACCGGTTGCGTGAGGCGCATATCCTTGCATACCGCAATCTGTTTGATAGAGTGCACCTGAATCTCGGTGGGGAGGAAGCAGCTACCCTGCCCACCGATGAACGCCTAGAACGAGTGAAGCGTGGTGAACCAGACCCGCATCTGTGCGCGCTCTACTTCCAGTTTGCCCGCTACCTGATGATTGGCAGCAGTCAGCCCGGCAGCCTTCCCGCGAACCTGCAGGGCATCTGGGCAGACGGTATCCAGACGCCATGGAACTGTGACTACCATACCGACATCAACGTGCAGATGAACTACTGGATAGCGGAAACGGGCGCGCTGTCTGAATGCGTGGAGCCTCTCATAGATTTCATCGAACGCTTGCGTGAGCCGGGACGCAAGACGGCGAGAGTGCATTACGGTTTGAGCGGCTGGGTGGTGCATACGGTGACCAACCTCTGGGGCTTTACGTCGCCGGGCGAACGCCCCGAATGGGGGCAGTTTCCCGCAGCGTCGGGCTGGTTGTGCCAGCACCTGTGGGAGCGTTACGCTTTCTCACTGGATAAGAACATCCTGAAGCGTGTTTACCCCATCCTGAAAGAGGCGGCGGAGTTCTACCTGCAGTTTCTGGTGCCTGAGCCGAAGCATGGTTGGCTGGTAACTGCGCCCTCTATCTCGCCGGAAAACTCCTTCCGCACCGCTGATGGGCAGGTCGTCAGCTTGTGCTACGCGCCCACGATGGATATGCAAATCCTGCACGAGCTGTTTACCCACTGCATCGAGGCAAGCCGCCTTCTGGGCGTGGACGAGCCGTTCCGCAAGCAGCTGGAGGACGCCCGCAGTCGCCTTGCACCCATGCAAATCGGCAAGTATGGGCAACTGCAGGAGTGGATAGAGGATTTTGAGGAGAATGAACCCGGGCACCGTCACATGTCGCACCTGTACGGCTTGCACCCGGGCAACCAGATTACACCGCGAGGCACGCCGGATCTGGCGAAGGCAGCGCGCATCTCGCTGGAGAGGCGTCTGGCGCACGGTGGCGGACATACCGGCTGGAGCCGGGCGTGGGTGGTGAACTTCTGGGCACGACTGGGGGACGGCGAGAGGGCGTACGAGAACCTGATGGCGCTGCTGAAGCACTCCACCCTGCCCAACCTGTTCGACAGCCATCCGCCTTTCCAGATTGACGGCAACTTCGGCGGAGCAGCGGGCATTGCCGAGATGCTGGTGCAAAGCCATGCCGGAGAGATTCACTTGCTGCCCGCCCTGCCGAAGGCATGGCGCGATGGGTATGTGAAGGGCTTGTGCGTGCGCGGAAGGGCGCAGGTAGACATCTTCTGGCAGGAGTGCAAACTCACCCGAGCCGTTCTCTTCTCGGCAACAGCGCACACCTTCCGCATCCGTCCTCCCGACGGGCAGCGGATAGTGCTGGTTACCCAGAACGGCAAACGTACGCCGTTTGAAGCCCACGATGATGGCACCATTACACTGAAAACAGCGAAGGGGTGGAATGTGTACAACCTGATAGTGCGGTAGGGCGAGGCAGGGGCAAACTGCTGGCTTTTCTGCGGAGGGTTCGTGGTAACATAAAGACGGAGGAAGTGATTTCCTCATGCGTGTGGAAGTGGTGCTGGAAGCCAGCGAGGATGGGGGATACACAGTCTATGTTCCCTCACTTCCGGGTTGCATCAGCGAGGGCGAAACGATAGAAGAGGCTCTTCAGAACATTCAGGAGGCGATTGCGCTATACCTGGAACCGGTGGAAGACGACCTGGTGGCTACGGGCAATGCGCTGGTGCGGGAGATTGAACTGTGAGCAAAGTGCCGAGCCTGCCCTACTGTGAGATTATTTGCGCTCTGCAGAAGGATGGGTGGACCGTTGTGCGCTAGCGGGGTAGTCACATCCGCATCCAGAAGCGCCTCGTCGATGAAGTGCTCAAGGTAACTATACCCGCACATAACCCCGTCAAACGCTCTACCCTTTCGCATATTTTGAGGCAAGTGGGGCTGAGTGTGGAAGAGTTTCTTGACCTGCTGTGAAGGGAAAATCGGAGGATCTTACAGTCGTAAACGCCGTAATCGGCTCGGCAGGAGCCTCGCCTCAGACAGGAATCGTTGCCAGTGATCGGGAACCCCGATATATCCTGCGTTAACGCTTTCCGTTCAGGGGGATACCATGCTGCAACCACACAATAGACCCTACGTGGAGCACCGCCCCGCGTACCACTTTCTGCCGCCGATGGGCTGGATGAACGACCCCAATGGGTTGATTCACTTCAAGGGCGATTACCATCTGTTCTACCAGCACAACCCCGAAGCGGCCGTGCCGCGAAACATCGTGTGGGGGCACGCGGTGAGCAAAGACCTCGTGCGCTGGAAGCACCTGCCCGTTGCCCTGCGACCCGACAAGCCATACGACAAGGATGGCGTGTGGACGGGGTGCATGGTGGATGATAGCGGTGTTCCCACCGCCGTCTACACGGGCGTACACCCCGAAGTGCAGTGCATCGCCACCAGCAGGGATATGCTCACGTGGGAGAAGGTGCCAGAAAACCCCGTTATCGCCGCGCCCCCACCCGGTTTGCAGGTGACCGGTTTTCGTGACCCTTATGTGTGGCGCAGTCGCGACTGGTGGTATACGGTGGTGGGTTCGGGTATTCGGGACGTAGGTGGAACGATTTTGCTGTATCGTTCCAGAGACCTGCGCCGCTGGGAGTATCTGGAGCCTGCGCTGGTGGGCGAGAGGACAACAACGGGCGAGATGTGGGAATGCCCCAACTTTTTCCAGCTCGGCAGGAAGTGGGTGCTGTGGACGTCGCCTGTGCCGTTGGGACGAGTGATATACTTCGTGGGCACGTTTCGCAATCACCGATTCAGCCCGGAATATCAGGGTGAGATGGACCTGGGCGGATGCTTCTACGCACCGCAGGGCTTCCGCGACGCGCGCGGCAGGCGCATCCTGTTCGGCTGGCTGTGGGAGACACGCCCTGAGAAGATGAGCGTGGAAGCAGGCTGGGCAGGGGTGCAGTCGCTGCCGCGCCAGGTATCGCTATCGCCAGAAGGTCGTTTGCTCTTTGAGCCGGTCGCTGAAGTGCGCCAGCTGCGCCGTGAGAGGATCAGCATGCCTGCCCAGACGCTGAAATCGGGTGAAGAGGTGGAGGTCAAGGGCTTAGCGGGTGACCGCTGGGAGCTGCTGGCGGAGATACAGCCTCAAGAAGCCGCCCGATGCGGTATCCGGTTGGTGCATACCGCCGATGAAGGGCAGGTGACCACCATCGTCTTCTCGCAGGCGGAGGGCACGCTGTCTGTGGACCGCACGCGCTCCAGCCGTTACGAGGAGGTTGTCCGGGATGTACGCTCTGCGCCCTTCTCGTTGAAGGAGGGCGAATCGTTGCGCCTGCGTGTGTTTGTGGACCGCTCGGTGCTGGAGGTGTACGCCAACGGACATACCTGCCTGACAAGCCGAGTCTACCCGCAGGGCGTGGGCGGCTATCAGCCGCTGCTGTTTGCGGAAGAGGGAAGCGCGAGGCTGGTGCGAATAGAGGGGTGGACGTTAGACGCTATCTGGTGAGGAGACGATGTGAAAGCGAGCATCCCCTGGCGAGCCATCCTGATTGGGCTACTGTTGCTGCCGATAAACGCCTTCTGGCTTGTACAGATGGAGATGTCGTCAGGGGGACCCGCACTGAATACATGGGCGCTCGGACCCTATCCCACCACCTTCTCGCTGTTCGCCAACGTCATCTGCTTCACGGTACTGCTGATTCTGTTCAACCTGCTGGTCAGGCGGTGGCGTCCGCGCTGGATGCTGTCGCAGGCAGAAGTGCTCATCATCTATTCCATGCTGGCTATCGGCACCAGCCTCACCAGTGTGGACTTTCTGGATGTGTTGATTCCCATGCTGGGGCATCCCACCCGTCACGCGACGCCCTACAACCGCTGGGAGACCCTCTTTATGCAATATCTGCCCGACTGGTTCCTCGTGCGCGATAAGGAGGCACTGACCGGCTGGTATACGGGCATGACCCATCCCTACACCTGGTGGCGATTGCGTGCCTGGCTGATTCCCCTTGCGGCGTGGGGCGTTTTCATTCTGGTTCTGCTATGGGTGATGCTGTGCTTGAACGTGCTGGTGCGCAAACAATGGACGCAGCACGAACGGCTCAGCTATCCCATCATCCTGCTGCCACTGGAGATGACGGACGATCCCGTTCGCTTCTTTCGCCAGCCTTTGTTGTGGGCAGGCTTCGCCCTTTCGGGGGGAATCTGTATCCTGAACGGGTTGCATGTGCTGTATCCCTACTTGCCCTACATTCCTGTCAAAATGCGGGACATCAGTCCGATGTTCACCTCGCCCCCATGGAATGCCATCGGCTGGACGCCAATCTCCTTCTACCCTTTTGCGATTGGCTTGGGCTTCTTGATGCCCGCTGACCTGCTCTTTTCCAGCTGGTTCTTCTATTTCTTTTTCAAGGCACAGCGCGTCCTCAGCGCAGCCTTTGGCTGGTCATACGATCGCCCGAACTTTCCCTACATCAATGAGCAATGCTTCGGCGGCTACATGGGCGTGGCGATTCTGGCAATCTGGGCTACTCGCAGGCACCTGGCGCAGTTCCTTCGTGCCGTGTGGCGTGCTGATCCCGCCGAGTGGGGAGATGAGCCGTTTAGCCCGCGCGTCGCTGTAATAGGACTGGTGCTGGGGTTCCTGTTTCTGGTTGCCTTCTTCTGGCTGTCGGGGTTAACGCTGTGGGTGAGTGTGGTCGCCTTCTGCATCTACTTCGCCATTGCCATTGCCTGCACGCGCATGAGGGCGGAACTCGGTCCACCCGCACACGACCTGCACAATGGTGGTCCCGACTACATCCTCACTGCGGCACTGGGCACGCGCTTCTTCTCCGACCGCGACCTGACCATCCTGACCTACTTCTACGGTTTCAACCGTGCCTACCGCAGTCTGGCAATGCCGGTGCAGCTGGAAGCGTTCAAAATGGGCGAACGCAAGGCGATCTCCGCACGCAGCATCGCCTTCGCGCTGGTGGTGGCATCGGTGGGAGGATTGCTATCAGGCTACTGGGCGCTATACCATTTCGGTTACACGCGCGGCGTGGAAGAGCGCATGGCGCTGCACCTCAGCTACTTCGGCTGGGAGGCGTTCAACCGCCTGGGCAACTGGCTGCAGAACCCTCGTGATACCGACATCCCCGCATTGACCGCTATCGGTGTGGGGTGGGGCACAGTGCTCGGGTTGCAGGCATTGCGGATGCGTTTTGCGTGGTGGCCGTTGCACCCCATCGGTTTGCCTATCTCCGGCAGCTGGACGATGAACACCATATGGCTGCCGATGATGATCAGTTGGGCGGTAAAGGTAGTAGTGTTGCGGTATGGAGGGTTGCGTCTCTACCGTCGCGCGCTCGCCTTTTTCTTCGGGCTGATTTTAGGCGACTTCCTGATAGGCTGCCTGTGGCCGATTATCGGCTGGTGGCTGAAGGTGAACACGTACAGCTTCAGCCAGTAAGAGGGAGACATCTTGAAGAGTAGTCTGCTTTGTGCTATGCTCTATTTGAGGATCATTAGGAGATGTGTATTCTCAGACGGAGCAAGGGAGGAGTACAAAGTGCCCCAGGCTAACGTAGGTGGCTTCCGATCTGAGCGTTCAACAGCCGAGCGTATCCAAGCGTTAATCAAGGGGGTCAGAGACGCTGGGAACCAACCTCCTAAGCGATTGGCAGAAAAGCTATGGGTTTCTGAGCGTACGGTATATCGCTACTTGAGGCTATTAGAAAGCACCAACTTGCTGCCAGCGTCCTATATCCGAAGGCAGCGTCTACACCCCTCCTTTGAGCAACAAGAATTAATAAAAGCGATTACACGGGTTGCCGAAACGATGCCCCCGATACGAGTGCGGCAACTCTATGAGTTCGCTCTCTTTCTCCAAACGCATCCTCTGCCGACGGAGGAAACGCTGGCGGATATTGAAGCAGACGAAGCGTTGTGGGAGGCTCAGTTCGCTGCGACGGATACGGACAAGCTGGCGCGCTTGGTTGCCTCGGTAGAGAAGGAGATAGCCGAAAGCGGTACGTTGCCCATGTTTGACGAGCGCGGCGAGTTTGTAGAGCACAAATGCACTCAGAAACGGTAGAGCAGTTTGGGAAGCGCTACTGGACGCTGCCTCCCGAAATCCGCCGACGTGCTCGTCAGGCATATCAGTTGTGGCGTGCTGACCCGTCTCACCCTGGGCTATTTTTTAAGCGTGTTCGAGATGACCTGCCGCTGTACTCGGGTTCATCATACCGTGCGCTGGGAGTACAAAGGTGATACAGTTGTCTGGTTCTGGATTGGCAATCATGAGGACTATGAGCGGCTTATCCGAAGTTTGTAAACCCAAACCTTGATTACTCTTTGCAGAGAGCACAGAGAGCGAACCTTTGTGTTCTCGGTGTCCTCTGTGGTTAGGGTAGATTCGTCGCCATGTTTACTGTAACGACCATCAACCATTTGATAGCACAGGGAACGCAGAGCCTTCAACAGGCGGGCGTGGATACCCCTCGCCTGGATGCGGAGCTGTTGCTGGCGGACTTGTTGGGTGTGGGACGAGCCTATCTCTATGCGCATCCTGAAGAGGAGGTTCCTGTAGACATCCTGCACCAATGGCAAAGTCGTCTGGAACGCCGAGTGCGTCGTGAGCCTTTGGCGTACATTCTGGGTAAAGCGGGATTCTACGGACTGGAGTTTACCATCACCCCCGATGTGCTGGTACCTCGTCCAGAGACAGAGGTGCTGGTGGAAGCGGTTCTTGCCAGACAGCCGACCACCATGGCGGACATTGGCACGGGGAGCGGATGCATCGCGGTGGCAGTAGCGGTGCACCTGCCACAGACGCAGGTCTGGGCGACCGACATCAGCGAAGCCGCTCTTCGCGTGGCTCGCGAGAACGCCGAACGTCATGGCGTGGCAGAGCGTATACACTTTGTGCAAGGTGACCTGCTCCAGCCGCTGGCTGGGATGCGGTTTGACGTGATTGCCTCCAACCCTCCGTATGTGGCGGCAAGTGAGCGGCTATCGCTGCAACCCGAAGTGCGCGAGTGGGAGCCCGCGCAAGCGCTGTTTGTTCAGGGCGACCCCTTGCACTTTCACCGTCGCCTGGCAGCGGAAGCGCACTTCTACCTGCACGAGGGCGGATGGTTGATGATGGAGGTGGGTATGGGGCAGGCGGAATCGGTGGCGACCCTGTTAGAGGAGGCGGGGTATCGGCGGGTATGTATCCTGAACGACCTCGCGGGCATCGGGCGCGTGGTGGAGGGGAGTTACAGGTAACCAGAGGGAAGAGATTTCTGCTATAATGAGGTATGCACAATGGATATCAGGTGAATCTGCCCAACGACAAGGGGATAAGCAGCAATGGCAACACAGCAAGTTTCTATAACCAAGATCGTGGAGCGATTACGCCAATTACCCTCTGACAAACTGGACGTTGTCTATGACTTCGTGTCTTACCTTCTGGAAAAGCAGCAGGGAGCTCTCAGGAGGACGAAGAGCAGGAGCGATGGAGACGATGATCGCCTCTGAAACGGTGCTAAAGCGCGATTGGGATACTCCTGAAGAGGATGCGGCATGGGGGCAGATTTGTAAAAGGGGATGTCGTTGTGGTGCCTTTCCCTTTCTTAGCAAGCTTAGCAGGAGATGATGTTATACTCTGTCAGATAACAAGCAGTTCGTGGTCAGATGAGTGTGCTGTGCCTGTAGCAAACACGGATTTTGCCGAAGGTGGTTTGCGTGTCGAAAGTTACGTGCGTCCCAATCGCTTGTTTACAGCGGACTCAAATCTAATCCTGTATCGTGCAGGTTCGCTGTCCGCAGAGAAGATTCAGGAGGTTGTTCGTAGAGTGGTCGAGATACTTACAGCTTAGGAGCATTAAGGACCGATGGCTGTGGGACAGGTTATACAAGTAAACAGTGGCTCTCCCGATTCGCTGCAGGACGCCGTGCGGCAGGCATCTGACGTTCTCCGCCGCGGTGGACTGGTCATTTTCCCCACAGAGACGGTGTATGGTCTGGCAGCGGATGCGCTCTCAGAGGAAGCGGTGCGTCGGGTGTGGGAGGTCAAAGGGCGGCCCTCCGACAAACCTCTGCCGGTGCAGGTAGCGGATACGGAAGGTTTACGGCTACTCTGGCGCGAGGTGCCCGAGGCGTTGTTGCCTGTCATCCGTGCCTTCATGCCCGGGCCGCTGACCCTTGTCTACTGGCGCAGTGCGCTCGTGCCCGATGTCGTCACCGCCGGAGCGGATACCGTGGGAGTGCGGATACCCAATCATCCTGTCGCGCTTGCTCTACTGCGGGCGTTTGGCAGACCGATTGTGGCTCCCAGCGCGAACTTGTCGGGCGAAGAGCCGCCTTCTCGGGTAGAGGATATATCGCCTCGGCTACTGGAAAAGGTCGACCTGGTGATGGACGCAGGAAGCACCGGGGGCGGAGTGCCTTCTACCGTGCTGGATGTGACGACACTTCCGGCGCGAATCCTGCGTGCTGGCGCGCTTTCCGCGCACGAACTGCGAAAGTATCTGGATGTCAGCGGCTAAACACAGCTTCCTCTCTCCGCCCTCACGCGGTATAATCAGGGCAGAGGTAGATAAAGGATGCCAACGCTGATAGACCTGATAGTGTTCCTGCTGCTGATGGCTTACGCGGCGACCCAGCTGGGCGTACTCGTCGTGTGGGGGGTACACACCTACTACGTGCGTCGGGGGATGCCCGGGCTCCTCGCCGAACGGTGGAGCTTTTTGGACCTCTGGGTTGGCTTTCATCTCGCCCTGTTTTTGACCTTTGCCTCGCTCGTATCGATGGCAGCCTGGATGGGCTTTTTGCTGGTGCTTTTCTCACCCCAGAGTATCTCCATGCTCCAGCGTGCACTCTACACTGTAGACCGGAACACTCCGCTGTTCTGGACGGGATTACTGTTTCTTCTGCTGGTGCAGAACGCTGCTCTGGTGTCGGTAGCGATAGGGTACACGCTGGGCAAATATGGGATAGATACAGGCAAGCTGGGTCTGGTATGGGACCGGCAGGCGGCGCGTAAGGGGGTGTTGTGGGGCGGTCTGGCGTTTCTGATTACCCCGCTGGTGGAGCTGCTCAGCATGGGGGTGCTGCGACTGGTTCTGGGAGCTTCCGCGTTCGAGCGTTTGATGGACTGGGAAAAGCAGACGGTGGCTCTTGATTCCCTGCTGGAATCGCTTCAACCCGGAGTGATCGCATTGGGGTTTGTGCTGGTGGTTGCAGTGGCTGCGCCTGTTGGAGAGGAGCTGTTCTTCCGCGGCTTCGTGTTTAATGTGCTGCGCCATCGGCTCCCTTTCACGTCGGCGGTATGGCTGTCTGCCGCGCTGTTTGCGTTGCTTCACGTTTCCGTCAAGAACTTTCTGCCCATTCTGGTGATCGGTGTATTGCTGGCGTGGCTCTATGCGCGGACAGGTTCCCTGTGGAGCAGCGTGATGATGCACGGCACCTTCAACTTTCTCTCGGCGATGGCAGCAATCTTGCTGGGAGGTCGGTAAATGCGCTGGATACGACATGCAGGCGTGGTGGGCATCGTACTGCTGCTGTTGACAGGCTGTCAAAGAGCAGGCATGGTGCCGGGCTCTCTCCCCGCCCCGTTGCAACAGGCAGAGCGTCACTTACGCAACGGGGATATTGACGCTGCGAGGCAGGAGGTGGATTCCTACCTGCAGAAATCGCCTGCCTTTTCGTCCTATCTGCAGGTGCTGGCGCTGTGGAGCAATCACGAGCAGTATGAGCTGAGCGCGGAGTATGCCCAGCGCGCGCTGAAGGACACGCGACTCCGGCTGAACTCGCTGGAAGAGGCGCAGCTGTGGCAGATACGAGCGGACTCGCTGGGATACCTCAAACGCTACGAAGAAGCCATGCAGTGTTACGAAGAGGTGCTGAAACGTACCCCCAGTAACCCGGTCACCCTGAACAACTACGCCTATCTGCTGGCGGAGGCAAACACCCGTCTGGACGAAGCGGAAGGGATGGCAAAACGCGCCCTCGCCTCCGAACCGAACAACCCCGTGTATCTGGATACGCTGGGCTGGATATACTACCGACAGGGACGCTACCCGCAGGCGGTGCAGCTGCTGGAACGGGCGGTACAGGACGCTCCTCAGGAGCCTGAACTGCGTTACCATCTGGGCATGGCGTACTGGAGGCGAGGGCGACTGCCAGAGGCGCGCGTGGAACTGCGCAAGGCAGCCAACCTGTGGCGCATCCAGAAAGGCAAGCCATACGAAGAGGCTCTGAAGGCGCTGGAGCAGGTGGAGAAAGGTGTCAAGGCGCAACCTGAGCGGGAGCGCATCGATTTATAAGGTCGGAGGATGCCAGGGTGGCGCCATGCCGCGAGAACAGGATTGCTCTGATGAGAACACTCCCTCAAGGAAGGCTGGAGTGAGAGCGAACACGCTGCTCGGACCCTCTCCCAAAGGAATACCTCTCTCCTCTCGCGAAAGCAGAAGTACATCCCGTGAAAAAGGAGGTTTCCCTGATGGATGCCTATACCCCTCGCAAAGAGCATAAGTTCACCTTCGGACTGTGGACGGTAGGCAATCGCGGGCGCGACCCGTTCGGCGATGTGGTGCGCGATGTGGTCACCCCCATCCGCGCGGTGCAGAAGCTGTCCGAACTGGGCGCATACGGTGTGAACCTGCATGATAACGACCTGGTGCCCATCGATGCTACCCCTGCCGAGCGTGACCGTATCGTGAAGGAGTTCAAGAAAGCACTGGACGACTACGGCATGAAACTGGTGATGGGCACCACCAACCTGTTCTACCATCCCGTTTTCAAGGACGGCGCGTTTACATCCAACGACCCGAAAGTGCGCGCCTACGCCCTGCAGAAATCCATGCAGGCGATAGACCTGGCGGTGGAGCTGGGAGCGGAGATTTACGTCTTCTGGGGCGGGCGCGAAGGCACCGAGTGCGACGTCGCCAAAGACCCCACCGACGCCATCAAACGCTATCGCGAGTGTATCAACTTCCTCATCCACTACGTGAAGGACCAGAAGTACCGCCTGCGTTTCGCGATGGAACCCAAGCCCAACGAGCCGCGCGGCGACATCTTTCTGCCCAACGTGGGGGCGATGCTGGCGTTTATCCAGACGCTGGATGACCCCGACATGGTGGGCGTGAACCCCGAGGTGGCACATGAGCACATGGCGGGGCTGAACTTCACGCACGCGGTGGGACAGGCACTGGAAGCGGGCAAACTGTTCCATATTGACCTCAACGCGCAGAAGCTGAACCGCTACGACCAGGATTTGCGCTTCGGCTCGGAGGACATCAAGGGCGCGTTCTTCCTGGTAAAGCTACTGGAGGACCATGGCTACGACGGTCCCCGACACTTTGATGCCCACGCCTACCGCACCGAAGACGAGGATGGCGTGTGGGAGTTCGCCAGAGGCTGTATGCGCACCTACCTTATCCTGAAGGAGAAGGCGAAGCAGTTCAACGAGCATCCCGCCATTCAGGAGCTGCTGGCGCAGATACAGCCTCGCGATGCCGAGCTGGAGAGCCTGATGCGCAGCTACTCCCCGCAGAATGCGCAGGCTCTGCGCCAGAAGCAGTTCGACATCGAGGCGCTGGGCAAGAAGGGACTGGGCTACGAGAAACTGGACCAGCTGGTCATCGACCTGTTACTCGGGGTCGCATAGACAAAGAAAATGGCTGCGGGGGATGGATTCGAACCACCGTTACCTGGTCCAGAGCCAGGCGTCCTGCCGCTGAACGACCCCGCAGCATCCGCTATATATTATGCCCAAGAACCTGCGGTTTGTCAAGGGGTGTCGGAGGGTTCTTCCGCCTCCTGTTGGGGCACAGAGTAACCCATCCGCTGGCGCAGCAGATTCAATCGCTCCTTGATTTTGCGCTCCACGCCGTTATCGGAAGGCTCGTAGTAGGGCAGGTTCCAGTTGCCTTCGGGCAGGTAGCGTTGGGGAACCCAATGCCCCGGATAGTTGTGGGGATAGATGTACTCCTTGCCATGCCCCAGTTTCTGTGCGCCCGGGTAGCTGGCATCGCGCAGGTGCAACGGTACGGGAGCCAGAGGCTGCGTTTCGAGATCGTGCATGGCTTTATTCAGTGCCATGTAGCTGGCGTTGCTCTTGGGTGCACAGGCGAGGTAGGTGGTGGCTTGCGCCAGCGTGATTTGCGCTTCGGGCAACCCGATAAACTGCACCGCCTCCATCGCCGCCACTGCGACTAGCAGCGCATGGGGGTCGGCATTGCCGATGTCCTCGCTGGCGAGGATAACCAGCCGGCGGGCGATGAAGCGGGGGTCTTCGCCAGCACGAATCATACGGGCGAGATAGTGCAGCGCCGCGTCGGGGTCGGAACCGCGCACCGATTTGATGAACGCGGAGATGGTATCGTAGTGCTCGTCGCCCTCGCGGTCGTAGCGGGCAGCGCGCTGCTGCACCACCTGTTCCAGCATCTCTATCGTGATGGTGCGCTCGCCCTGCGAGTCAGGCTCGGCGAGGGCAGTGGCAGCTTCCAGCACATTCAACGCGACTCGTGCATCCCCGTTGGCGATGCGCAATAGATAGTCCATACACTCTGGGGGAAGATGCACCCGCAGTTTGCCCAATCCGCGCTCCTCGTCCGCAAGGGCGCGTTGCACGATGATGCGCAGGTGCTCTTCGCTCAACGGTTCCAATCGCAGCACCCGTGAGCGACTGAGCAGCGGCGCGTTGATGGCGAAGTAGGGGTTCTCGGTGGTCGCGCCCATCAGGATGATCGTGCCGTCTTCCACGTGGGGCAGAAAAGCATCTTGCTGGGCGCGGTTGAAGCGGTGTATCTCGTCTACGAACAAGATGGTGCGTTGACCGTGCAGCTGGCGACGGCTGCGTGCCTCTTCGATGGCTCTGCGCACCTCCGCCACGCCGCTGGTCACCGCGCTGTACTCCACGAAATGGCACTTCGTGTGAGAGGCGATGATTCGCGCCAGCGTGGACTTGCCACAGCCGGGCGGTCCCCAGAAGATGACCGAACCCAGCTGGTCGTTCTCAATGGCTTTGCGGATGGCGGTTCCCTCACCGACCAGATGCTCTTGCCCGACGAACTCCTCCAGTGTGCGCGGGCGCATCCGAGCCGCCAGCGGCGCCTCCGATTCTGCCTCGTACAGGTTTTTCTGCTCAAACAGGCTCATGGCTGCTCCTGTACTGATTGTAGCAGATGGTGAGGGCGATTGCAAAGCGTCGTCGGCTGCTTGCGTGTCGCTTGTCCGTTGTGGTATGCTGAATACATCCCTGTGGCTGGGAGCGTGGTGAGTATGTCAACGGCTGTGCAGACAAAACAACAGGTGTTTTACCCCGATTCGGATGGGAAGCCGATGGCAGATAATACGACGCAGTTCGAGTGCATTGTCACCATCAAAGGGAACCTGGAGCTCTTGTTCGCGAACGACCCGAATGTGTTTGTGGCGGGTGAACTGCTGTGGTATCCCGAGGAAGGACATCCTGAAATCCGCCAGGCGCCCGACGTGATGGTGGTGTTCGGTCGCCCCAGGGGGCACAGGGGTTCCTATAAGCAGTGGGAAGAGGGCAATATCCCCCCGCAGGTGGTTTTTGAGGTGTGGTCACCGGGCAATCGGGTGTCGCAGATGCTGGAAAAGATAGACTTCTACCGCCGATACGGTGTGGAGGAGTACTACATCTACTATCCCGACAACGGCGAGTGGGATGGCTGGTTGCGCGAGGGCGAGCAGCTGGTGCCCGTCAAGGGAATGGACGGCTGGCAGAGTCCGCGTTTGGGCATCCGCTTCGAGAAAGGCAACGGCGCGGATGTGCAGCTTTTCACCCCCGATGGGCGCAAGTTCCTGAGCTTTGTGGAGCTGGGTCAACGGGCAGACCGCCTCGCCGCAAAGCTGCGCGAGCTGGGCATTGACCCCGACCAGATATAGTGTCTACAGCCAGATACGTCTATCCAGACTGCGGTACTGGATGGCTTCCGCTACGTGCGCCAGACCGATATGTTCCTCACCGGCGAGGTCAGCGATGGTTCGTGCCAGCTTCACGATGCGGTCAAAGGCTCGCGCGCTGATGCCCATTTGCTGGCTCACCTGCCTTAGCATTGCTTTCACGTCTTCCGAGAGCGGGCAGAACTGGCGCAACAGGCGCGTAGTCATCTGCGCGTTGCATCGAACGTTGGTGCCCTCAAAGCGCTTCTGTTGAATCTGGCGGGCGCGCACCACCCGCTCACGAATGGCTTCCGACGGCTCGCCCGGCTGCGTGCGCAGCAGGTCGTCGGGAGTAAGGCGCGGCACCTCGATGTGGATGTCGATGCGGTCCAGCAGTGGTCCCGACACCCTCTGCTGGTATTTGCGGATTTGCGTGGGCGAGCAGGTGCATCCATGCTGCGGGTCGCCGAAGTAGCCGCACGGGCAGGGGTTCATGGCGGCAATCAGCATGAACCGGGCAGGGTAGGCGATGCTGGCTTGCACCCGTGCGATGGTGACAATACCATCCTCCAGTGGCTGACGCAGTACCTCCAGCACCTCGCGACGAAACTCCGGCAGCTCGTCGAGGAAAAGCACTCCGTTGTGCGCCAGGCTGACCTCACCCGGGCGAGGCACGCTACCACCTCCCACCAGTGCGGCATTACTGCTGGTATGGTGAGGCGAGCGGAAAGGACGGGTGGTCAACAACCCGGTGTTCGGAGGCAACAGCCCGGCGACGCTGTACAGTTTTGTCATCTCGATGGCTTCATCCACCGTCATCGGTGGCAGGATGGTGGGCACGCGGCGCGCCAGCATCGTTTTGCCGGAACCGGGCGGACCAATCATCACCACGTTATGCCCTCCCGCCGCAGCAACTTCCAACGCTCTTTTGACATGATGTTGTCCCTTCACATCGGCGAAGTCCACATCGTATCGGGGCGGTTGCTGGAGCAGCTGTTCGGGGTCATTGCTGAGGGGGGTAATGCCATCGCGGGTGTTCAGCAAATCCACTGCCTCCGCGAGGCTGGCGACCGGATACACCTGAATGTTGCCTACTATTGCCGCTTCGGGTGCGTTGGGCGCAGGCACGATCATGCGCTGGATGCCCTGCTGACGAGCGTGGATGGCGGTGGGCAAGACGCCGGTGACCGGGCGTACCGTGCCGTCCAGCGATAACTCGCCCAGCACGAAAGTTTCGTCCAGCCATTCGCCGTCCACCTGTCCCGCTGCCGCCAAAATGCCGATAGCGATAGGCAGGTCCAGAGCGGGGCCCTCTTTGCGCAGGTCGGCAGGAGCCAGGTTGACGGTGATACGGCGCATGGGCCAGTGAAGTCCTGAGTTGCGGATTGCCAGACGCACGCGGTCAACCGCTTCCTGCACGGCACGGTCGGGTAAACCGACGAGGGTAAACCCGGGCACTCCGCCCGGCTGCATGTCTACTTCCACTTCGATAGTATGTGGTTCCATCCCGTGTACAGTGCCGGAGAGTACACGAACCAGCAATGCGTGCCTCCTTGTAATGAGCAGATTCACACTCGCTTCAGAGTTCTTTCCAGCCACTCCTCCAGCGCGCGGCGCATGGCAGGGGCAATCTGGGTGAACTGGAGCCCCACTCGATAGACGGCAGGAATCCGGTCTGCCACCATTCCTCCTACCCGCACCACCCGTGCCTGCCCGATGATGGTCAGGTTCGCCTCGGAGAGCGTTATCTGGAAGGAGGCTTCCTCTCCAACCGGAGGAGCCTGTGACAGCAACACCGAGAAACCTCCGCTACTCAGGTCATACAGGTCGCCGCTAAGCGTTTGCGGAGTAACTTCACGCTCACGCCAGAACGGAAACGCCAGGCTCACCTGTCCCTGCTCGACGACGCGCTGGTATTTACGGCGCTGCAGGCGACGGATGGATACCGGCTTGCGCAGATACAGGGATTGCCTGGGCGTCGGCGCTTTTTGAATGCGTGAACGAAACTGGTAGACGCCATCACCGCGCGTAAACTGAACGATAGCCACACCCTGTGACAATACCTCCTGGTCTATCAGGATAGGTGATTCGATCTCCAGGGTGCGATCATCCTGCGAGAGCACCCTCGGGGTATAAGTGTAGGATACGTCGCCTCCATAGATGTCCACCAGTACCTTCTCGCCGTTCTGTAAGAGCATTTGTGCTCCTGACACGGGGCTGCTGATCTCCCGCCAGACGAGATCAGTGAAAGCATCCAGGTCAAAGGGCTTTTGCAGCACGGCATTCGCTCCCAATCGCACCGCTTCTTCGTGCAGAGTGGGGTCGTCGAAGGCGGTAATGAGAATGCACGGTAGGCGTGGATAGTCCCGACGCATCTCCCTCAGCACCTCTACGCCTGTTTTGCGCGGGAGGCGGACGTCCAGAACCGCTACATCGATGGGTTGCGAGCGGATAATCTCCAGCGCCTGCACGCCATCCGAGGCGATAACACATTCTAAATTGGTTCTTTGCAGCCTTGCAGCCAGTACCTTGCACAGGTTGGCTTCGTTGTCCGCTATCAGTATCTTGGGTGTAGGCACTCTGGCTACCCCTTTCCGGTACTTATCCTCGCGTTTTGACGCGATTTTTATAATAAAATACCATTCAAGTACATTGAACAAGTTTTCCTGCAGGATTCACACCACCCTGATATAGCTGCAAGTTCCGTGCCACTCGGCGCGTTTTTGCCCCTTTGGGGCAAAAAATTACGCAATTTTTACGGAGGCAGTGATAGACGCCGGCAAGAGTTCAGGGGTAACCAGCTCGGCGTCGCTATCCGCCAGCACGACAGCTCGCTCAATGGCGTTCTCGAGCTCACGCACATTGCCGGGCCAGTGGTAACTCATCAGGATTTCCATTGCCTCCGGGGTGCACGCTTTCAGATGTTTGTCATTCTCCTGGTTGTAGCGGTTCAGGAAATGTTCCACCAGAAGCGGGATATCTTCCTTGCGCTCGCGCAAAGGTGGCAGGTAAATCTCCACGACGTGCAGGCGAAAGTACAGGTCCTCGCGGAAGGTGCCTGCCTTCACCATTTGCTCCAGGTCCTTGTTGGTCGCGGCGATAAGGCGTACATCCACCTTAATGGTCTTGGTGCCGCCAAGCCGTTCGAACTCCCGTTCCTGCAAGACACGCAGCAATTTCACCTGAACACTGGGAGGTACTTCGGCGATTTCGTCGAGGAACAGGGTGCCTTTGTGCGCCAGTTCGAATCGCCCCGGTTTTTGCGATGCCGCGCCGGTGAAGGCGTTCTTCTCGTGACCGAACAGCTCGCTTTCCAGCAGCGTTTCGGGCAAAGCGGCACAGGACACCGCAATGAACGGCCCATTTGCCCGATTACTGCTGTAGTGAATGGCTTTTGCTACCAGCTCTTTACCGGTTCCGCTCTCTCCGCGAATCAGCACGGTAGCACGGCTTTGAGACACCTTCTCAATCGTCTGGTATACTTCCTGCATCACTCCGCTTCTGCCCACGATGTGGCGGAAATCGAAGGTGCTACGTAGTTGTTGACGCAGCCGCCGATTTTCCTCTCTGAGCCGATACTCCTCCGCCGCTTTGTCTATTTTCGCTCTCAGCTCATCCAGGTCGAAGGGTTTGGTGATATAGTCCACCGCGCCGTCTTTCATTGCCTGCACAGCTGTCTGGATGGTTGGGAAAGCAGTCACCATAATCGCCCTGCTATCCGGGTGAATCTCTCGGATACGGCGCAACACGTCCAGTCCGTCTGTTCCACCCGGCAGAATCAGGTCAATGAGTAACAGATGCACTGGCTGCTGCGAGGCGATTTCCAGCGCTTTGGGACCATGCTCAGCGGTTAACACGTTATAATATTTGGAGAGGTGCGCCTCCAGGGCTCGACGGTGCCCTGGCTCATCTTCCACAATCAACAGCGTCAAAGGTATCTGTGCTTCGGATTCGGTTCTTTTCATCGTTCCTATTCCTCCTGTTGTGGTGCTTTAGAGATCCGGAATGCTCGTGCGAAGATTGTCCGATTCCCCCCAATCGATGCGCAGGGGGCGTTGTTCCGGATGTACAGGTAGCGTGATCCGCACTGCGGTTCCCACGCCCACTTCACTCTGCACCTCGATGCGGCCACTGTGGCTTTCTATGATTTTCTGCACGATCGCCAGTCCCAAGCCTGTACCTTTGGCTTTAGTGGTGTAGAAGGGTGTGAAGATACGTTCCAAGTGCTCCGGGGGGATACCTTCGCCCGTGTCTTTGACCGTGATACAGACGGTATCGTCGGGGGCGGGGAACGCGCTGAGATGCAGGGTGCCACCTTCTGGCATTGCCTGCACTGCATTGATAATCAGGTTGCGCAAAGCCTCCTTCAGCTGGTTAGGGTCTGCCTGGATGAGAAGCGGGGCAGGAACATCCGTCTCTATGTGGATGTGCTGTTCTCCCATATAAGGTTTCATAAAACTTGCCGTGCTGTGAATCAACTCGTGCAGGTCCACTTCTTCGAAAACGGGCTCCACCGGGCGGGCGAAGCGCAGAAACTCCGACGTCTTCGTGTTCATTACGTCCACTTCTGAGATGATGATATCGAGAAACTCGCACAGGTTGGGATCGCTGGCATATTCGCTGCGCAGATGTTGCGCAGAAGCACGGATAGAGCTGAGTGGATTGCGTAGTTCGTGGGCGATGGTAGCGGCGAGTCGCCCGACCGCCGCCAGCTGCCCAACACGCTGCATCTCCCTCTCCATCCGCACCTGGTAGGTGACGTCTTCGAACACGAAAACCACCCCCTGTACGGAGCCATCAGGAG
The DNA here is from genome assembly GCA_026003195.1 of Armatimonadota bacterium. Taxonomy (NCBI): domain Bacteria; kingdom Bacillati; phylum Armatimonadota; species Armatimonadota bacterium. Next base: position 39,947 of record BPGU01000001.1, read on the forward strand.
CGCGCAGGGGCGAGCTTTCGTAGTTGAAGTACATGTCTTCATGTTGGCGAGGATGCAGCGCACACTTGAAACGCGAATGCCGTGTGCCGGTGCGGAAAGGCTGGCGAACCATCTCTGCCAGCTCGCTCCGTTCCTCTTCCGGGAGCTGGAAGTGAGCTAACAGCTCCTCCAGCTTATATCCCAGCGCTTTCTCGTGGGGCACGTTCGTAATGCGTTCGGCGGCATCGTTCCAGGTGAGCACTATCTCGTCTCTATCAATGCTCACTACTCCCACGCCGATGCTGCTGAGCAGATTGCGCGTATACTCCCACAGGTTATGCAGCTCATTGTAGCGTCTGTCCAGGTCATGATACAAGCGAGCGTTTTCAATCGCCATGCCAGCCTGGTTGATGAACGTGGTGAGCAGCTGGATATTCGCCCGCTCGATAGGGCGCCCTGTGGGCTTGTTGTCGGCAATCACCACGCCGATCACGCGGTTGCGTGCCAGCACAGGGGCAACAAGGAATGCATTGGTGCCCAGCATTCTTCCAAAACCTCGCGCCGGCTGACCGGACCGCTGGGCGTTTTCGATAAGCACCAGCTCTTTGCTACGCACGGCGATGCCGATGACGCCGTCTGCAACATGCACCGGTTTGTCGCCCAGCGTTTTGGGATGGTAACCACGCAGTGCCCGAGGTATCGCCAGCTTACCCGACTCATCCAGCAAGAAGATGGCGCAACGGTCAAAACGCACGGTTTCCACGATGCCATCTGCGGTTTGCTGCAGAATCTTCTCCAATTCCAGAGTGGAGTTGACCGCTGCGCTCAGTTCGGAGAGCACCGAGAGTTCGTTCACCCGGTGTTTCAGGTCGCTGTAAAGCTGCGCGTTTTTGATGGCGGATGCCGCCTGCATGGCGAAAACGCTGAAAAGACGCATATCCTGCTCGGTGAAAAGGGGGGCTGGCTTGCGCCGATGGATATTCAGTACGCCCATGACCTGCCCGTGTCCATCGCGCAGAGGCACGCATAATGACGCCGCGATATCCTCGCGATAAGGCACATCCTCGCCCGCGAGGCGAGGGTCGGTGCGAGGGTCGAGAATCAGCATGGGCTCGCCACTGGCGGCTACTCGTCCTGCAATGCCCTGTCCCCAGGGCACACGTGCCTGCTCGATGACCGTCTCCGGTAAGCCGTAGCTGGAGCGAATAGCCAGCACCTGCTCATCCTCATCGAGAAGCATCAGCGAACAGGCTTGTGCCTCCATCACCTCAGCCGCTTTGCGCGTAATCAGGTCCAGCAGCGTCTGCAGATTGCTTCCCTCCATAGCTCGTCCGATCTCGTAAAGCGCAGTGACCTCTCGCAGACGCTGGTGGTGATAGTTCTGAGCCTGTTGCAGGTGTGTTCGCGCATGCAAGCGTTCGACGCACACGCGCAGAAGAGCAGACCAGGTGCACAGCAGCTCCTGGGCACCTTCAGGCAGGGGTGTTTCCGTGAGTAGGCTAAGCACGTAGGTGTTCGGATGAGACTGCAAGGCAAAGGGGTACAACCAGGCGGAATAATCACCCAGTTCGGTCCAAGAAGGCTCGTTGGTCTGCACGGCAAGCATTATCGCTTCGGTAAGCGTATCGGTGGGAAGGTTGTCATCGGGGGGGCACCAGGGCGCCGCGTTCAAAAGCACGGTCTGGCGGGTGTAGGCATCGACTGTCCACAGTGCTGTCTGCACCGCCGTGAAGTATTGCTGTGCTTCTTGCAGCAACGTCTCTATCGCGGTGTCCGGCGCATGTAACGCAACCTGCTGGGCAATGTGCCGGGTGAAAGCATAGTGCGTCTCGACAGAATATGGATTTGCGCTCTTTCTCATCGACCTGCTTGCTCCTGAACGGTGTCCCACAGTGGTGAACGATCTGAGCGACGCGAACACGGATATATTTATAACGCTCGTTTTTCTATTTCCGCTGTGAACTCCAGATACTGCCGAACCACCTCTTCGGTATCACCATCAGCCATCACGCGCCCCTGGTGTAACCACACTGTTCGGGTTGCTACCTGCCGTACCTGATTCATGTCATGTGATACTAATAGAATAGTTCTGCCTTCCTGCTGGAACTCCTGTATTTTTCGCAGGCATTTATGCTGGAACGCTTCATCGCCCACTGCCAGTACCTCGTCCATCAGGATAATCTCGGGGTCGGTGTGTACCGCCACTGCAAAACCCAGACGGAGCACCATCCCCGACGAGTAAGCACGTACCGGCGTATCGATAAACTCCTCCAGCTCCGCAAACCGGATAATAGACGGTAGACGCTCCGCAATCTGCTGGCGGGTCAACCCCAGAATAATACCGTTGAAGTACACGTTCTCCAGCCCGGTCAGGTCGGGATGAAAACCGACGCCCAGTTGTAGCAGAGGCGCGACTCGCCCATTCACCTGAACCCTGCCCGCACTAGGAAGAATGACGCGCGCGACAATCGCCAGCAGGGTGGACTTCCCGCTGCCGTTGACGCCGATGAGCCCTACCGTCTCGCCGTGCCGGATGGTCAAACTGACATCCTTTAACGCCTGATGCACCTCGATCCGCCTGCGGTACCGGAACATCGACAACAGAATGCCCTTCAGCGAGGAGTAGGGCTGATGAGATAGACGATAGCTTTTGGAGACATGTTCCAGTAAGATAGCGATGTCTTTCATGGCTGCTCTGCGAAGTCCCACTTGCGTTGATTGAAGAAAGCATAGCCCAACACAAAGATAAGCACCGATACCACACACGCTACCGCCAGCAATCCCCAGTCCATCGGCAGGGAGACGAATGTTTGCTTCTGTACCACTCCTATCTGCTGAACAGTGATGGGCGGGAGCAGAATCTTGCGGTAAGCGGTCAGCAGCATGGCAACAGGATTCAGGTGATACACCAGATAGATCCAGCGTTGTAAATCGGGGGAAGCCAGCTGGGCGTGGTACACCTGCTCCGAAAAGTAAATCACAGGCACCAGATAGAACATCAGTTGCAAGCCGATGCTGACGATGTACTTGGTGTCCTCGTAAAACACATTCAGGCAGGAGATGATGAGGCTCAGCCCTGCAATCAATAGCGTTTGGAAAAACACCAGCACAGGCAGCAGTGCCACGCTAGGCAGCAAAGGCGCGCCCACATAGCCCAGCAGGTACACAAAGAACACCAGCAGCGCGAGCGCGAAGTGTATCAGGTTCGCCAGCACCGCTGCGAGCGGCAGCACTTCGCGCGGGAAGTACACCTTCTTTACCAGCTGTATCTGCGCCAGCACTGACTGCGACGAGTCCAGCAGAGCTGTCTGGAAGTACATCCAGGGTAAGAAAGCCGCCAGCACGTACGCCGAGTAGTTGGGAATCACCATGCCCATGACGCGCTTGAAAACAATGGTGAGCACCGCGACTGTCACCAGCGGTACAATCAGTGACCAGAAAAAGCCCAGGTACGAGTTCTTGTAGCGCACGCGCAGTTCGCGCAGCACCAGTGTCCAGAGCAGCTCCCGATAGCGGTACAGCTCACGCAGCTCCTCAAGCATGGCTACCCCGAAAGATTAAACCAGCCCCAGCTTGTGCAAAGCTTCTACCAGTGGAGGCGGATTCCAAAGCCACCCCACAGGCAGCGCCAGCCCATCTATTGCCGAGCTGTAGTAAATACCTTCTGCATCTTCCTGTTGCCGTTCGTACCATCCCCTCTCACCCAGCACGAAGAAATCCGCACGCTTGTCCTCGGGGGCGATAACCCAGTACTCGGGAACGCCCTCCATCTCGTACTCGGCGTATTTTTCTCCTCTGTCCTGCAGCACACTCTCCGTAGAAGTGATTTCCACCACCAGGTCAGCCGGTCCATCCAGATAGGCATCTCTCAGGCGAGAGAGGTGTTCCTGTTTGACAAACAAAATATCCGGCTCGCGTGCCCGGTTCACTTTAGGCAGGCGCATCACAAACGGCGCGATGAGAACACGCCCCAAGCCTTTCTGCTCCACGTATGCTCGCAACAGCAGATACAGAAAACCTCCTAGACCTTCGTGCAGCGTGCTTACCGGACTCAAAGTGACGACCTCTCCATCTACCCACTCCGCGCAGGTATCTTCATCCAGTGCCTGCACGAACTGCTCAAAAGTCATTTGGCTACGTCCGGGGCCCATCGCCTGTGGCAATGCCATACTCATCACCCTCTGCTCATTATAACAAGGGAGAGCCTGACCGTCAATTTGCCATCCGACCTGTCTCTATGGCTCGCACTCTACCGGCTCGGGTCTCAGGTGATGCCACAACCAGAAGGCGAAACCAGCTACCAGGGCGATGCCGATCACCAGGTCTGCCTCATGGAAGTAGCTGCGAATGCTCTGCTAGTCCTCTCCTGGCACCTTATCCCCGTACGTCATCGGTTTGAGAATGCTGTCTACCAGTCTGACCTCCTGCTTGCTGATTTGCGGGCGAAAGCCGCAGCACCCGCTGGTATACTTCCAGCATCCTTTCCGCCATCTCGCCAGGCGTTAACCGTTGTGCATTCAGGGCGTTCTGACTCATCCGATGGCGAGTATCGTGGTCTTTCAGCAGGCGGACCACTGCCTGTGCGAACGCTTTCGCGTCGTTCGGTACCAGCAAGCCGTCCACGCCGTCGCGCACCGATTCGGGTGCACCTCCCGCGTTCACCACCACACAAGGCAAGCCGTGCGCCTGCGCTTCCCATAGCACCAGTCCCTGTGTCTCAGTGACCGACGGGAACACGAACAGGTCCGCTGCGGCGTACACCGCGCTGATAGACTCGTGTGCAACCCTGCCCTGCAGGCGTACCACCGTAGACAACCCCATGCGTTGAGCCTGTTTGTGGAGAGCCTCTTGCGCGTTGCCGCTGCCCACCAGCCACAGCAGCACGTTCGGTACGTCGCGCTGTACCAGCGGGAGCATCTCCAGAAGCAAGCTCAGATTCTTCTCACGAGCCATCCTGCCCACATATACCAGTATCGGACGTTCTGGAGGCAAACCGTAGCGTGCCCGTGCCTCATCCCGTTGCACTGTGAGCGGATGAAACTCTACGCCTGTCGGTATCACCTCCACCATGCGAGATGGAACCCCATGTTGCTGCAGATATCGGCAGGCGAAATGGGAAGGGACCACCGTCGCCTGTGCACCTCGGTAGAACCGTCGGAGATGCCACCAGAGCAATGTTCGCAGCATGCCCTGGGGCAGGACAGGGGCGTAATGCAGGTAGCAGTCATACAGCGTATGATAATGTGCCACTACGGGTATCCCATGCCGCCTGCCCATGCGCAAGCCAATAACCCCCAGCAAGAACGGAATCTGCACATGAATGACATCCACATGGTTCTCCCGGAAAAAGCGATGCAGGGCAGGCAAAGGGCGGGGCTGGGGCAGGGGGTAGTCTGGAGCGAAGAGCCAGGTAAACGAGGGAAACCGAATCACATCTTCTTCCTGAGCAGGAGCCTGAGGGTGGCGCACGGTAATCACCGTCACACGGTGCCCTCTCTGCAGCAGCTCGCGACGCAGGGTGCCGACGGACACTGCTACCCCGTTGGTCACAGGCGGATACGATTCAGAAAAGATAGCAATATGCACCGCGCTTTACCGCTTTCGTCGTCGGGCTTCCTGCGCTTGCTGACGCGCCTCCAGAAAGGCGATCACGTCGGACAAACGGAACCGCCTCTGGTTGCCCGGTGTCCGGTAGTGGTTCAGCAACCCACGCTCGGTGTATCGCCGTACCGTCGTAGGGCACACTCCCAGCAGGCGGGCGGTATCTTCCAGCGTCAGCGATGGGTTGAGCAGGCGTTCCACCAGCTCCTGTCGGCTCTCCTTGAATCGCCGGTCATAGTACTTCTGTGTCACCTCGTCATCACCCAGCTCCACCAGCAGACGCACGTGCTTCGGCACGCGCTTCCAGAGTTCCTCGATCGATTGGGGTGGCGGAACCGGGCGCACGCTGCGGGTGTACGGAGCGCGTTTCACTGGCTTCGCACTGCGCGGACGCTCCTCCTGCGGGACGGCGGCTTCGGGCTGCACCTCTTCGGCAGGTGGTTCGGCAATCTCTGCAACAGCTGTCTCCGCGACCGCCTCTTTCTGTTCCTGCACCGTTGGAGCGGCAGATGGCGCAGCGGGCTGTTTTGTCTCCAGCTTCTCTGCCTCAGATTCCGCCGGTGGAGATGCCTCTTCGGCGGTCGCGACCTCGGTGACGGGAGCAGATGTTTCGGTCGCAGGGCGACGGAGGGTGAAAATATAGTCCGCAGGATCGGGGACCGATACCTCTGTCACCTGCACCTGCTCCAGCATGGGAGGCGTGGCAGAGGGACGTTCCTGAGGAGTTTGCTCACGCTGAGGCTCCCGAACAGGAGGTGTTGCCACTCGGCTGGCTACCGGCTCTGGCTGTGCAGGTTCCTGTCTGGGTGGCGCAGGTTCCGGTGATGGCTTGGATTCCTTCTGCTCTTTCTCGTCCACATACTGCTGTTCCAGATATTTGAACCAGTCCTCTAACGTTCTCACGGTGCAGTCCCCCTAGAGTATCAACATGGCGTCTCCAAAGCTCAGGAAGCGGTACCCCCATCGCAATCGCTTCGCGATAGGCTTCGAAAACCCTCTCCTTGCCCGCGAAAGCGCAGGTCAGCAAGAGCGGGGTGGAGGCAGGCTGGTGAAAGTTCGTCACTAGCGCTTCCACAATCTGGAACCGGAACCCCGGCATAATGAATAGTTCGGTGCTGCCAGAACGTGCCTGTAGCTGTCGTGGAGCGACTGCTGCGCTCTCCAGCGCACGCACGCAGGTTGTGCCCACTGCCACGATACGCCCGGGCGTGCTGTTGATGGCTTCAGCAGCTTCTTCGGAGATGGTGTACCACTCCGGGTGCAGACGTCCCTGAGCCAGCTGCTCCGGTTCCGGATGGCGGAAGGTGGCAATGCCTACATGCAGGGTGATATACACGATACGCACGCCCATTTCACGAATGCGCTGGAGCAGTTCTGGGGTGAAGTGCAATCCGGCGGTGGGTGCTGCTGCAGAGCCGTTGACCGCTGCGTACACCGTTTGATACCGCTCCTCGTTTTGCAGCTTACGCCGGATATATGGCGGCAAAGGTATTTCGCCCAGAGGTTGATGGTGCACCGCCTGCGGGTCTTCGAAGCGTAACAAGCGCATCCCCTGCGGCAGGCAGGCTATCACCTCTGCCTTCAAATGCCCCTCCAGAATCACCTGACTACCCACCAGCAACCGTCTGCCTGGACGTACGAGAGCCTCCCACACACCTGATTGCACTTCGCGCAGCAGCAACGCCTCTACTTGAGCACCGGTCGTTTTGAAACCGCGCAGGCGACGTGCGCTCACGCGGGTGTTGTTCAGCACCAGTGTGTCGCCTGCCCGAAGGTAATCCACAACGTCGCGGAAGATACGATGCTCGCGGTTGCCAGTATCGCGGTGGAGCACCAGAAGGCGCGAGCTGTCGCGCGGTTCCACAGGCTGTTGCGCGATACGCTCTTCCGGCAGGTCGTAGTGATACTCTTGCAGCAATCGTGTCGCCTCTTCTATCGTCTGGTCAGCCATCCGATCACCCACAGAATGACTGTCAGCAGGATGCTAAGGGCGATGCTGGTTCCCAAAAAGATGCCCACCGTGAAGTTACCCTTCCGCCACACGAGGTCTCCGGGCAGTAGACCGCCGCCGCGAGCACCGGCGAATCGCTCCACTGCCCACATCAGTGCGCCGAACAGGATAAGCATCACGCCGAGCACAATCAATGTCTTACCGAATGAGCCCAGCATCTGTCCTCTTCCTCCGTATGCAAATTGTACAGGTTCGGGCAGGGAATTGTCAACAGAAATTCTCTGCTCTTTCCGGGAGAGATTGTGCTATAATCATAATGATAATCATTACTGATAGGAGCATCTACTATGAGTGCCGACCGACGATTGATTGCATCTATTCAAGAGGTGATTCAGGGTGAGCTGTCCAGTGCGCAGACCTACCGTCTGCTGGCGAAGCGAGAGAAGGATCCGCGCAGGAAGGAGATACTGGAGCAGCTTGCGCAGGTAGAGGACCGACACGCGGAGGAGTGGAGCCGACGACTGGTCGAACTGGGAGGTGAACCGCCGCAGGTTCGCAAAGTGAAGCCGCTGTTCGGCTGGCAGGCGTATCTGGCAAGTCCCGAGCTGATACTGCGACGGATGGAGGAGCACGAGGACGAGGCGGTAGCACGTTACCTTCAGATGCAACACTGGGGCGATGAGCGCATCGCCGAGATCGCGCAACAGGTCATGCAGGATGAAGAGGAGCATGCACACATCACGCATGCACTGTATTCCGCTTCGAGTACTGAACATCCAGTGGAGCGCATCCTGAAGCGGGAACACTGGCACGTGCGCGGCGGCTCGTGGATAGGCGATGCCATTTACGGCATCAATGACGGGCTTGGTGCGGTGTTTGGTATCGTGTCGGGTATGGCAGGCTATAGTGCAGGCAGCGAAGCAGGGCATCAGACGGTGTTGATCGCCGGGCTGGTGGGTACGTTAGCCAGTGCGCTGTCGATGGGGTCGGGGGCGTTTCTGGCGGCGAAGTCCGAGCGCGAGGTGTATGAGGCGGAGCTGGCGCGCGAACGCAAAGAGCTGCACGAGAACCCGGAAGAAGAGATTGAAGAGATGAGCCTGTTCTACCAGCTCAAGGGCTTTTCCAGAGAGGAGTCAGAGGCGATGGCGCGCCGTCTGGCGGAGAAGCCCGACCAGATGCTGCGCTTGATGGCACACGAAGAACTGGGGCTGTCCGAAGCCAGCTTCCCCAATCCCTGGATATCTCTGCTCTCCTCGATGGTGTCCACGGCGATTGGTGGTATCATACCGGTGCTGCCTTTCTTCTTCGCGCGAGGATGGGCAGCGGTTTTCTGGTCAGCGTTTGTCAGTGTGCTGGCGCACTTCGCGGTGGGCGCAGCCAAGAGCCTGGTGACCACCCGCAAGTGGTGGGTGAGCGGGCTGGAGATGACCGCTATCGCCTTCGTCGTAGGCGTGTTGACCTATCTGATCGGTGTGCTGTTCAACGTGCACGTCTAAGAAGGAAAAACCGCCGGATGAAAACATCCGGCGGCATTTCCTATGCACCGTTAGGCGAAAGGGTGATGTTTCACCCTTTCGCAGCCCGACGCGAAGCGCGTCCAGGCGCACCGGCGCGAAGATATCTCTCGCGCCCTGCCGGCACTGCTTGCTGGGATGGCTACCAGCAGTGTGCCTGACCCCACCCCGTCATACGGGGTTCTATTCCGTATATATAGCAAGAATCGTGCCACAGAAGGGGTTTTCGCGGATTTGTCGCGAAAAATTTGCTGTTTTTTTGCTACTGCCCCACCATTTGCTCTATCAGGTGGGGTAACTGCTGCAGCGCCTGCGGGATTTTGGTGGCATCTCGTCCGCCAGCCTGGGCGAACTCGGGGCGCCCGCCGCCACCTCCTCCACTCATCTTCGCCAGCTCGCGCACCAGATTGCCTGCGTGTACACCCTTCGCCACTGCCGATGGTTTCGCCTTCGCCACGAACAGTGCCTTGCCGTCGGTTGCCGCAGCGAGTACCACCAGGTCTACGGACGCCTTCTGAGCCGCCTGGTCCGCGAGCGCAGCCAGCGTTTGAGCATCCACACCGTCGGCGCGTCCGGTAACTACCTGCAAGCCCGCCATCTCGGTGGGTTCAAACTGCATCGAGCGTGCCGCCGCACCCGTGCGCAACTGCTGTATCTGCTTCTCCAGCTCCTGACGCTGTGCTTGCAATCGGTCAATCGCGGAGGGGATTTCGGTAACGGCACACTTCAGACGCGCTGCTGCCTCTTCCAGTATCTGTTGCTGCTGGCGCATATACTGGTATACTCCCCAGCCCGTGACTGCCTCGATACGGCGCACGCCCGCAGCCACGCTTCCCTCCGAGACTATCTTGAACAGCCCGATTTGGGAAGTGCGTTCCAGATGGGTTCCCCCGCACAGCTCCAGGCTCACGCCGGGCACCTCGATCATGCGCACCGTGTCGCCGTATTTTTCGCCAAACAACGCCATCGCGCCGCGTGCTCGCGCTTCCTCTAACGGCACATCCCAGTGCGCCGCTACCGGCTTGTCTTCCAGGATACGCTCATTGACCAGACGCTCTACCTCGACGATTTCCTCTTCGGTCATCGCGCTGGTGTGGGTGAAGTCAAAACGCAGCCGGTCGGGAGCCACCAGTGAACCTGCCTGATGCACATGCGAGCCCAGTACCTGACGCAACGCCGCATGTAGCAGATGCGTGGCAGTGTGGTTGCGCATGATGTGCCAGCGACGCTGCGAGTCGATTCGAGCGGTAACGACGGAGTCCACCTCCGCCCGTCCGCGCACCACGACACCGAGATGCAGGTACAGGTCGCCTACCTTCTGCGTGTCTTTCACCTCAAACTGGAAGTTCTCGCCCTGTATCCAGCCAGTATCGCCCACCTGTCCACCAGCCTCGGCGTAGAAGGGGGTCTGGTCCAGCACCAGTTCCGCCTCCTCGCCCTCGCTGGCGAAAGTGGCGAGTTCGCCCTGTCGGATAATAGCCAGCACCTTCGCTTCCGCTTCATGCTGCCAGTAGCCGAGGAACTGCGTGGGCGGAAGGGTTTTCTGCAACTCGGTGGCGGCGTCGCCCGCGATAGCAAACAGCTGCGTAGCGATCCCGCTGGCTTCTCGGGCGCGCTGCCGTTGCTCCTCCATCGCCTGACGGAAGCCCTGCACGTCTACCTCGATGCCCGACTCGGCGGCGACCTCCTGGGTGATCTCCAGCGGGAAGCCGTAGGTGTCGTAGAGCATGAACGCCTGTTCGCCCGACAGCACCTTGCTCTGCTGCACTTCGGGCGATTCGAGCATCTCCGCCAACCGTTGGGTGCCAACCTGAATCGTCTGGCGAAAGCGCTCTTCCTCACTGCGGATGGTGCGCAATACGTAGTCGCGTCGCTCGCGCACTTCGGGATACACATCACCGAGTGTGTCGATGACCGCCGTCGCCACGTCCGCGAGGAAGGGACGGTCAAAGCCCAGCACGTTCTGCCCGCGCAGCATCGCACGTCGCAGGATGCGCCGTATCACATAGCCACGCCCTTCGTTAGAAGGGAGCACTCCATCGGCGATGGACATCGTGGTGGCGCGGATATGGTCGGCGATCAGGCGAAAAGCCACATCCTCGGCGGCGTCACCGCCACCGTATGCACGCCCGCTCAGCTCGGCGATGCGGGCAATAATAGGTTGAAACACATCGGTGTCGAACACGCTCGCTTTGCCTGCGAGGATGGCGGCGGTGCGCTCTAAGCCCATGCCCGTGTCGATATTCTTGCGGGGCAGGGGGGTGAGTTTGCCCCCGTCGTGCCGTTCGTACTGCATGAACACCAGATTCCAGATTTCCAGCCAGCGCACGTCGTCCCATACGCCGTCGGGGGTAGGAGGCAGGTCGGGGCGGGTATCATAAAAGATTTCCGAACAGGGACCGCACGGGCCGTTAGGACCTTCCGAGATGGCGTTGGCGGGCCAGTAGTTGCTCTTTTCGCCAAAGCGGAAGATTTTGCGGTCGGGTACTCCTACCTCGCGGTGCCATACCTCGTACGCTTCGTCGTCGTCCAGATAGATGGTGATGCGCAGGCGGTCGGGCGAGATGTGCAACCATTCGGTGAGGAACTCCCACGCCCACAGGATGGCTTCGCGCTTGAAGTAGTCGCCGAAGCTGAAGTTGCCTAACATCTCGAAGAAGGTGAGATGCGAATGGTCGCCCACCGATTCGATGTCGGTGGTGCGCAGGCACTTCTGTACGGTGGTCACGCGCGTGTGGGGCGGGGTAGCCAGACCGAGGAAGTAGGGCTTGAACTGCACCATGCCCGCACTGGTGAACAACAGCGACGGGTCGTTGGGCACCAGGCTATCCGAGGGCAGTCGCTTGTGTCCCTTGCTCTCAAAGAACTGCAGGTATTTCTCGCGTAACTCCTGGGCTAACATGGCTTCTCTCTTTCGATGTTCTCTCTTGGCTGCAAAAGGCGTTTCACCGCAGAGACCGCGATAGCGCAAAGGAGAGATAGGAATCTCCGCACCCACTACGTGCTCGGCGGTCGTTTCTGCGGCGCGTTCACCAACCGAATCCGATTTAAGATGATAACACATCCTCTGCCACCGAAGCAAGCAAAAGGGAGACAGGTAAACGGTTCGTCCCTGCCGAAGTAATATCACAAAGTATTCCATCTCAGGAGTTCTTCTGTGTCCAGAAAGTGTGCATGGTGTTGTCTTCTTTGGCTGGCGGTCACCCTCGTCAGGGCGGATAGCCTGCCTGCTGAATCCATCCGGCTGAAAACCCTTCCCAACGGCTTGCGCGTGCTGGTGCGCGAGGCACACGAGGCGCCGCTGGTGACGATAGACCTGTGGATCCGCGCGGGATCCTCCCGTGAGACCGCCGAGACCAACGGCGTGGCGCACTTCATGGAGCACCTGCTGTTTCGCGGCACGGCGAAGCGCGGTAGAGGCGAGGTAGACCGCGATATCGAGGAGTTGGGCGCCACCCTCAACGCCACCACCTCGCGCGACTGGATGCACCTGTACACCACTGTCGCCAGCCGATACTGGCAAAACGCGCTGGAGGTCATCGCCGATGCGGTGCAGAACAGTGCGTTGCGTCCCGAAGACGTGGAGCGCGAGCAGATGATTATTCTGGACGAGCTGGCGCGCGCCGCCGATGACCCTGTACGCGATGCCAACCAGCGTTTGGCGGAGCTGCTGTTTCAGAAGCATCCATATCGCCTGCCCGTCGCTGCCACGCGCGACTCCATCATCCGCATCCAGCGCGAACAGGTGGTGGAGTTCTATCGCAAGTACTACGTGCCGAACAACGCCTCGCTGGTCATCGTAGGGGATGTGACCGAGGCGGAGGCGTTTGCGGCGGCGGAGAAGCTGTTCGGGAAGTGGCAGAAACGCGACATCACCGACCCCGACCCTGAGCCCGAATCACCCCCCGATTCGCCTCGCCACGCCCAGTTCAAAGTGCGCCGGGGTTTCCCGGTGGTGGGCATCGGCTTCATGGCGCCGTCGGTGAAAGAGGTGAAAGAAGTGTGCGCATGCGACCTGCTGCTCGCCCTGTTGGGACGGCGCGACGGTTTACTGACCCGCTTGCTGGTCGGTCAGGGTGTTGCCACGCGCGTCACGACCGAGTTCCTCACCCAGCGTGACCCCGGACTGTTCAGCATCGTGGTGGAACTACCTGAGGGAGGCAACCCCCAGCAGGTGGAGGCGATGGTGGTGGGCGCACTGCAGCAGCTGGCGAAGACGCCGGTGACAGAGGCGGAGCTGGCACGTGCCAAACGGGAGATTTTGGGCGAGTATCTGTTCGGGATGGAGACCACCGAAGGACAGGCAAGCACACTGGGCTTCTACGAGATGGTAGATACCTACCTCTTCGCCACCGAATACGAGAAAAACGTGCTGGCAGTAACCGCCGAAGACGTACGCCGCGTGGTGGAGAAGTATTTGAACCCTGAGCGCAGGGTAGTGGTGACGCTGGTGAAGGAGTAGGTGGGCACGAAGAGTAACCCCGCTGCTCCGGTATACGTCCAAAAGGCGGCACCGCATGTTACTACAAAGCACCGATTGTATCAACGCAGGGGCAGGTAACGTATCTGCCCTTCCCACTCCCCTTCCACACTACATTCGGCTATCAGCAGGATATCCTCGATAGCCACCCCGATGGGAACGTGACGGCTCACCTCAAAAACGCCCGGCATCCGCATCCCCGCTTCTACCCGTTCATAGGCGTAGCGTGTGAGGGTGGAAACATCGTGTGTCAGAAGCACTCGCCCTTCCTCAGCCGCCCATTCCAGCACTGCGCGGTCGTCGGCTCCCGAAAGACCGACATCCTGCACACGCACAATGTCCAGATCAGGCTTTCGACGCAACAGACCGCGCAGGATGTCGGCGTTAAAGTTCTCGTCGGCTGCAAAGCGAAGCAACTCACCCTCCCTCACCAGACCGTCTGGATAGCAAGCGGTCACGAATGCCCGCAGGGTCGAACCGAGCCTCGTTCTGTTGGCGCACTTGCTCCGCGTGCTCTCGGCGACGCTGCAGGTAGGCATCCACCTCATCCCGTTGCTTCAAATAATAGCCAATCACGGAGTACACGTCCGCCAGTTGGAGAGAGGGATACTGCTGGACGATCTCCTCTGCGGTCGCGCCGTCCAGAAAGGCAGAGATGACCGTATCCAGCGTGACCCGAGTAGACCCTATCCGTATTGCACCATCTTCATCTGCCGAGAGTGGAACTATCTGGGGAACAGTCGTCTTCATCACGTTGCCTGCGCCTCCCCTGTGCCGAACTATCTGCTGCGGCGAGATCTTTCGCCGCAATCATATTCTACCATACCCCCTCAATGAACACACTGATCTCCTAAACCCCTTGACAACCCCCGGCTATCTCTGCTACACTGTAAGCAGAATAATGCAACAGACATTTTGAACACTTGACACCAAGGAGGTCTCAAAATGTTCAAGCGCACAACCGGTTTCGCTACCCCCCCCCCCTCATCAGTGTAATTCTTGCTACACTTCTTGTGCTGTGGGCGACGCTGGCTGACGCCCAGCAACCACCGACCATCACCCTCATCAACGGCGACATCGATGGAGACAACGAAGTGACCCTCTTGGACTACGGCATCCTGGTTGCCAACCTCGGCTTGAGCGAGCAAGACCCCGGCTTCAACCCCGAAGCGGACCTGGACGGGGACATGGAGGTCACCCTGTTCGACTTCGGCATCCTCGTCAACCACTTCGGCGAGATTGGGTTGGACGCGCTCGTGGGTGTAGAACAGCCGATGGAAGAGGGTTTGAGCGTGCCTCTGCGCTTGCAGCTGGGCGACTGGGGCGGTCATCCGAGCCGAAGCATACAGGTAGAGTTTCGTGCGAAGGCTGTGGGCACGGAGAGTAACCCCGATGCTCCAGTATAATACGTCCAAACGGTGAGTATCGTTGCTACATCGGCAGAGGTGGAGGTGGAGTTGACCCTGCCAGCGGGGGCGTATACCGTTCAGGCGAAGGCAGGCCACTGGCTGAGGGGGGAAGGTATGGCTTTGACCTCCGTGCCATGGGTATTCGCCGCGCCGACGGGGGCGGACAAGGTGACGGTGTATTGGGATGAGGTGCCGGGAGCGACAGGTTATCGGGTGCGTTGGGGCACGGCAAGCGGGGTGTACCCGAATGCGTCGGGCGTGCTGCCTGCGGATGCGTGTCGGTTTACGGTAGAGGGGTTGGTTTCGGATCAGGAGTACTACTTTGTGGTAGAGGCGGAGTACAATGGGGTATGGAGTGCTCCATCGGAAGAGGACAGCGCGACACCGCATGTGGGGGCAATCCCGTGGGATAGCGGGGATGCTGCCAGCATCCTGCAGGCGGTTCGGGCTGTTATAGGGAATGTGCCGCAGGGGCAGCTGGATGTCCTGGCTCCTGATGGGCGATATTACACAGAGGACTCGTTCGGCAACCCTGTAGTGACGGCACCCCCGGGGATTTACCACAGTGAAACAAGCAGCATTAACTACCAGGGTTTAGAGATTCCTCTGACTCGCACGAGAACAGAAGCTCTGGAGAACACGCGAACCGGACCATACCGACGGGTGCGCACAGACAACGACACCCGTTGTGTTGGAGCAGTAGCCCGCTTTTATCTACCTCCCCGGATAGACCCGATTCGTGGTGTCTCTCATATTTACGTCAATGACGCGTACCGTGCACCTAACCGCGAGCTTACCGTAGATACTCCTTGTATCTACTTCGGTCTCGCATTCCCAAAAGGCGATGTTGAGGGAGGAGTAATGTTTCATCCCGCAGGTCGAGGAGGCAACCCACCCGTCTCTTACGCACGCTGGCAGCCATATTTGGCTCTATTTGCAGGAATACGCAAGACACTACCTGTAGCAGGAGGTGACCCATACAACCCAAAGCACCACATTCCCGATGATGGGTGGAATGGGCTATTCGGTTACTACCTCGACCTCATACTAATGCCTGTAGGATTTCCCTTTGGTAAGCTGACGCTACTTGGCATAAGTGCTTACGATGTGTTCTTTGAGGACGTGTTCTTTACCCATATATACATCGGTTTCGCCCCAGCTGTACCTGCAGAGGGTGAGGGCGTACGAGTGCGCCGTGTACACTCCATTGCCCAAATGCAGGAGGCAGTTGGCAACATCGGCGGGTATGCACGTAGTGGGTCATTCATCAAAAATGTAGGGGTCGACTATGAACCCCTCTTCTACGGCGTGCCGTTAGACCTGCCTGCGCACGTGCTACGCTACCAGAATGGAAGATACTCTTGGCAGCAATGGACACGGTCAGGGCTGTCTGAACAGTCTGGTAGTGCAGGGGTGTTTCCCCTCTTGCGGCAGCGCCCTATATTCTCTACGGTTACCATCGCGATGTTCAGATTCCGCCCGACAGGCGGTATCTGTACTACCTTTCTGAACAGACATGGGTTGGTGAACTAAAGCCAGGAGGTAGATTGAAACCTCTGTCACCTTATCTTTATCTGTGCGTTTTCGCACCAAACGGGCGTTATCTGCTTGGCCAGGCATTAGGTGTGCCCCTCGGCTTTGTGGGCGAGCTTGTCTTGTTCGACCTGTACAATAATGCTCAAAAGGTAGTCGCAAAAACAAACGCCTGGGAGTTCGGTTGGTATCCGGACAGCCGTCACATCTGGTATGAAAAAGACCAGCCTGACATAGCACAGAGCGGTCGGAACAAGCAGCCTCGCCTTTTCTATCAGATAGACACCTATACAGGTAAGCAAAGGAACCTCTCTGCCAACGAGGTAAGGCGCCTGAATACCGATTGGGAACTGCTGAACAGACGGTTCCATGTGGGCGGCGTAGGCAGTACAAGAGGATATGCCTACTCCCGAAACGGTCAGGTGCGTCTGGTTGTCTCCGACAAAGAGGTTTACGACACAAGCAAAAGGAAGGAACGGCAGCAGGTAGTGGTGCAGTGGCGTGACGGGCGCAAACGGGTAGCCCTTTCCGCCAGGCAGCATCAGTGGGATGACATCTTCGGTCTGGATGTTTCCAATGACGGGCGGTGGGCACTGTTATCGTGTAGAAACGAGTATCGCTCTCCCGATGGCTTTATACGCTACATCGACAAAGTGGTTGTCGTAGAGACTGCTACCGGACGCCAGTTCACCGCGTTCGAGCTGGATGGGCATCGGGTGGGGGATTTCTACGTGATGGACACTAGGGGGAGAGGTTTTCTGTTTGGCGTATGCCAGTTTGCGTAGCGGCGTCCAGGCGTCGCGGGCAGCCGACGACCGATGTGCACCGCCTCTATGGTCAGTCTGTGATATGGAGGCTGTTTGAAGAGGTAACCTTTCTGTAGATGGAAAACGTCCAATAACTGGAGAACATGAGGAAAGGAGGTTTCAACCATGAAACGACACCTCTGGCTTCTCGTGCTCGCGCTGGCGATACCCACCCTCGCCGCGCCACCCAACTGGGACATTTCCAACACCACCTGGACGGCGCAAATCCGCGATGTCTTCTACGGCTGGGTGTTCGACGGCAACATCCGCTTCTTCACCCAAAACACCACCACCGGCGAGTTTACTGGAAGGGTGCAATACCTGCCACCCAACAACAACCCGCTGGGGCAATACACCATCTCCGGCAGGGTGGATGGGGATACCATCTCCTTCTCCGGCGTCGCCAACATCCCCGGCGTGGGCAACACCGACGTGGTGTGGCAAGGAACGGTCACCCAGAACGGCGCGAAGATGCAGGGTCAGATGGCATACTGGGACTGGATTTGGGAAGTGTGGGTGGTGTTTGACTGGTGGACGACCTCTGGGGGACCTGCACGTCCCATTGTGCGTACCTACACCATCAGCGGCAAGGTGCAGCTGGGCGACTGGGGCGGTGACATCACCACCGTGCCGATCGTGGTGCAGTTACGCCCTGCGGGCAGCACGAACCCTATTCGCACGGTGACGCTGAATCTGGACAGTGCAGGCAACTATGCCTTGCCGGATGTGCCCAACGGCAACTACGATCTGGCGTTCCAGGCAAGCCACTGGCTGCGCAAGGTAGTGCGCAACGTTCAGGTCAGTGGAGCGAACGTGAGTGGGGTGAATGCCTCGCTGGTGAACGGCGACATCGACGGCGATAACGAGGTGACGCTGTTTGACTTCGGTGGGCTGGTGGTGGCGTTTGGCAGTGTGCCGGGCGACAGCCACTGGAACCCCGAAGCGGATTTGGACGGCGATGCGGAGGTGACGCTGTTTGACTTTGGCGCGCTGGTGCGCAACTTTGGATTAACCGGCGATGATTAATCGCCCACAACGGTTGCAGAAAACCCTGGCGCAGGCAGGCTACGGCTCGCGCAGGGCGTGCGAGCAGATCATCTTGCAGGGGCGCGTGCGGGTGAACGGGCAGGTGGTCACCCAGCTGGGCGCGCAGGTTGATCCGCACACCGACATCATAGAGGTAGATGGCAAGCGGGTGCAGCTGCCAGAACAGCACACCTACATCTTGCTACACAAGCCAGCGGGCGTAGTCACCACCCGCCGCGACGCGCATGCTGCGCGCACAGTGATGGATTTGCTACAGGGCGTCACCGCTGCTGTGTTCCCTGTCGGTCGCCTGGACGCTGATACCACAGGCGCGCTGTTGCTGACCGATGACGGCGAGCTGGCGTATCGCCTCACCCATCCGCGCTACGGCGTGCCGAAAACCTATCTGGTGGAGGTGCGTGGTGAGGTCGGTGAAGAAGCCCTCCGTCGCTTGCGGGAAGGAGTACCGCTGGAAGACGGTATGACCGCTCCTGCGCAGGTGCAGAAGGTACGGTATCTTGCCGAGCGCAAAACCACCCTCCTCCGCCTGACCATCCACGAAGGACGCAAGCGACAGGTCAAGCGGATGTGTCAGGCAATCGGGCATCCCGTCGTACGCCTGCACCGCGAGCGGTTCGGTGTGCTCACTTTGCGCAACTTGCCCGTCGGGGCATGGAGGCACCTCACCGAAGAGGAGGTTGCCGCCCTCCGTCGCGTTGTGGGGTTCAAGACCGAGGCGACGCAGGCTCATAGCAGGGATTACTCCGACAGCGGGCGAATTCCCTAAAAAAGGCACAAGCCTGCTGCAAGCAAGGATGAGAAACAAAGGATACGGCGTGTGAGAAAGAACCTGAAGAATCTGCTGTTACAGATAACCTGCGTTGTCGTGCTCGTTCACGTCAGCCAGCCCTCCCCTGCCGAGCCGGTGAAGCGTATCCTGAGCAACGGCATGGTGATAGTGGTTTCGCACGAGCCGTCCGCGCGGGTGGTGGCGCTGGAGGCGTTCCTCAAGGTAGGCGTGTGGGCGGAACCAGAGGATAAACGCGGCATCGGCTTGCTGGTGTCGCGCGCGCTGTTCGGCAGCACCACCAACGAGACGATGCAGACCCTCGCACAGGAGATCGAGCGCGTGGGCGGAGAGATACGCTCCTTCTGGCAGCCCGACTACACGCAGATTTCCATCACCACTGTCGCCGAAGCGTTTGACGACGCCGCGTGGTTGCTGGCGGAGGGCATCAAGAACGCGCAGTTCGAGCCGGAGGTGGTGGAGAGGGCAAGGCAGGAGGCGTTGGCGGAAGCGCAGGCAGAGCGCACCGTCAAGTTCCGCAGCACGTTGATGGCGTTGCGAACGCTGTTGTATCCGCCTCAGCACCCCTACGCCTACCCATTCACCGGTGACCCCTCGTATATCCAGCGAGCCACCGCTCAAGATTTGCAGGAGTTCCATCGCCGGTTCTACACGCCGGACAATCTGGTGATTGTGGTGGTGGGCAACGTGCCTGCGGAGCGGGTGGTGGAAAAGTTCACCACGCTGTTCGGCAGCTGGGAGGCACGCAGCGCCACACGTCGTCCGAATCTTCCGTTCACGCCTCTCCAGGAGTCATCCAGCAAAGTGCGTGAGCAGGCAGGCAACACCGCGTACATCATGGCGGGCTATCCTGCACCGGGTATCACCTCTACCGAGTATCCCGCGCTGGTGGTGCTGGACGCTATTCTGGGCAGGGGCAAGAGCTCGCGCATCTTCACCAACCTGCGCGACGCTTCGGGTATCGGCTACGAGATTGGCTCCTTTTATCCACCTCTGGTGGGGGGAAGTTGTCTGCTCGGTTTCGTGGAGATTGCGCCCTATCGCATCAGCGCGGCAGGGATACCGGTATTGATTGTAGACGATGTGCAAAAAGCGCTCGTGCAGCAGATGCAGTCGGTACGCACGGAGCCACCTTCCGAACAGGAGGTGGAGCGCGCGAAGAAGCTGGTGATCGGCTCGTATGCGCTACGTCATCAGCGCGTGCGCGACCGCGCCTACTTCCTCGGCTGGTACGAATGTATCGGATTGGGCTACCAGTTTGACCGTCAGTTCGCGGACAGAGTCGAAGCGGTGAAGCGGGAAGACGTGTTGCGCGTCGCGGAGAAGTATCTGAAGAACGTGGCGATTGCTGTCACGATGCCGAGGGATTGAACTCTCCTCTGCTGCGCGAAAAGTGGTCGTTCCTTCATGCGAAGGAACGACCACTGTGGGTTACTTCTTCCGTCGACGCAAAGCCAGTGCCGCGATGCCCGTACCCACCGCGAGGAGCGTTGCTGGCTCGGGAACGGGCTGAGCCCAGAGCGTGAAGGCGATGTTGTCAGCGGTGCGTGGATCGCCGAATGTCCGTGCATCCGACGCCTCGATGATGCCGTTGTTGTTAGCGTCACGGTACCACAGGTCCGCTACCCCCTCGCTGCCCGGGTTGGGCAAGCGGTTCACCACACCCAGCGTCAGATTGTTGTCCAGAACGCCGTTGTGCTTGAGGGTAACCACAACGCCTTTGTTGGGATTAGTGTCCAGCACGACTCCCGTCGGCACAGTCAGCTGTATCAGATAGGCAGTGGCTCCTGTGGGGGTTGCATCGCCCAGCGTTGCGGTAAAAACAGTCGCGAGGTTGCTGAACACCGAACCGCTGGCGGCGCCGGGGTCCCAGGCGTTATACACCTCGATGTCCGCCGTGATGTTGGTGTAGGTGCCCGCTGTGGCAAGAATGAGCACCAAATCCAGCCGAGTCAGGTAGTGGGGTACGGCGAGGCTTACCCCCACACCATCCGCCATTCGGTAGCGCGGAGAGGAAGCGGTGAATACCAGACCGGTGAGATCAGTGGTGCTACCGTCCGCGGAGTAGATGGTGTCATAGATGCGAACCTGCGCGGAGGCTTCCACTAGGAGCAGCAACGTGAGTGCCGCCACCAGCATTCCTGCAATCCTTTTCACAGATGTGTCCTCCTTTCCGAAATGGTTTCAGAGATTTGCCCGATTCTATCCCATCCTGTAACAGTATGCAACTGGTACTTTTACGGGGATCGAGAGGGTATCGCTTTGCAGGACTTCTACCCGCGTGTGCCCAAAAGCGTACAGAGGCATATCGTTCACAAGGAGGCAGAATATGAACGGAACGTGGTGGCTACTGTTGCTTTGTGGCGCCGTGGTGCTTGTCGGTGCGTCTGCGGAGGCGCAACGATCGGGCGCGGCTGCCCGCGCCAAAAAACGCCTGCTGGTGGTATCGCACACCGCCGGCTTTCGCCACGAGGGGGCTATCCGAAGCTTCGACAAGGTCATCGCCGAGCTGGCAGACAAGTCAGGGCAGTTTACCGTAGAGTACTGCCGCACCGCCGAGGACGTC
The DNA here is from genome assembly GCA_026003195.1 of Armatimonadota bacterium. NCBI lineage: Bacteria > Bacillati > Armatimonadota > Armatimonadota bacterium. The sequence goes on from BPGU01000001.1 coordinate 61,620, forward strand.
AAGCGGATGATGTCGCCGGAGGGGCTGAAGCAGTACGATGGTGTGATTTTCTCCAATACCACAGGCAACATCGGCATCCCGGACCTGCAGGCGTTTCTGGACTGGGTGAAGTCGGGGAAGGCGGTTATTGGTCTGCATGCGGCGGCGGACACTTACCACGATGAGCCCCGCTTCATCGAGATGATAGGTGGTGAGTTCCTGACGCATGGCGCACAGTGCGAAGTGGAGGTCATCGTAGAAGACGCCAAGCACCCCGCGATGGTGCATCTCGCTCCGCGCTTCAAGGTGTTCGACGAAATCTACGAGTTCAAAAACAACGACCGCGCCAAACTGCATGTGCTCGGATCGATGGATAAACATCCGAATGATGGTCACCCACAGGCTGGACAGCCGGGCGACTACCTGCTGATTTGGTGCAAACCCTACGGCAAGGGACGTGTATTCTACACCGGCCTGGGACACCGCGAGGATGTCATTGAGAGCGAATGGTATAAGCAGCACATGCTCGGAGGCATCCGCTGGGCGCTGGGCATTATCAGGAACCCTCAGCCCCGCGTGGGGTCGCCCAAACCTCGATGAACGAATACGTTACCCGGTTTCTGCACTACCTGCGTGTGGAGCGAGGAGCTTCTGCCCACACGCAGGACGCTTACTCGCGTGATCTGCGCCAGCTCGCTGAGTTCGCCCGTCAGCGTGGCTACTCTTTGCACGACGCTCTGGGGGAAAATGGCTTGCTGAGTTTCGCCCAGCACCTGCGTCAACGGGGGTTGGCGGAGGTGAGCATCGAACGCAAGCTGTGCGCGGCGCGCGCGCTTGCCCGCTTTTTGCGGCAGGAGGGTATGCTCCCTGAGGAAACGGTTCCCTCCGTCGCCACTTTCCGTCTTCCCCGCAAGCTACCCAGCGCCCTTTCCCTCCAGGAGGTGGAAAGCCTTCTCGCACAACCCGATACCCGAACACCCCTCGGGCTGCGCGACAGGGCGATGCTGGAGCTGGCATATGCAGCGGGGTTGCGTGTGTCCGAGGTCGTGGGCTTGCGCCTGCAGGACATCGATCTGCACGAGGGCTTTGTGCGCGTGTTCGGCAAGCGGGCGAAAGAGCGATGGGTGCCCTTTGGGGATGGAGCCCTATCCGCGTTGCAGGACTATCTGCGCCTCGCCCGTCCCAAACTGCTGGGCAAGCGTAGCGAGGACTACCTTTTCCTCAGCGAGCGCGGCACTCCGCTCTCTCGCACGCAGTTCTGGCTGCGCCTGAAGCAGTATGCGCAGAAGGCAGGTATCTCCCGACCCGTGAGCCCGCACACCCTGCGCCACTCGTTTGCGGTGCATCTGTTGCAGGGTGGGGCAGACCTGCGTGCGGTGCAGGAGATGCTGGGACATGCCAGCATCAACACCACTCAAATCTACACGCGGGTGAGCATCGACCACCTGCGCGAAGTGTACAGGAAGCACCACCCGAGGGCGTAGTGGAACTGGCGTCCGCGGTAGTGGTTCCACTCGCCCCACGAGCGAGCGCACCTTCCTGCTTTTATCGCCTGCTCTGCTTCAGCGTGATAATTGCCCCCTCCAGATACTCTTGTACCAGCGGCGACCTCTCCACCATCCGCTGATACTCCAGTATCGGCACCAGCCACCGCATCCCCGATGACTCCAGAGCACGCACTGCATGGGTGCGGGTGGCTTCGTCAGGATGCTCACGAAGCACCTTCAATAAAGGAGGTATCGCCTCAGGGTGTTTCATCTCACCCAGTGCCATGATCGCCTCCGCTCGAGACGACAGGTCCTCCTCCCCCAATAGCACGACAAGGTCGGGTATGGCGCAAGGGTCTCCGATTTTGCCCAGAGCCCAGGCACACGCCATTCTGACGGCACGGGAAGGGGCTTCACGAAGCAACTGGCGCAGCGGCTCTACCGCCTCTGCGGCGCGCAGGTTGCCCAACACTTCGATGACTTCGGATTGCGCGATGTCCACATCGGGTCCCGGAGGCTGAACCATCGCCTTGAGCAGATAGGGCACGACCGGTCTTCCCATGAGGGTCAGTATCTCCACCACACCCTGACGCGCGTCGTTGCCCGCCAGCGCGTTGACCATCGTGTTCACTGTCTGCTCCAGGTTCATCCCTTTCGTACGCATCTGCCAGTATGCCCACGCAGGGTCGACCTGCCCGGGCTCCAAGGGCAGGAGGTCTAGTGCTCTTGCAGGGTCCAGAGTGCGCAGCCCTCTGCCGATAACCTCCAGCGCACGCTTGTCGCCGATTTCCGCCAGAGCCTGATGTGCTCCCCACCATACCTCCGCCTTCTCACACAGTTCCAGCAACGTGGGAACCGCCTCACGCGCTTTGAGCATGCCTAACACGCGCACAGCCATATCTTTGCGGTAGGGTGTCTCCACATTGGCTTGGATCTCCGATAACCGGTTCCACCGCGTCAGGCGCTGCTCCTGCCACGGGGTGAAATCGCCTCGTGCCCAACGGATCATCTCGGCGATGTACGCATCCCGCCCTTTCAGACGCGCCTGTATCCGCTCGATGGTTACCCGAGCGGCGATAGAGTCCCACAGCGCATACAGGTCACCCTGTTGCAAACGGTGCTCCAGGAAACGCTGCAGCGCGGCGATGGCTTCCTCCCCGCCGATATCTCCCAGACGCATCAACACATACGCCCTGCGGGTGGGCCAGTCGTCTTCACCCCTCTGCTCAATCCATTCTAAGTATTCCCCTCTTTCACACGCCTGCAGATACTGTTCCAGCACGTCTAACAGGGGTTGTGGCGAGCGCTGGGAAAGACGATACAGTTGTATCCAACTCTCGGGCGTCTTAAGCAGCACCATCGCGGGCATTCGCAGTTGTTGCTTGAGCGGAGGCAGGTCTGCACGCCCTGCGCAAGCTGCCATCAGCAAGAGACATACGAGTATCCACCGTACGTTCATGGTATCCTCCTTTTCTCCTCCCCTGGAACCTCATTGCAAGGGGTTATCTTTCACCGTGCCTTTCGCCGCAGCGCCTCAAGTGTTATTCGGATCCGAGCCTTGACCGCATCTACCGGCTCGCTCTGAAGTCTTTCTTCCAGCACGGGGATCGTGGCAGACGAACCCACCGTAGCCAGAGCATTAACGGCAACAAAGCGGATGTTTTCATCAGCATCCTCTGTTGCCATTGAGAGTAGCAGGGGCTCAGCGCGGGGGTCACCAATCTTCTCCAGAGCCTCAATCGCGGTCTGCTTAAACGAGGGTCTGCTGTCATGCTGAAGCACGGCTATCAAATCATCGACCGCTTCCCTTGCTCTTAGCGTCCCCAGAGCGGACGCGGCATCTGTCCTGAAGGGACTATGCAGCCATTTCCGTATCGCTTGTATCGCCTCTACTGCCTGCAGCCTGGGCAAAATCGCTAATGCCAGGCTGATCGCCTCTACAGAACTTTTCGGATCTTCTAGCACCCTGATGAGAGCTGGAACCGCAGGCTTGCCGATGTATTCCAGTATCTCATCATAGTATAGTCTTGTTACAAAACGAGACTCGGAAGCCTGAGTCCCCCATGGTAGAGTGATCGGGGGGTCATGCCGAAAGACCTTCACCTCTCTCTCGCAGGTGCGGATAACCTCCCATATCGCCTGTTCCAGGCTCATCCCTTCGGTACGCATCTGCCAGTATGCCCAGACCGGGTCTGGCTCGCCCGGCTCCAGAGGCATGATACTACACATATTAGGGGGCCACGGGATAAACTTCGCAAGGTACTCTTTCAGTACTTTCAAACTGCGCTGGTCACCAATGCGAGCCAGAGCACGTGCGTAGAAGCCGTCTATACCGATAAAACTGGCGACCTGCTGCTCACACCGCTCCGCTAACGCTGGTACTCCCTCGCGTGCTTGCAAGATACCCAAGGCACGCGCCCCATACCACATGCGTCGCCAAAGGAGCCCTTTCTCCCGCAAGGGCATCATCGGCAGCGGGTCGGGCGATTGCACCCACTCTATCATCGCACGCACATAGTCATCCCTGCCCTTAGAGCGGAGGCGAATGCGCTCGATAGTCAGGCGGATATCGTCAGCTCTCTCCTCGAAAATTTGCCGCTCGTGTTCTACAGCTCGTGCAGCTCGCTCTTCGCACTCTGAGAGGTATTCCTCCAAACGAGGTATCCAGCCGGGAGGGGCTACGTCACCGATGCGTTGTAAAACGTACCAGCGAAATTGCTCCGCTTCCGTGTCATTGCCCAGCACTTTCTGTGCCAGCAAATGATCGTCCAGATACAATAGCAGAGCAGAAGGGCTACTTTCGGAAAGATGGTATATCTCTATCCACTGCTTCGGGGTCGAGCGCAGGATGAAGGCTGGCAACGCCAGCTTATCCCGCACCTTAAGGGGAGACTGTGACGCGTGCATATCTGCGCACATCAGTGCGACCGCAGGTACCCATACCCAATATGTCTTCACCTTCAGTCCCTCCTCGTGTGCATAATGCATGTTGATCTAATAATCCTGCCGGCCGTTCTCCGACCAGTCCTGAACATCTAGACTGCCGATAGTGTAACCATTCCATTCTCCATACAGCTGTGCGAACATCTCTAAGTCGATAGTTGTACACACTTCTGGCCCTGGAGATTTCCTGCCATACAACCACCATCGCTCTATTGCATAGGGGTCTTCAGGATGAAAACCGAGGGAACGATGCGCGCTTTCGAAATCGCCAGGAACGCCATCTTCGTCCTTGTCATAGTACTCCCAAACTTTCCTGTTAGGATCCCAAAACCTTGCCCTCTTGTTAAAGGGGCGCCATTCCCCAAACCACTCGATGTGCTCTGCCGAGAAACCTCTCCATGAGGCAAGCCATAGGTCACGATGGGCAAATTCATGCGCCACCACAGTTGCCAGCCAGTCGATACCAGAGGCAATCAAACCGTAGGCTGGCTTCTTGGTGGCTGCGGGAGCGTTTTCATGGGCTGCGAGTATGTTCAAACCAAAGAGGTAGATGCGACCGCGCCAGCTTTCTTGATATCGGCGCGATCCCGGTGCCCATTCTCCTTTCCAATCAAACACTGCCGACACACCCCCCAGACCCATAAATGGGACAGGTGCATAATAGACGATGTAGCCGTTCTCCAGGCTGGCGTCTATCTCGTTGAATCTGGGGATAACCGCTCCCCAATGCCCTGGTCGGTTGTCGAACCAGTTCGGTGGATTCCACAGACCGTCTGCCGAATAGCCTCGCGTGAAATCTTCTATCTCGTCATTGCGGTCGAGTGCAAAAGTGACTGCTCGTGAACGGGACTTGGTGTTTTGGAAACCAAGCCAGGGGTCTGGGTAGGGAGAGGCAAAGGTCGCTCTCACTTCTATCTCCACACGCCGATGCTCCTCGTCCGGCGATATGGGAAATGTGTCAAATAGTCTGCCCCTAGGGTCCCCCCACAACCTCCCATTCCACGGCATTTGCAGCCACTCCACATATCGCAGGTACCAAGGTAACGTAGGGGTTGTATCGACCACCCACGCAAAGTAAACAGAATCCCCAGGATGGAAACCGGAGGTCACCAGTGAAGCACTGGTAGTTCCCCCGACGCCAACCGAATGGCCTGCGATAGTGCGGATAGTTGGAACCTTCAGCAGGGTCAGGTCGATGGTTACGGACACAGGTGCATCGCGACGAGCCGGGACGTTACTCCAATCGAACACTGTACATTGGATGCGCACTTGCTGCGAAAATTCATCAAAGATATCAGGGTAGTAGTCTGCTATAAAGTCAGAGCTTGGGCGGGGGTCCACTTCGCCACCGCCTTCCAAGACGTGCCAGAAAACACGAAAGTTATTTGACCGTTCACGTTCTTGGTTGACAAAACGCGCAGTGCCGTCGGCTGACACAATAAAAACCTCATCATAGTCAACGACTCTGAGGCGAAGGGTTATTGGTGTGTAAAAGAAGCTAAACAGCTCGTGCGTCGGCGGCTCGAGGACAGTAACCTGTATAGGACTGCCCTTTCCGTAGCCTCGAGGATGTACCGGTCTCAAGCGCAGGAAACCGCTATTTCCTGAGGTAACCTGCGCCAGTACATCCCATGGGCCGGTGTCTGGCAAGTGCAAAGTGAACAAGCTTTCTTCGTCTACTACAAACTCTCTGCAGTACACGACTGGTTGGAAGGCGCTTTGCTTGTAAGCCTCCAAGCGCACAGTGAGAGGTATTCCTCTCCATTCTTGTAGTTTGAGCATCCCTCGTATCTCATACCCCTCACTCGGTGCAGGCTGTCTGGGCAACGCGGGGTCAAACGGCTCCGCACCCACTGCACCGAAATTGCGCACCACGATGCCGTAATCGTACAGCGTCACTTCCAAATCACCGTCCAAATCGGCGCGGGGGTCCCAGTTGGGGTCATTCGGTGTGCTCCCGAAAGCGTTCACCACGATGCCGAAGTCCAAGAGGGTCACTTCGTTATCGCCGTCGCAGTCGCCGTTGAGCAGGGTGATGTGCAGGTCTTGCGCTTGCAGGGGAGACGGCAGCAAGCACAGACTGAAAACTGCCCAGGCGATAAGGGTGGGGTAGAAAAGCGCGATTTGCAAGACATCTTGAAGAACCTCCCTTCGTGAATTGCTTGTTACATAAGCTTGTCTGTATTATACGGCTTGGGTGCAGTATGTGTCAAAAGTTTTTCGAGCCAGAAAGTTTTTTCTGAAATCAGGCGCTACCCACCCTCTTACAGCGGGCGCACCATGAAGTACTGTGCGCTGAAGCCCATCCAGCGTGAGGCAAACCACCCCAAGCGTTCGGTGCGCACCGTACGGAAGCCCATCCGTTCATACAGCTGCTTCGCGCGGGGATTGGTATCCACCACATGCAGGGATATCTCCCTTTTGCCCGCCTGGCGCGACTCCTCCAAGCAGCGTTCCAGCAACAGCGTGCCGATACCCTGTCCGCGATAGCGTGCATCCACCGCCAGCGATTCCAGGTACGAACGGGTGGGCGTGCACAGGTTGCTGCACATCGCGCTCATGATAAACGTCGTCGTCAGCACTCGCCATCCCCGTACGTGACGCCGGGCAAGCCTCCACACCTTGCGCCAGCTTGGGCGGTGCGTGTGGTCGCGCCGTAGCACTGCCATACCCGCCACCTGACCTTCCACTTCCGCGACCAGCGTTTCACTCAGGCGCATCTGATCGTGCAGCAGCAGGTCAGCGACGAGGTCTGCCATCCTGTCCGCGTGTTTACCAAAAGCCCATGCGATTTTGGAGCCGAACGCCTCCACATAGAGCCGTGCCAGTGCCGGGGCGTCCTGCTGTCGCCCCGTTCGTATCGCTATCTGCAGGCAGGACATTCTCCCCGTCTCCCAGAAAGAGGAACGCAGTGGTGAGGAAAACCATGCGCGTTTTGGTGTATACCTTATTCGTTATCGTGTGTCTGTTCCTGCCTGCCTGGGGCGATGGTGATGCCTTCGAACAGGCTCTGGCGCAGGTCGGCTTGACCAAACACACGGCGCGTTTCAACCCGCTGGACCTGCAGCTGTATGGCGGCGGCGAATACCGATTACCCTTCTTCGATAGTGTACACCTGGATCCCTGGCGCGTGCCGTTTGTGGTGCGAACGCTGCGGCAGGATTGTCTGCAAAACGCAGGCAACGTAGCCAGCCTGACCTCTACTGCCAGCCTGCGTCTGTCGGAAGGCACGCGCCGCACGCTGATTGGCGACCCGACCGAAGCGTTGAAACGTGAAGCAGACGGGGTCCGTCAGCCTCTATATCAGGCAGTGGCGGCGATTTATCGCGCTGCGGGACAGAAGATGCCCGAAAAAGCGGCATGGGTAGGGCAGCTCGCCGCTGTGCCGATGCAGGTACAGAAGCCGGTGGCATACCTGCTGCTGGCAACGGTGGAGGCACGCCGCTGGCGCGACCTCGCCTTTCGGGATGCCTTTGCGCAAAGCGACGCGCAATCTCTTTTCGAAATGCTGTGTCCGCCCCCTTCTGAATCGGAGAAACTGCAGGATATATCCCACACCGCTTACTGGCGCCTGGTACGAACGGTGGATTTGAAAGCGTTGTTCGCAGGCGCGCACGACCTGATGCTGGTCTCGGAGCGGGTAGCGACGGAGCTGCGCAAAACCCCGATATCCGACGGCTTCCGCGTGGATATCCCCACCCCATACGGCATCGTCGCGCTCCATGACGGCAGGGCGGATACCTACAACCGTCAGAAGTATCTGCTCATTGTGGATACCAGTGGCAACGATACCTATCTGGAGGCAGGAGGCACACTTTCTGCTGACCATCCGATAACGGTAGTGATCGACCTGAAGGGCAACGACCGCTACCTGCAGGATTCTGCGATGGCTTCGCGCGGCGTCGCAGAAGTGTCCGACCGCAAAACGCGACGGGTGTCGCCCTGCATCGGCGGAGCGGTGATGGGCTATGCCTTCGTGCTGGACATGGAGGGTGACGACCTCTACCGCTCACTGGCGATCACGCAGGGCGGGGCGGTCTTCGGTGTGGGCGCACTCACCGACAACGCAGGCGATGACCGGTACGAATGTTACGTCAACGGTCAGGGTAGCGCGGACTGGGGCATCGGTCTGTGCGTGGACCGTGCGGGGAACGACCGTTACCACTGCTTCAGTACGTCACAGGGCTACGGCAGCACCAAGGGCTACGGGTTATTGCTGGATGTAGAAGGTGATGACACCTACATCGCTGATGACCAGACCCTCGATTTCCCCTCCCCCCAGACGGACAAACACAATGTGAGCCTCGCCCAGGGCACGGGCTACGGAAGGCGTGCGGACTACACCGATGGACACTCGCTGGCGGGGGGTATTGGCATACTGGTAGACGGCACGGGCAATGATCGCTATAGCTGTGGAGTGTTCGGGCAGGGTGTGGGATACTGGTACGGGCTGGGTATTCTCTCTGATGGCGGCGGCGACGATGTGTACGAGGGTATCTGGTATGTACAGGGGGCGTCGGCGCACTTCGCGGTAGGTGTTCTGGAAGACGCGGGCGGCAACGACCGTTACACCGCGACGATGAACATGGCGCAGGGGGCAGGGCACGATTTCTCACTCGGCTGGCTGGTAGAACTCGGCGGTCATGATGTCTATCGCGCCCCGAACCTGAGCCTGGGTGGCGGCAATGCCAACGGCATCGGTATCTTCTGGGACGCTTCCGGGGATGACCGTTACGAGGTGCAGCCCTCCCTCACTCTGGGGCGCAGCAGCATCGGCGCACGAGGTACTCTGCGCGAGCGAGCCATCTGTCTGGGACTGTTCTGTGATACGGGAGGCAAGGATACCTATCCGGAGGGGTTGCCTTTTGCCCGCGATAACTGCCGGTGGAGCCAGCCCGGTGCTTCGCAGCCCCCTTTGAAGCTGGAGTATGGTGTGGGTATCGACTGCGAGCAACCGTTGCAGCCAGAGGATGTGTAGTCCCAGCCAGCGCAAGATGGTTGACTTCCGGAAACAAAAAATGTACAATCCTCATAGTATTCATTGCCTCGCGAAATAAAATGCGTGAGGTACTACGTGGACAGGAGATAGGCACCATGATTGCTGCAAAAGGGTTGGAAGATGTCGTTGCCGGGGTCTCTTCCATTTGTGATGTCAATGGTCAGACGGGACAGTTAATTTACCGCGGCTATGACATCGATGACCTGGCACAGTATGCTACTTTCGAGGAAGTGATCTACCTGCTGTGGTATGGCAAGCTCCCCAATAAGACAGAGTATGAACAGTTGAGGGAGCAGCTGGTAGCCAACAGGGAGTTGCCGGTACAGGTGATGAAGTTGTTATTTGATTTGCCTCCGCGTGCCAATCCGATGCATCTGTTGCGCACGGTCGTTTCCGCGCTGGCTTTGTATGACCCAGATGCGAGCGATAATTCGCCCGAAGCGAACCTGCGCAAAGCAATTCGTCTCGCGGCACGCATCCCGACGATTATCACCTCCATCGAGCGCATTCGGAATGGTGAACTGCCTCTGAAGAACAATCCTGAACTGAGCCATGCGGCAAACTATCTCTACACCCTGAAGGGCACGGTACCCGACGAGCTGAGCGTGCGTGCGATGGAGGTTGCGCTGATTCTGCAGGCAGACCATGAATTCAACGCTTCCACCTTCACCGCTCGCGTGATTACCTCCACGCTTTCGGACATGTATTCGGCGGTGGTCGGGGCAATCGGTGCCCTGGCGGGTCCCTTACATGGTGGGGCAAACGAACGCGTCATGCGCATGCTGATTGACATCGGTGATGTCTCTCGTGCGGAGGACTATGTGAAGGGGTTGCTGATGCAAAAGCAGCGCGTGATGGGGTTCGGGCATCGGGTGTACAAGACGGAGGACCCACGCGCCAAACACCTGAAACGACTCTCACGCGAACTCGGCGAGCGTCAGAACAATCTCAAGTGGTACCTCATCTCCGAGAAAGTGGAAGAGGTGATGCTGCGCGAGAAAGGGCTCTACTGCAACGTGGATTTCTACTCCGCGTCGGTACAGTACATGCTGGGCATTCCTATTGACATGTTCACACCCCTCTTCGCGAGCAGCCGCATTGTTGGCTGGACAGCGCACGTTATGGAGCAGATGGCGGACAACCGCCTGATTCGCCCGCGTGCGGAGTACGTGGGACCACGCAACCTGCTGTGGGTGCCGATGGAGGAACGCGAATAGGCGCACAGTATCCACAGAGGAGAATGGACGATGGCGTTCTTCCTGACAGAAGCCCAGGTGAGCAGTTTACTGACGATGCCTGAGGCGCTGGACGCGGTAGAGCGGGCTTTCGCTGCAGAAGGACAGGCGGAAGTGCTCAACAACCCGCGCCAGCGTCTCTATTTGCCTGATGGCGTGTTCCACATCATGAGCGCGGCGGTGCTCAGCGAAGGCGTGTTCGGCTTCAAGGCGTATGCCTCCTTTGCCCCCAAGACGCGCTTCCTCTTCTTCCTCTACGACGCCGACAACGGCAACCTGTTGTGCTTGATGGAAGCCGACCGGCTGGGACAAATGCGCACAGGAGCGGCATCGGGGGTGGCTACGCGGTATATGGCGAGACACGATGCCCGCACGCTGGGCATTCTCGGTGCAGGCTGGCAGGCTCAGACGCAGGTGGAAGCGATATGTGCGGTGCGCCCCATTGCCCGCGTGAAGGTATACTCGCGCCATCCGGAAAGGCGTGAGCAGTTCGCCGAGATGATGAGCCAGAGATTGGGCGTTTCGGTGGTGCCGGCGGATACCGCCGAAGAGGCTACGCGGGGAAGTGCCGTTGTGGTGTGCGCCACCACAGCACGCGAACCTGTATTGTTCGGGGAGTGGCTGGACGACGGCACACACGTCAACGCCATCGGGGCAAATGCTTTCTCGCGCCGGGAACTGGATGTGAGCGTGTTCTCACGATGCCAGACGGTGGCGGTGGACGACCGCGAGCAGGCGAAGGTGGAATCGGGCGAGATCATCACCGCCGTCGAGGCGCGCAAGCTGAACTGGCGACAGGTGCTGGAACTGGCGGACATCGTCGCCGGGCGTGCTCCGGGGCGCACTGACCCTGCTGAAGTGACGCTGTTTAAGAGCCTGGGCGTGGCTCTGGAGGACGTCGCGGTGGCGCACGTGGTATATCGCAAAGCGCTGGCACAGGGTGTGGGGCAAGCCTTACCTTTTTAGTTGCAAACGGAGGTATAATCTAGCTAAGCTTAGCAGCGAAGGAGTGCAACCATGGCGAAGCGCATTGTGGAGATATCCGCGCACGATTCCACCACCCCGCAGATGCCCGGTTTGCAGCAGCAGGGGAACATCCTGCTGGCGAAGCTGGAGGACCTGGTGCGCTGGGGGCGGGTGAACAGCCTGTGGCCGCTCACCTTTGGGCTGGCGTGCTGCGCGATTGAGATGATGTCTACCGTATCTGCACGATTCGACATCTCTCGCTTCGGCTCGGAGGTCTTTCGCCCCAGCCCAAGGCAGGCGGATGTGATGATTGTGGCGGGGCGAGTATCCAAGAAGATGGGACCTGTCCTGCGCCAGCTGTACGACCAGATGCCCAACCCCAAGTGGGTCATTTCGATGGGAGCGTGCGCCTCCTGTGGTGGCGTCTTCAATAACTACGCGATTCTGCAGGGGGTAGACCAGATTGTGCCGGTGGACGTCTACGTGCCCGGTTGTCCACCCTCGCCGGACGCCTTGCTCTATGGTCTGTTACAGCTGCAGCGCAAGATACGCCAGCAACACCGGGGGATGATTCTCGAACTGATCCCCCGCAAGCAGGAGGAGGTGTCCGTCGAATGATTACCCAGGTGGCAAAGCGATTTGTGAAGACGGTGCTTCCCCTGGCGCAGGGGCTGAGCATCACCTTCCGGCACCAGCCTCCTTTCCAGGAGCCCATTACGGTGGAGTATCCGGAACAGAAGCGACCGATGTACCCCCGCACGCGCTGGCGGCATGTCCTGCGTCGCTACGATAACGGGCTGGAGCGATGCATCGGCTGTTCTCTGTGCGCCGGTGCTTGTCCGGCACGCTGTATCTACGTGGAAGCGGCTGAGAACACCGATGAGAACCGATATTCACCCGGAGAGCGATACGCCACACGCTACGAAATCAACATGTTGCGCTGTATCTTCTGCGGCTACTGTCAGGAAGCGTGTCCAACAGGTGCGATTGTGCTGCGCGACGACTATGAACTTGCCGACTATCACCGCAGTGACTTCATTTACACCAAAGAGATGCTTCTGGAACCGATACCTGCGCCCCAAGAGGAATGAAGACCACACCGCCGCGGAAACGAAAACCGCGGCGGTGAGTCTAATGAATGGGAACCGACGTCAGCACCGCAAGCGTAATAAGCAACAGGAGGACAACCCGGAATGGAATGGACGAAAGAGGCAGCCGCCGGCTGGCAAGATACGCGAGCAGAGTTTGAAACGCTTATGCGCCGTCACCATCGGACGGTGTTCAACATCGCCTACCGCCTGACCGGCAACAGAGACGATGCGGAAGACCTGACCCAGGAGGCGTTTATCCGGGCGTTCCGGTTCTTTGACCGGTACAATCGGGACATGCCTTTTGAAAACTGGATGTATCGCATCGTCAATAATGCCTTTATCGACATGCTGCGTCGGCGACCGAAGCTCCAAGTGCAGTCATTGGACCAACCGCTCCATATTCAGGACTCAGACAGGGATGTACAGCTAGAGATACCCGACGCAGCCTCGAATCCCGAAACCATCGTGATGTCGGAGGAGTTGGAGGACTATATCCAGCGCGCTCTGGATGCTCTGCCGCCCGATTTTCGCACGACGGTGGTACTGGCAGACATCCAGGGGTTATCGTACGAGGAGATTGCCGAGGCGATGCGTTGCTCGTTGGGCACTGTACGCTCGCGCTTGCATCGCGGCAGGCGATTTCTTCGCCAACGCATCGAAGCGTACCAACAAGCCAAAGCGCGTGGAGAGGTGACCGAATGATGAACTGCGGTAAAGTGCAGAATTTGCTCTCTTGTTACATCGATAGAGAGCTGCCGGGTGTCGATATGCTTGCTATCCAGAGGCACCTGGATGGATGCCCGGAGTGTCGACGTGAATATCTGACCCTTCTGCAGGTCAAGCGCCTGCTCAGTGAAATGCCTGTTGTGGCTCCGTCTGCTTCTCTCGAAGAACGTCTGGTGGAGAGTGTGCTGCGTACGACTGCCCCCGCGGACAGGTGGCGCTTCCTTCTGCCCAGGCAGCTGGTGCGTCCGCTGGCACTGGCGGCTGCGCTGGGAGCGATGACTTTAGGGGTGTGGTACTTCGGCATACAAGCGCGTTCGTCGTCACAACAGGACATTGCTGCTGCGGCAGGAATAGCCAGCGAGATAGACCATGCTACGCTGGATGCTTACCTCTCTGGCAAACTGCATCTTCGTCAGCAACCCTACGTACCGGCAGAGATCCCGCTATACCCGTACGATAACCGGGCTTCTCTGGTCTCCGTCCGATATTATCGGTGAGATAAAACGGCGAGGGCGACCAGATACGCCTTCGCCTTAACCCCCATCTCAGAGAAACAAGGAGGGATGTCAACAATGAGGGCTCAGCCTCGTGCATGGGTCTTTACTCTGATGATTCTGTTCAGTGTGGCGTTGGGTGCGTTCCTCGGAACCGCTTTTCAGAAGCCGGTGATTACCCTGGCACAGGGTGGCATGCGCACCGTGTCTGCGACAGCCAGCGTCTCCAAAGCGGAGGCGCTCAGCGCGGCAGAGGCGATGGAAAGCGCGTTCGTGCGGGTGGCGGAAGAGGTGTCGCCGGCGGTGGTGACCATCTACGCCCGAAAGACCGTCACCCGGCCCAGCCTGCGCTTGGAGATACCGGACGACATTCCGCTGCCATTTGGTTTCCGAAGGGATAGTCGTGCGCCCGAAACCGTGCCTATTCCCACGCGGGGTGTCGGTTCTGGCGTCATTGTGCGTAGCGACGGCTATATCCTGACCAATGACCACGTCGTTGCCGGAGCAGACCGCGTGGAGGTAGCGTTGAGCGATGGGCGCAGGCTGGAAGGCAAAGTGATGCGCGACTTCCGCAGCGACATCGCGGTTGTCAAAGTGAACGCGACGGGATTGCCCACCGCCAAGCTGGGCGACTCGGATTCGGTGCGCGTGGGACAGTGGGCGATTGCGCTGGGTAGCCCCTTTGACAAGCAAAACTCCATGACCGTTGGCGTGGTCAGCGCACTCGGCCGACGCGAGTCCATCGGCAGCCTCACGCAGGGACAGCGCTACTACCCGAACCTGATCCAGACGGACGCCTCTATCAACCCGGGCAACTCGGGTGGTCCCCTGTTGAACATTCGCGGCGAGGTAATCGGCATCAACACCGCCATCGAGTCGCCGACCGGCAGCTTCGCGGGCATCGGCTTCGCTGTGCCCATCAATACCGCCCGCTTCGTGATGGAGCAGCTCATCACGCGCGGTAAAGTGGTGCGAGGATTCTTCGGCGTGATGCCTGCAGATGTCACGCCCGAGGACGCCCAGCGACTGAAGGTGAAGCAAGGTGCGCTGATTACCTCGGTCACCGAAGGCTCACCGGCGGCGCAGGCGGGCATCCAGGTTGAAGACGTGGTGGTGGAGTATAACGGCAAGCCGGTGCGGGGCGAGGTAGACTTCCGCGATATGGTCGCGCGCACCGAGCCGGGTACTGTGGTGCCAGTGAAAATCGTGCGTAACGGGCGCGAGATGACCGTGCGCGTGAAAGTGGGCGAAGCACCGGAGGTGGATGCGCAGACGCGCCAGCGGGAGCAGCCGCAGGAGAGCGGTCGCAAGCTGGGCATCAGTATCGAGAGGCTCACCCCAGAACTGGCGGAGCGTTACAAGCTGCCGCGCAATACGCAGGGCGTGGTGATTACCGAGGTGGTGCCCGGCAGCGCGGCGGACGATGCAGGGTTGGCTGCTGGCGATGTGATTCTGCAGGTGGACGGCCAGCGAGTAACCAGCGTAGACGAAGTACACCGCATCGTTTCCAGCCGCAAGTCGGGTGACACCATTATCTTCATCGTGCGCACCAACACCGATGAGGGCGCGATTACCCGTCGCGTGCGTGTAGAAATGCCTTGAGCGAGAACCTCACCCCGAACCCCTCTCCCACCGGGAGAGGGGTTTCTGTTTGGCTATCTCCTGGCGGCACTGCCACGCAATCTGCATCTTCTCCAGCAGACTGGTATGCGCTCTGTGTCGAAAAACGTCGTAGCGGTTGCTTTCGATCCGATCTAGAATGCGGGCATAGAGACGACTGCCCAACAGCACGGGATAGCGGTATTCACAGGGAAGCAGGGGGATGCCTCTTTCCGCTTCCGCATACAGTTTCCGCGTGCGTTCTATCTCGAAGCGCAGGAGATGGAGAACCGGCTCAGAGAGCCTGCCTTCCGCGATGTCCTGCTCGGTCACGCCGAATCGCTGCATGTCTTCCTGCGGCAGGTAAATCCTGCCTCTGCGCCAGTCTTCACCGACATCGCGCAAGAAGTTCGTCATTTGCATCGCCTCGCCCATGCGCGTCGCAGGTGCTAAGACGGACTCCTGGTGGCAACGGAACAGGCACAGCATCATCGCCCCCACTACCGCCGCACTACCCCACATATACTCTTGCAGTTCGGAATAGGTGCGGTAGCGGGTGCGGTAGAGGTCCTGGCGCATGGAGTTCAGGAAGTCGTGCATATACCTTTCGGGGATCGCGAACCGTTTGGCGGTATGCGCGAAGGCGCGCAGCACCGGTTCCTCTACCCACTGCCCGGCAAGGGCGCGCTGCAGGGTTCGTTCGTATTGGTCGATGTAGCGGGCGATTTTCTCGGTGCTTGTACTGTTCGGTTCGTCCACCCCCTGGTCGGGCAGGCGTACGAATGCATAGAGCGCGTGCACATGAGGACGCAGGTCAGGTGGGAAGAAGCGAGTAGCAAAATAGTAGCTTTTGCCAAAGCGTCGCTGTACCGCCTGGCAGTAGCGATAATCTGCAACGAGATGAGATTCCATCATGGCATCATCCTTGCCCACCATCGTTCGTTCACTGACGGCTTACCCCTTATCAGCAACTGGAACCCCGCCTGAAAAGCCTTCTCAGGGGTGTCGCAACATTCTGCCTCCTCACGCAGGGCATGGACTAATTGGGCGATGCGATTTTGCGCCTCTGCCAACCACCTGTCGGGCGCCCTTTCGGCACACTCGAAAGGGGTATCCACATGGATAAAAGCGCGAGGATACTGGTAGGTCGTCGCGGTGACGGCTATCGCTGCTGGCAATAACTGCACATCAGGTATCTTCTGAGCCAGCCAGTGTAACGACCTGCCAAAAGGCAATAAGTGGTATCCCGAGTGGATCACCCCTTCGGGAAACAACAGCAACACGTGCGGCGGATGCAGCATCCGCCGCAGGGTACGACGCAGGCTACTCGCCCGGGTCACCGTGTCACCCTTTGGGTAGGGCAGTGCACCCAGCGCCCAGAATGGCGGAAACCATCTCCATTCTTCCATCCACAGCGTCATGGGCAATCGCCATGTTTTGCCCAACAGATAGCATAAGTAGCCATCCCACCAGTAGTGGTGGTTCGCGAACAAGATGGTGGAACGACGCGCTTCAGGCGGATGGAGCACACGTGCATACACGGCTCGGAAGTGTGAACGCACACTCCAGCAGATGAGCCTGTCTACCACGACCTGACCTGTCCAGACTAACACACGCGGTAAGTGCGTCCTTTCCATCGTATCTCTCCTCGTTGGTACCACCCGATGGAACGCCAGAGCACCCCTTCCCCAATGCACACCCCGATGGGGAACAACAGCCCGTACCAGGGTGGCATTCCTGCCATCCAACCGGAGAGGCTGAATAACACGCTCCCCAGTGTATAATGCGCTATGTGCCAAACCGTTACCCCTGTCAACAGTGCCTCCGCCAACGGCAGCAGATATGCTGCCGCCAGAGCAATGGATACGGCTATCGCTCCCGATACCGAGCCGCATATTGCCACGGCGTTTTTGGAAAAACCGTCTACGGCTTGTGCGAACGTGTCGTACATGCTGACCTCAAAGAGCCTGCGTCCATCCATAATCCAGACACTCCCGTTTGCGGCTTTCACCACGCGAGCCAGCTGCACATCCTCCAGGATGGCGGAGCGTACCTGCTGATGGGGTTGTATCTGCAAGTAGTAGGCTCGCGGAAAGGCAACAACCTGTCCATTCGCAAAGGCAAAGGCGGGATGGGGATGCCGCTCCGCAAAGTGTAGAGGGAGCAGAGTGAACACCGAAAAGGGCACCATCGCCTTCAACAAACCGATCGGCAGGTTGCGAGCACGCAAAGCAGGTATCGCGGTGAGCATACAGGATGGGTTCTCACCAATATCGGCTATGGTTTGTGCTATAGAGGCAAGGCTCTTTTCGTGCAACAGCAGGTCAGCATCCAGAAAAAGCAGCCAATCGCCCTCCGCCCGTGCTGCCAGCTGGTAGCATGCCCAGTTTTTGCCCACCCAGCCGTCGGGTTTCGGAGGGGCGGCGAACCAGCACATTTGGCCCTCAGGATACATGGGCAGATTGTCGCGGAGCCATTCGGTGCTGCCGTCATCCGAGCCGTCGTCGCACAGGATAATCTGCAGCGGTGTATACTGCTGCTGGCGTAAACTGCATACCAGGCGGGGTAACCGATGCCGTTCGTTGCGTACGGGTATCAAGACACTCAACTTGGGTAAATGGTGCGTTGAACCCGCAATGGGTAGCACTCTTCGCCGTTTCCAGTGCCACAGGTTTGCCAGCAAGATGACACATTGAACCAGCAGGATGGGCATTACCCATTGCGCTATCATGTTATGCCTTGCCTCGCAGAGTACCGGTCTCCTGCTCTATCCGCTGCTGGAGCAGTTCCGCCGAGATAAGCACCATCGGGATGCCGTTACCCGGTACGGTGCTTGCGCCCACGAAGTACACGCCCTCAAAAGGCGCACGGTTCGACGGACGGAAGCAGGTGGACTGGAAAAAGTCATGGCTCAATCCGAATGCCGCGCCCTGCCAAAGCCCCATCGCCTCCCAATCGGCGGGGGAGACGGTGTGCACAAAACGGATACCGTCCCTGCGCAGCCCTGCTTCTCGCTCCAGTCGGCTGAGCACCTTTTCCAGTACTTCGTTCTTCATCCCAGAGGCGTCCTGCCCCGAACGGTTGGGCACAGGCACCAGCACGTACAGGTTTTCACTGCCCTCGGGGGCATCGGACGGCTCGGTGCGCACGGACAGGCAGGTGTAGAAAGAGGGTTCCTGCGGAACCACCTTTTGCACAAAAATCTCGTGCAGATTGCGCTCGAAATCCGCGCTAAAGTGCACGTTATGGTGCAGCAGAGAGGGCAGCTTGCCCTCGTATCCGATGCAAAACACCAGTGCACTGCAGGAGTTGCGCCACCTGCGGCGGGATGGCTTCGTATTGGGTAGCAGGTTCGCGTAGGCGGTTGGTACGTCTGTGTTCAGCACAACTATCTCCGCGTGCAGGCTTTCTCCCGAATTCAGGCGCACCCCTTTGGCTTGACCCGCCTGCACAAGGACCTCTTCCACGCGCTCACCCCTGCGAATCTGCACACCTTCCTCCTGCGCAATGGTCTCCAGCGCACGCACCAGCTGATACATACCACCGCGCGGGAACCACACGCCTTCCCCCGACTCCATGTAAGTGAGGATACTATACACCCAGGGCGCCTGCAAGGGCGATAGCCCCAGATACATGGTCTGAAAGGTGAAGAGCATCTGCAGGCGAGGGTCACGGGTGTAATGGCGGATACGGCGGTACAGGTTCGCCAGCAAGCGATGCTTCACCAGCAGACCGATTTGCCTGGCGCCAAGCAGGTCCAGAGGAGAGCGGTAGTTGCGGCGCACGAACGCGGGCACTACGTCGTGTAGCATCGCAGACAGGTCAGCCATCAGACGCAGGTAGCCGGGCACTTCCGCGGGCGACATCTTCTGAGCAATTTCGCGCACCATGCTGGCGATGCAGGGCGAGGAATCGAAGCGCGTGCCATCCGCATAGAAGACGCGATACGACGGGAGGAGCAGCACCGGTTGTAGGTAGTCCTCTAGACGACGGTGCAGGTCGCGGAACAGCTTCTCTAGCGGGTCCAGCATCATCAACAGGGTAGGTCCCGTATCGAAGCGAAAGCCTTCGCATTCCAGCAAGCCGACGCGCCCACCCAGCTGCTGACGCTGTTCCAGCAGAGTGACCCGATAGCCTGCATGCGCTAATCGGGCTGCTGCCGCCAGACCTCCGATACCCCCACCCACGATCGCCACTTGTTTCACGCAGCTGCTCCTTGCCACATGAGTTCTCGAGAGGCGCGCCTCCAGACCAGCCACATCAGCACCGCCACTGCTATCAGCCAGAGCAGGCTCGCCATCGGGCGCATATACAGCCACGCCAGCCCTGCCATGAAACCGCCCTGTATCAGATAGAGCGCGAGGGCAAGAGGTTCCCACCGCACTTTCCCGTTGGGGAACACTTTCCAGAAAGCCGCCGCCACCAGCGTACCCGTCAGCCACCACCCCAGCCAGTTAATATAGGGCATGCCGTAGAAGCCGCCTTCTGTATGCCACTGCCAGTAAGCGTAGCCCGTGGTCATCGCCGGGTCCATCGCGAAGTCCCATATCGTCAGGATAGCTCCTGCCACTACCGATCGCCAGCGGCCCTGCTTCAGCAAGATTTCGGTCAGCATCATGGCGGGATAGAGCATCATCATCCACGAGAGAGGGATCAGATAGGGAACGTGCCCCAACAGCTTCGGGCCGAGCAGGTCGGTGTAGGAGTAGGAACCAAACGGGATGCCGGTCGTTGTGCCCAGCAGTTCCATGCCTCCTGCCAGCACGATGCACAGCACCAGCAGAGTCAGGGTGAGTTTCCAGCCTTCGCGATACCCCATCAAAAAGAGTGCAGTGAGCACCCCTGTCAGCACATTGACAATGCCCAGCCAGAAAGTGAGGGCAGTGTAATCCCAGTCTGGTATCTGCGACAGGTTATACATCGCCCAGGTACCGGTCAGGCTAAAAGCGGCAACCAGAGCATGCAGCACCAGCAACCAGAGAGCTAGTTTGCGTAAATGCATCGCTTTTTGCGTCCAAGCCTCCCACCCTATTTGCCCGATTATACCTCGAAACAGACTATCTGCGCTGCAATCGGACGATGTGCAGTCGTCGCCTGTCGGGGGGCAGGTCGTGATAGTACGCCTCTCCGACGCTCATAAAGCGAAAGTCAGGGGGGAATACTTCGAAGAACTCTTCCAGTTTCAGACGATAGGGACCGCCTTCGGGCGGCTGGGGTTGGTCAGCGTGAAACTCACGCATAAACAAAATGCCACCCGGCTTCAGCACCCGTGCTACCGAACGGGCATACATGGGGCGTATCTCGGGCGCAAACGAGTGGAAGCAGCCGGAGTCGCAAATCAGGTCGATAGTGGCGTCGCGGAAGGGCAGGGAACGAGCGTCCGCCTGAAGGAGCGGAATGTCCAACCCCGCCTGGCGGATGCGCTCACGCGCGAAGCGCAGCGGTTCGATGGCGATGTCCACGCCGATGACACGATAGCCCTGCTGTGCCAGATATATCAGGTCGGTGCCGGTGCCACACCCGAGGTCTATCGTGATGCCTTTGGGCAGCAGTCCACGCCGCACGGCTTCCACCAGCGTCTCTGCCGGTTGCTCGCGGTGCCAGGGCATCTGCTGTGGAGGGGATTCCCGATACCGTTGTTGCCAGCGTTGCGTGTGTTCGTCCCTCATCGCACAACCAGAACGGGTATGTCGTGCACGGCGTGGAGCACTTTGTGCGAGACACTGCCCAGCAACAGTGCCGAGGCGTCGGTAAGCCCGCGCGAACCCATCACGATAAGTTCTGCCTGCTCCTCTTTGGCAACCCGTACGATGGTGTCGGCGGTGTGGCCATACTCGATGCGCGTGCTATATTCTACTTGTGCCTCTTCCAGCAGGGGTGTCGTGATCATAATCACCCCCTCCGCCGCCTGCTCCATCAGGCGTGTCACCACTGCCACATCGGTGGCGCCACCAGGCAACACGGTAGAACCTGCCAGCGCGGCCGGAATATGTACCACATGGAGCACGGTCACTTTCGCCCCGTATGTTTTTGCCAGCTCCGCCGCCCAGCGTGTTGCCTTCAGCGCGGTCTCTGAGCCATCGGTTGCCAGAAGGATACGTTGAATCATAAGCACTCCTCCCATTATGGAATACGCGCTCTCCACCCTCTTTTCCTTTTGGGCAGGGATGGGAACATGCTTGACATGCGAGTATTGCTTTGCTAAACTAAGTGTGTATACTAAGCATATCCGTCTCAGGAGGGAAGCAACAATGAGCCTGTCTCCCGAACAGAAGGCGCAGTACGAGCGCGATGGTTTCTTGGCGGTACGCGGCGTGCTTACCGAATCGGAGGTACAATCCATCAAAAACACTCTGGCAGAGTATCTGCGTGCCGGTCTGGACATGCTTCGCTCTGGCGAATTACCCGAAACCGACACGGTGCACTATAAAGGCGTCGGTATCCAGCTGGAGCCGGCGGTGCTTTCAGGTAAGGTGCGTGTACCCGACCCTCTCTACGCCGCCCGCAAGATATGGAACCTGTACGGCAACAACCCCCTGGTCACAGCCTTCGTCCGCGACGAGCGCATCCTGTCGCTGGTCAC
The DNA here is from genome assembly GCA_026003195.1 of Armatimonadota bacterium. NCBI lineage: Bacteria > Bacillati > Armatimonadota > Armatimonadota bacterium. The sequence goes on from BPGU01000001.1 coordinate 83,722, forward strand.
CAGCATTCTGGGCGAGGAGGTGTGGTTCTTTGCGGACAAGGCGTTGCTGAAGCCTCCACATATCGGCGTGGAGAAGCCCTGGCATCAGGACATTCCCTACTTTCCCTTCGAGCCAAAAGCGTCGTACCTCCATGTGGCGGTGTGGATTGCTCTGGACGACGCCAGTGCCCAAAACGGGTGCATGCAGTACATCCCGGGTAGCCATCAATGGGGCAACCTGACTACCGAAACCACATGGACAGAGAGCGTATCGCATCTGGCGGTGGATGAGTCACGCATAGACCCTTCGAAAGCGGTAGTGGTGGAGGCAAAAGCGGGAGACCTGGTGCTGCATGACGGGATGGTGTTGCACTACTCCGCGCCCAATCGCTCGCCACATCCTCGCTGGGCGTTTGTTCTGGACTTTATCAGCACGCAGGCACAGTATACCGGCGCAGGAGAGCCCAATTACCCACTGCTACGCCGATCGAGATAAAACAGGGTACAATCATCACCGGGTGATGGAGATGATTGGCGACGCTGCCTTCTGGCGACGCTGGGAAGACGAGCTTTGCCGCAGTCAGAAAGCAGACTATGAACGGAACCTGCAGCTGGTAGAGTCGCTGTGGGAAGAGGCGAGGCTGCTGGGGGTGTTGTCACAGGAGAACGCACTGGATAACATCCCTGCTCAGAGCGCACGGGAGAGGTTTCGTGACTTGCTGGTAGCCGTGGCGGGTGAGTTCGCTCGCCGGAGCATCCCCTACATGCTGATTGATGGGCAGGCGGTGCTGCTTTATGGCGAGCCGCGTTGAACCGCTGACGTGGAGGTGACGGTCGGTTTGCCACCGGAGGAGTTGCCTTTGGTGGTGGAAGCGGTGGGAGCTTTAGGCTGGCAGGTGCTGGTGCAAAACCCCGACGATTTCGTGCGACGCACCCTCGTGTTGCCCTGTCGTGAGGCAACCACAGGGATACGCATCGATATCATCTTCGCCCAGAGCGAGTACGAACAACAGGCGCTGCAACGGGTGCGCCGCGTGCCGATGGGCGATGTACAGGTTTGTTTCGCTTCCGTCGAGGATGTGGTGGTACAGAAGCTGGTGGCGGGGCGTGCTCGCGACCTCGAAGATGTGCGCCGAATCTGGCTGAAGAATCCGGACATCGACGAGGCGTATATCCGTCACTGGCTGCAGCAGTTCGAGGAAGCATTAGGCGAGCCCTATCTGGCTCGCCAGGAGGAGATCCAGCGTGGTTAGCGCCGGCTACGGGTGCTTCTCCACGCGCAGGGCGATGTCTTCGGCGTACAGAAGGGTTCGCAGGGTCAGATATTGTACCTTTTCCTCCCGAATCAGGCGGTATGTTCCGGCGGGAATGCCCAGCAGAATCGTGGTCTGCGGCGCGCCTTCGGCGATATGCAGCACATACCGCTTACTTGGCGCACCCATCGCCCGAACGTGTACATCTCCTGAATACCGAAGGAGCCGGAAATCTCGCGGTAGATGCCAGAGAAGGTGCGTGTGCGGAACTGCAGGTAACGCGGGTTCTGGGTATAGAGTTGTAACATGTTTTCTCCTCTGCTCTCTGTGTGGTATCCAGCACAGCCGGAAGGCAGTGCTCCGACCGAAAGGTTTGTCTGTCACCCCATACGCCAGGCAGAGGAGAGTTTACTTGTCTCGGAGAAGAGGTACTCCATACAAAACGGCGCACCACTTCGGGAGGGAGGAGGATAGAAATGCGCCTCTGGTTGCGCTGTGTGGCGTTCTGTGCTCTGAGCATGATAACCACTTTCTCACTCGCCTCTTCGCCTCTGGAGGATGACTCACGCCTGCAGCTGCCTATAAACCTTCGCGCAAAGATGCTACCCATACCGCAGATTCTCCGCGAGATCGGCAAGCAGACGGAAGTGCCACTGGAATGCACGAAGAGCATTTCTGAGGATAAGATGACCGTGCTGGTGCGCGACTGCCCGGCATGGAAAGTACTGCAGAAGATGGCAGAGGTCATGGGCTACTCCTGGCAGCAGACAAAGACGGGTTATCGGCTGACACAGTCCGCGCGAAGCGCACAGGAGGAAGCGCAGGCATTGCTGGAGGAACAGTCTGCTCTGCGCGAGGAAGTGCAACAGTTCATCCGTGAAGCAGAGCTCATAGCGCAGCGGGATTACCCGGAGATTGTTAGAGAGTATGTCCAGCTGGATAAGGAGATAGGCTCTCTTTGGGCACGTTCACAGGAGGTGCCGGAGGACCTATCTCGGCGCAGGAACCTACTACATAATGTCGCACAGCCCCAGCGATACCTGTTCGCCAGAGTGTGCCAGCGTTTTTCCCCTCAAGATTGGCGGAGGTTCTGGAACGGCGAGGTGCTTATCGCCAGCACGATACGGGGTGAGCAGTGGCTGCCTATCACCGAAAACATCCCATCATGGCGCGAAGCCCGCGAGGAACTGAGTAACCATATTCTTTCCCAATGGGCTTATCCAGGTGGAACACCTGTGTTGCGTGAAGGACAACGCTATACGCTGCCCGAGGTCAGCCCCTCGACACAATATCTCTTTGCCTTCTACCTGGATTGGGAGGCAGGGCGTATACGAACGAACCTGATGCAGAGCGAGGATGGTAGAAGTTATGCGAGTGACCAGATGGACGTGTTCTGGTCGGAAATGAAGCGAAAAGAAGCGCACCTCGGCGCACTCTGGCGGCGCTGGGAGGAGTGGCAGACGCCGAAGGAGGCTCGGAAAGATTCCCCCCTGTGCCGCGAGCCCATCCAGAGACAAGGAGGCGAAAAAGATAACAGAACTACACCCTCGCCCTTTGTGGACAACCGAAAGACGATGGCGGACTATCTGGGGTGGCTGTTTGACCACGCACAGGTCCATATCGTGGCGGATGCGTTTCGGTATCCGGTCGGCGGTGGGCAGATGTGCGCGGATGCTGAAGACAAGACTGTTGGCGACTGGATAGACCGCCTGACGAAAGATGCTGATAGCGCGTATCTGTTCGGCTGGTGGCGTATAGACGATGACTTTTTGATGTTCCGCCATCATCGTTACTGGTGGTTGCGCCAGAGCGAGCCTGCCGAGAGCCTGTTGAAGACTCTGGAGGAACGTACCGCAAAGCGAAGTATCTCTTTAGACGACTATGCCCGTCTGGCAAGAAGTATGACCCCAGCACAGGAGGGACGGCTGAAATGTGACTTGCTGGTGGTACGGTTCGATAAGGCACCGTTCGGAGAGATATTGCAAAGCAACCTCCCAGCCCTGCGCTTTTGGGCAAGCCTGACTCCCGTGCAACAACACAATCTGCTGTCAGGCAAGCCTTTGCATGTGGACACACTGCCGCTGGCGTTACAACAGCTCTTCTGGCAGGCAGTGGGCTACGGGCTAGTACATGCCTCCGAGATTACCTCTCTGTCGGAACCGGCTTTATTGTTCCCGCAGTTGAGCGCTTCGTTCACTCAGAGGGAGCGGTATCGCTTTGTCGGTCAGGGATGGACCGACGAGACGGATAGTATAGAGCAGTTCTGGAATGAACATTTTCCTCTGAGGATGGCGATAACAGGCAGTTTTACCCCGCCAACTGCTATCACAAAGTTCCTGAGTGCGGACTACCAGATGCATTTCGTGTTCTCACCGACGAACGTGGTACGCTACTTCATTCGCCTGCGCATTCCTGAGGAGGTGGGCGATCGGCTTTGACGATAATCCTGGGGCTGCTGTAGAATCCACAGAAAAAATCTTGTGGCGTACCCTTGCCTCTTGCGAAAACTGTGGTATAATACTGTGTGGCAAGCGCAGAGGGCGCGAAGAGCCTCTGCGAGGGGAAAAATTTTCCCCAAAAATCTTGCTGGAACCGTTGACAAATCGCGGAGATGTGGTGTATATTATTATCCGCGAGTCAGAGAAAGGCAGCACCTTGAAAACTAGGCAGAGGGCAGAAGCCTTGAGGTCGGACGCCAGGCGAAGACTTTACGCCATCGCAAATCCCTGCCCGTATGGGTAGTGGTATAGATTTTCGATGGAGAGTTTGATCCTGGCTCAGGGCGAACGCTAGCGGCGTGCCTGCGACATGCAAGTCGAGCGGGGGGAGGAGCTTCGGCTCCGAACCTAGCGGCGAACGGTCGAGTAACACGTAAGCAACCTGCCCCGAAGACCGGGATAACAGCTCGAAAGGGCTGCTAATACCGGATGTGCCCATGGAGAGGCATCTCTCCATGAGTAAAACCCGCAAGGGGCTTCGGGAGGGGCTTGCGGCCCATCAGCTAGTTGGTAGGGTAACGGCCTACCAAGGCGGCGACGGGTAGCTGGTCTGAGAGGACGGCCAGCCGGACTGGGACTGAGACACGGCCCAGACTCCTACGGGAGGCAGCAGTCGGGAGTCTTGCACAATGGGGGAAACCCTGATGCAGCGACGCCGCGTGCGGGATGAAGTCCTTCGGGACGTAAACCGCTTTTGTCCGGGAAGAAGCACTGACGGTACCGGACGAATAAGCCCCGGCTAACTACGTGCCAGCAGCCGCGGTAAAACGTAGGGGGCGAGCGTTGCCCGGATTTACTGGGCGTAAAGCGCGCGTAGGCGGCTGCGTAAGTGGGGAGTTAAAGCCCTCGGCTCAACCGAGGAAATGCTCCCCAAACTGCGCGGCTTGAGTGTAGGAGAGGGGAGTGGAATTCCCGGTGTAGCGGTGAAATGCGTTGATATCGGGAGGAACACCGGTGGCGAAGGCGGCTCCCTGGCCTACTACTGACGCTGAGGCGCGAAAGCGTGGGGAGCGAACGGGATTAGATACCCCGGTAGTCCACGCCGTAAACGATGAGCGCTAGGTGTTGGTGGTCTCGACCCCACCAGTGCCGTAGCTAACGCATTAAGCGCTCCGCCTGGGGAGTACGGCCGCAAGGTTGAAACTCAAAGGAATTGACGGGGGCCCGCACAAGCGGTGGAGCATGTGGATTAATTCGATACTAACCGAAGAACCTTACCCAGGCTTGACATGCACACGCAAGTCCTGGAAACAGGGCCCTCCAGGGTAACCTGGACGTGTGCACAGCTGTTGCATGGCTGTCGTCAGCTCGTGCCGTGAGGTGTTGGGTTAAGTCCCGCAACGAGCGCAACCCGCGCCCCATGTTGCCATCGGGTCATGCCGGGCACTCTTGGGGGACTGCCCGGGGTAACCGGGAGGAAGGAGCGGATGACGTCAAGTCGGCATGGCGCTTACGCCTGGGGCCTCACACATGCTACAATGGGCGCAACAAAGGGTTCCGATGCCGCGAGGCGGAGGCAATCCCAAAAATACGCCCTCAGTTCAGATCGCAGGCTGCAACTCGCCTGCGTGAAGCCGGAATCGCTAGTAACCGCAGATCAGCTATGCTGCGGTGAATACGTTCCCGGGCCTTGTACACACCGCCCGTCAAGTCACCTGAGTCGTCTGCACCTGAAGTCCGTGGCCCAACCCGCAAGGGAGGGAGCGGCCGAGGGTGCGGGGGGCAAGGGGGACTAAGTCGTAACAAGGTAGCCGTACCGGAAGGTGCGGCTGGATCACCTCCTTTCTAAGGAGACCCGCCCGCCTCCTCGGAGGCGCGGTCTCTAGGTCGAGCGTCTGGCAGGACCACAAGGCGCTCTCTGCCTAGTTTTGAAGGGGTTGCCACTGCGTCTGTATGAGAGAGGTTGCTCGACATACCGTCCGAAGTGGCTGAAGCTCCTTGACAAAGAGTGTGGCGTCAAGGGGAGGCCTCAGCCTCCCCTTTGTGTCGCGAAGCGGGCCTATAGCTCAGGTGGCTAGAGCGCACCCCTGATAAGGGTGAGGTCGATGGTTCGAGTCCATCTAGGCCCACCATCGCGCGGGGGCTTAGCTCAGCTGGGAGAGCGTCTGCTTTGCACGCAGAAGGTCAGCGGTTCGAATCCGCTAGCCTCCACCACACCGAAGGCATTGACAGGCAACACCTACTGTGGTATAATAGATGCCTGCAGGCGGGGGACAGCGTGAACCCGCCCAAGATGTGAGCACCTTGAAAGTTGCATAGGGGTTCGGCATCAAAACCGGGCAAAGCGTCTGAGTATGCCGGTCAAGCTACAAAGGGCGCACGGTGGATGCCTTGGGGCAAAGGGCCGATGAAGGACGCGGTCAGCGGCGAAACGCCTCGGGGAGCCGCAAACAGGCTGTGATCCGAGGGTCTCCGAATGGGGTAACCCGGCCGTCGTAATGGACGGTCACCCACCGCTGAATCCATAGGCGGTGTGGAGGGCACCCGGGGAACTGAAACATCTTAGTACCCGGAGGAAAAGAAAGCAGATGCGATTCCCTTAGTAGCGGCGAGCGAACGGGGAACAGCCCAAACCGATAGGGTGTCCAAGCGGGCAGCGTTGCCCTATCGGGGTAGTGGGACCCACCAGCGGGATGGCACCGTCCCGCAGGGAGTTACCAAATCGCCCGTTAGCAGAAGTGCCTGGAACGGCACGCCATAGAGGGTGACAGCCCCGTACGCGAAAACGGAGCGATCTCCCGGTGGGCATCCCAAGTAGCACGGAGCACGAGGAACTCTGTGCGAATCTGCGCCGACCACGGCGTAAGGCTAAATACCCTTTGCCACCGATAGCGCACTAGTACCGTGAGGGAAAGGTGAAAAGCACCCCGGGAGGGGAGTGAAAGAGAACCTGAAACCGTGTGCCTACAAACAGTCGGAGCCCTATCCGTAGGGTGACGGCGTACCTTTTGCAGAATGAGCTGGCGAGTTACCGTACGCGGCAAGGTTAAGGCACTCCGTGCCGGAGCCGCAGGGAAACCGAGTCCGAAGAGGGCGTTGAGTCGCGTGCGGTAGACCCGAAACCGCGCGATCTACCCATGGCCAGGGTGAAGCGGGGGTAAGACCTCGTGGAGGCCCGAACCGGTGTCGGTTGAAGACGGCTCGGATGAGCTGTGGGTAGTGTGGTGAAATGCCAATCGAGCGCGGAGATAGCTGGTTCTCCCCGAAATGCATTTAGGTGCAGCGTTGCGTGTTTTCTGCCGCAGGTAGAGCACTGGATGGGCTAGGGGCCTCACCAGGTTACCAAACCCAACCAAACTCCGAATGGCGGCAGATGAAGCGCAGCAGTGAGACTGCGGGGGATAAGCTTCGCAGTCGAGAGGGAAACAGCCCAGACCGCCCGCTAAGGTCCCCAAATGCACGCTAAGTGTGAAAGGATGTGGAGCCACATAGACAACCAGGAGGTTGGCTTAGAAGCAGCCATCCTTTAAACAGTGCGTAACAGCTGACTGGTCGACGTGGCTCTGCGCCGATAATGTAAGGGGGCTCAAGCGTGCTACCGAAGCGGCGGGCTCTCCTGGTCACAGGAGAGCGGTAGGGGAGCGTTCTGCACGCAGCGAAGCCAGAGCGAAAGCACTGGTGGAGCGTGCAGAAGTGCGAATGCCAGCATGAGTAGCGAGAAGACGGGTGAGAATCCCGTCCGCCGAAAGCCTAAGGGTTCTCAAGGAAGGCTCGTCCTCTTGAGGTCAGTCGGGCCTAAGCCGAGGGCGAACGCCGTAGGCGATGGACACACGGTTGATATTCCGTGACCAGGCAGGCGCGTTTGTACGATGGGGTGACGCCGGGGAAAGCTCCAAGCGCGGGGTTGGTTGACCGCGTTCCCTGGCTGGAGGTGTGCGGTAGGCAAATCCGCCGCACGTTAGCCTCTGACCAGGGACGAGCCGCGGCTACGGCCAAGGCGAAGTGGGGCAGACTCCGGACGAGAAAAACCTCTAAGGAGTGCCTGTCCTGCCCGTACCGCAAACCGACACAGGTAGGCGAGTAGAGGATACTCAGGCGCGCGAGAGAACTCCCGTTAAGGAACTAGGCAAAATGGCCCCGTAACTTCGGGAGAAGGGGCGCCACCGCAAGGTGGCCGCAGTGAAAGGGCCCAGGCGACTGTTTACCAAAAACACAGCTCTCTGCGAAGCCGAAAGGCGACGTATAGGGGGTGACACCTGCCCAATGCCCGTAGGTTAAGGGGAGGGGTTCGGCGCAAGCCAAAGCCCCAAACCGAAGCCCGGGTGAATGGCGGCCGTAACTATAACGGTCCTAAGGTAGCGAAATTCCTAGTCGGGTAAGTCTGGACTTGCCCCGCTGACGTCGCAAGGCGCAGCGCTAAACCGGCTCATATCGGGGAAGCCCTCGCCCCAACAGGCAGGGTAATCCCGAGGGAAGTTCCCGCACAGGGAACCCCGTAACGACTGACCCGAAAGGGGAGGCGCGCCCCACCGGGTGCGCAAAATGCCGGTTCCTCGCCCCTTGCACCAGCAAGGAAGTGGGGCCTATGGAGACGCGGGATGACGCTAAACACGCACGAACTGGACGGCTGGTACGTGACGGGCTTGAGCGAAGGAGAAGCGTGCTTCCACGTTACCTTTACCCTGCGTAAGCGGGTGAAGGTAGGCATCGAAACCCGACCTTCCTTCAGCCTGTCGCTCAACCAGAAAGACCTGCACCTGCTGCAAAGCGTGCAGAAGTTCTTCGGATGTGGCGGTATCCGCTACAGCCGAGCCGACCGAACCTATAAATACGAAGTTCGGTCTATTCGCGACCTGATGCGGAAAATTATCCCGCACTTCGAGCGGTATCCGCTGCAGGGCGCCAAACGCGAAGACTTCGAACGCTTTGCCAGCATCTGCCAAAAGGTGCACGCGAACCTGCACCTGAACCGACAACATCTGCGCGAGATTATCGAACTCGCTTACGCGATGAACAGTTCGGGCGTGCACAAGCGCAGTAAGCGCGATCTCCTAAGGGTACTCGGCGAGGAAAAGGGATAGTCTACCCCCTCTGGAAACAGAGGATGTGGTGAAGTTCCGACCCGCACGAATGGTGTAACGATCTGGGCGCTGTCTCAACGGGAGACTCGGTGAAATTGTAGCACCGGTGAAGATGCCGGTTACCCACCGCAGGACGGAAAGACCCCGTGGAGCTTTACTACACCCTGGTATTGCGTTCTGGAGTAGTCTGTAGAGCGTAGGTGGGAGCCGCAAGGCGCCAATGGAACACCACCCTGACTATTCTGGGACGCTAACCCGAGCCGTTATCCGGCGAGGAGACAGTATCAGGCGGGTAGTTTGACTGGGGCGGTCGCCTCAAGAGTGGGGCGCTCTGACGGTAACGTCAGAGGCAAACCTGGCTATATGCTGGGAAGTCCGTCTCCTAACCCCAAGCCGTGCCTCCGTGCTTTGGGTGAAGGGGTGTAGTATCCAGCGCTAGTGGTGCTGCCACTGAAAAAGCGTCTGGTGCGGACAATCAGCAGGGAAGTCTTCGTGACCCCTCAACGACTGTACGCCAGGCATCCACCCGATGAGTGGATGGTGAGACAGTCTGAACTTCCGGGCGACCGGAAGCCTCTTGGAGGCGTTCAGCCCGCAGGGGAGAAGGTCACATGGCACACTCACGCGAGATTGAAGAGTACAAGCAAAAGCTGAAGCTGGATCGAACCCAACGTGAGGTGCTGGTCGGTTTGCTACTCGGCGATGGACATCTGGAAACCCAAAACGAGGGACGCACCTATCGTCTGAAAGTGGAGCAAAACGAAAAGCACCAACCGTATGTCCAGCATCTGTATGAACTCTTCCAAGCGTGGGTGTTGACACCACCGCAACCTAAAAAAGAAGGGAAGTGGTGGTTCCAAACAATAAGCCATGGAGCCTTCCGCTTCTATGCGCAACAATTTTACCGCGAGGGTCGCAAGGCAGTGCCGAAAATCATCCATCGGCTTCTGAAGCCACGTGGATTAGCCTACTGGTTCATGGATGATGGTTCTATTAAGGACACCCACTCCAGAGCAGTAGTGCTGAACACGCAAAGCTTCAGCCGAGAGGATGTGGCGAGATTGGCACAGGTGCTGAGCGAAAAGTTTGCGCTGGAAGCGTACCTGCGTAGGCAGCGGGAAGGGTATCAGATCGTGATTGCAGGTAGGAGCCTGCAAAGGTTTCTGGATCTGATAGAGCCGTATCTGATACCTGAAATGAGATATAAGCTGCCGAAGGCTGGACGAACAGAGTTGCCTAAAAGGTAACGGAGGCGCCCAAAGCTTCCCTCAGCGTGGTCGGAAATCACGCGTCGAGTGTAAGGGCATAAGGGAGGCTGACTGTGAGACCGACTGGTCGAGCAGGGGCGAAAGCCGGGCCTAATGACCCTCTGGTGGCGTGTGGACGCGCCAGGGTTCACCGGATAAAAGCTACCCCGGGGATAACAGGCTGATCTTGCCCAAGCGCTCACAGCGACGGCAAGGTTTGGCACCTCGATGTCGGCTCGTCGCATCCTGGGGCTGGAGCAGGTCCCAAGGGTTAGGCTGTTCGCCTATTAAAGCGGTACGCGAGCTGGGTTCAGAACGTCGTGAGACAGTTCGGTCCCTATCCGCGGTGGGCGCAGGAGGTCTGAGGGGGGCTGTCCCTAGTACGAGAGGACCGGGACGGACCGACCTCTGGTGTACCAGTTGTCCCGCCAGGGGCAGACGCTGGGTAGCTATGTCGGGTCGTGATAAGCGCTGAAAGCATCTAAGTGCGAAGCACGCCCCAAGATGAGACCTCCCACGGGGATAACCCGGTAAGGACCCCGGAAGAGAACCGGGTGGATAGGCCGCAGGTGTAAGCACGGTAACGTGTTCAGCCTAGCGGTACTAATAGTCCGAGGGCTTGACCATATTCACGCTTTGCCCGAGATGCCAACCCCTGTGCAGCTCTCCAGTGGCTTACATCAGACGTTTCCTGGTGACCATGGCGGAGGGGAAACACCCGTTCCCATCCCGAACACGGCCGTTAAGCCCTCCAGCGCCGATGGTACTGGCGGGGCAACCCGCTGGGAGAGTAGGACGTCGCCAGGAGCTAATGAAACCCCCTGACCAATCGGTCAGGGGGTTTTCTGTTTACTTCACCAGCGTCTCGATAAGGCGGAATACAATCGCGCCGGTGGTGATAGAGCGTATTGCCGCGTCAATCTCCGCTTGCCGGTCATGCAACCGCTCCGCCATCACCCGCGTGGGCACGAAGATAATGTCTCCCAGTTCCACCGTGCGCACTTTTTGTGCGGGGAGCACCTCTCCGTTCGCCCGGATAACAAGCGTCTTGTCGCGCGCAGCATCAGAGGTAAATCCACCGGCGTACTCTATGTAGTATCCAACGCTCTTGCCCGGCACATGCAGTACCGCAGAGGGCACGACCACCGCTCCTGTAACCGCTACCGTAGTCGGTTTCTCGGGGACGTAAATGATGTCCCCATCGCGCACTTCCACGTCTGCCGTGCTACCCGGCTTCTGTAGCGCGGTCACCAGGTCAATACGCACGTTGCCCGCAGGCAGCAAGTCTTCTTCTTTCAGAGGACGCGCTTGTGAAACCAGATCGCGCGTGAACAGTGAGGCGGCTTCAGCGATTTTACCAGGGGAGGTCGTGCTTGACGCTGATTGCCCCAGCAACGCCGTTGCGCTCGAAGGTATTGCAAGGGTGGGTTGTGTTAGTCCCGCGGCGAAACGCACACGCTCCACATCGGAACGGGCTAAAGCACGTCGGTACTCCTCTTCATTCACAATTTTCAGAACTTGCAGGATACGCCCTGTTAACGTCTTCTGCAAATCACTTATCACCTGATCCGGTCGCCGCATCAGGCGAGCAGCTTGCGGATAGGCGGTATCCAGTAACCCTCCTGCCCGCTTCACAATATCGCTGAGCCGCTCCACAGGTGCTTGCAGCGTGTAGGGACCGGGCTCCTTGACCGCGCCGCGCAAGTAGACAGTCAACGGCTTCAGGCGGAAGTCACCGCGTGCTCGCACGGTGACCACGTCCCCATCTTCCAGTAAGGGGTTCTGCGATTCCACCCCCTGTAGTGCTTCTGCCAGCCTAACTTCTATCGGAGGAGTGCCGATTGGCTTGCGCGCTTTGGCTATCTCCACTCGAGTTGCAGCTTCGGGAAGGGGACCACCTGCCAGCCTGATGAGGTCGGCAAGGCGCATGTTCTCCGCGCGCGGATAGGTGCCCGGCGACTGCACCGCGCCATCTATGGTCACGACGTTTTCAGGAGTAAACTGCGCCTGCTCCCTGGTATACACCATCAGCATGTCCCTGTCTTGCAGGGGCACGTTGTGCTCAGGGTCGTTGAGCATCGCCTTGCGCAGGTCAATGGCAAGCAGGGGACCGTAGCTGCCGTCCGGGTTGCGTCGCTGCAAGAAAGCACGCTCGATATAAGCGTTTGGCAACACGCCGCCCGCCTGCAGCAGCAAATCCTGCACACGCATGTTGTCCGCGCGATAGTAAGTGCCCTGTTTCTGCACTGCCCCTCTGATCTGCACGCGCCTGTCGCCCATCCATTCCACGTCTTTGATGGCATACACCACGAGCCGGTCGCGCCGTTGCAGCGGGACGTTCGCCTGCGGATCACGTTGCAGCGCCTGCGCCAGGGCTACCGGGATGAGCGTCTGCGTATTGTCCGGGTTGGTACGGAAGAGGTCAGCGCGGTCGGTATAGGCATCTTCCAGTAAACCCCGCGCCCGTTCTACCAGGTCGGCGACCGTCATACCCGGCGTCAGTGCGTAGTTGCCGGGCTGGTCTACCGCGCCGTCAATGGTCACGATATTGGCGAAGACAGGGCGAATGCTGTACACCTCTACGCTATCGCCATCATACAGTGGAGGGTTGTTCTGCTCACCCGATTCCAGCAGGTTGGCGTCAATGAGCTGGCGTGCCTCGCCGGGGCGTACGGAGGTGACCGCCACCCGCTGCGCCACGCCGGAGGGCTTCACTCCTCCCGCGAAGCCAATAGCATCGCGCAGCCTCTCTTCGGGTAGCAGTTCATATATCGCCGGACGATGTACCTCGCCGGATACGCTCACCTGCACCTCCACAGGAGGGATGAAGATAACGTCGCCTGGCTGAAGCGGTACATCCTGACTACCGTCGCCGTATAACAGGAAGCGGTAGAAGTCAAAAGTATGCACCGAGCCATCGGCGCGTTTCAACTGGATGCGTCTCAAGGAGCCATTGTCGCTGGGTCCGCCGCAGGCATAGAGGGCATTGAACAGGTTAGCGACGGCGGGCATCTGGTAGCTGCCGGGTGCATACGCTTCACCGGCGATGATGACGGTCATCGTGCGCAGCTCGCGCAGAGTCAGTGTGACCTGAACGTTGCGGATGACGCGCGAGAGCGCTTTGCGCACCGTTTCTTCCAGCTGCTGCAGGGTTTGACCCCGAGCGACCACCCTGCCACCCATCGGCAGGTTCACCGCTCCTTGCTGGTCAATGCGCAGAGTAACCTCGCGAGGTTCCAGTGTTTCGCTCCAGTAGCGCAGGGTCAGCAGGTCGCCCGGCCCCAGCTGATAGCGTTCGGGCGCAGGCATCATGACGTTCATCCACAGCATGGCATCGGGTCCCACAAAGTTCTTCAGTGCGTCCGCCGGAGGCAGTACGAAAGGCGTGCTGGTTGCGGATGGCAGCTGGTACGGCATGTTGAGATAGGGTGAACCTGGGATCTGCTGCCACAGGAAGCCGGGCTGTGGAATGCCTCCGGGCGGTGTCGCACCTGCCGTTTCCGCAGGCGTGGCTGGTGTGCCCGTGCGCGGTTGTGGAGTCACGCTGCCTGGAGTGGTCACACCTGCTTGCCCGGGTGGAGAGGCTTGCTGCGTAGTCGTTCCTGCGGGTGCAGCAGATTTGGCTTGCGGTGTCGCACCCTGTGCAGAGGTGCTTTCGGTTGCTCCCTGCGCCTCGGTTTGACCTGCGACTTTTTGCTGTTCCGATAAAGCGGTCTGCTCAGGACGCTGGGTAGGTAGCGGGCTCACTTGCAGGGTACCCTGCAGCAACATCTGGAAATAGAGCCTTCGCAGGTCAACGGCTTCTCGCGCTTGCTTGAAGTAGCTGTAGCCAAACCTTTCCAGGGGCGCTACCTGCCGAGGACGCCTCTCCAACGACATCACGTCAGCAGTGTTGTTGGTTGCAGCTGGTTTGACCTCCTGCTCCTGCGTTTGGTTGCTGGAAGGCAGTTGTGCGGGGGAAACCGGTGGTGCAAGCTGTCCATTTTGTGCCGGGCATAGTGCACCCAGCAGAAACCAGAAGCCTAGGAACACTCCAACGTTGCGCACGCTGCTTCTCCTCCTGTAACGATGTTCAGGTTTGCCTTCACAGTATATCACGCCGCTGCGGGGTTCGTCAAAACCTCACAGGGCACTACAGATTGCTGGGGGGCTTGCCGATAATCTGCGTGGAGGCACCTCGCAGGATGGCGAGGGAAGAACATCATTCTCATGGAGGAGAACGATGCGACGGTCGCCATTGTACAACGGAGGGTCCATGTCGATAGGCGCGGTCAGCGCGCTCACCGGAGTAGAAGTGCACACTCTGCGCTACTGGGAGAAGGAGTTCAGCGAGTTCCTCAGACCCAAGCGCACCGGCGGCAAGCAACGCCGTTATTCGGCAGATGACGTGACGCTGATTCTGGAGATTAAACGGCTACTCAAGCAGGAGATGTACAGCATCGCCGGAGCGCGACGGGTACTGGCGCAGAGCTACCACGATCATACCTCTGCACGCACTGCTGCGTAGCCAGCCGGCGTGGGGAATATCTCAGAACAGGAGCACAGCTAATGCCCACCACTCCATGGGATGACTTTATCCCTTACTCGGCACGCGATATGCAAGAGTTCACTTCTGCCGGTGCCGACGGCGCTGTGATTCAGCGGATACGCCTGGAGCGTGACCGGCAGGCGTTGTATACGGCAGATGTATTCCTATACCACTGGCGGCTGAAGCGCCGTATGGTGTGGCAGTTCATCGCCGTCCATATCCGTGATGGGCATCTCCATCTGGATTTCCCCACGCCATTTCAGTGCCTGGATGAAGGATGGAAGGGGCTGGTTACCCATGCTTTCCTCACCGGGTTGCAGGCAATGATGGCAAAAGCGGAGGCAGCGCAAAGTCTTATCCTCCATGTGGACTTTCCGGTGCCGGAGGACGTGCCCCCGCTGGGTGGTGGTGGTGAAAACAGGGTGGCGCCGGGCTTTGCCTGGAACGAGTTGTACATCCATAGTGCGAAACGCTATCTCTTCGCTGCCGAAAGGACGCAGGGACTGCGGGTGCTGGACCTGGGCTGTGGAACCGGCTACGGTGCGAAGATACTGGCTCGGCAGGCTGCACAGGTCGTGGCAGCAGACGTCGACGACTACCCCCTGCACTACGGCGAGGAGACCTATCCAGATGAAAAGATCCAGCGCGTGCGTATCGCACCGATTAGCAACATACAGGGGTTGCCCTTTAAGGACGGTTCCTTCGATGCGGTGGTGAGTTTTGAAGTCATTGAGCACGTGCCAGTGGCGCAGATGGAGGCCTTCTTTGCCGAGATCGCCCGCGTGCTCCAGCCGGAGGGCGTGGTGGTTCTCTCTACGCCCAACAAGCATGTGTACATCCACTACCCCGACCCTTACCACGTCTCGCTGATGACGTTAGAGGAGTTCCGTCGGCTGCTGGAGAGCCGATTTCGTCACGTGCAGCTTTGGGGGCAGGTGCGCTCGCGGCAACTACCGCATACATCGATGGAGTTCGACATCGTTCCAGAGACGGATGACGGGCAGGAGATTTACCTCGCGGTATGCCGGGAGTATGTCGGGGACGCGCGAGCGATCGCTCTGCCACCACCTACGGTCTGGGAGACCTCGTCGCCTGAAGAGACGCTTGCGCAGGGACGACTGCCTGTTAGCGTGATCGTGCATACGCGCAATGAGGAGCGCAACATCGCCGAGTGTCTGGAGTGCGTCAAGGATTGGGCGGGCGAGATTATCGTGATGGACATGGAAAGCACTGACCGCACGGTAGAGATTGCCCGGCGCTATACCGACAGGGTCTATCATCACCCGCTCCTCCACGACTTTGACCTCGCGCGCAATGCCAGCGCATCACATGCCCATTATGACTGGATTCTTTATGTAGACGCTGACGAGCGCGTGCCACGTGCGCTGGTAGATGCACTGGAACAGATGTTGCCCCAGCTGGACAGCGAGGTGGCAGCGGTTCAGCTCACCTATAAGAACTACTTCTTGGGCAAGTGGATACGCCATGCAGGGCAGTGGTACCCGGGTTATAAAGCACCGATGTTGTTGCGCAAGGGCAGATTTGAGTGGCTGGGAGCGGCACATGAGGGAGTGAGAGTTTGGGGCAAAGTCGTTCTCTTTCCGCCTGACAACCCCGACTGTGCTATCGAACACCACTCGATGCCTACGCTGGAACACTACATGCGTAAGCTGAACCACTATTCGCAGAGCGCAGCGCAGCAGATGCGGGATGAACGTGCTCCCTGCTCGTGGCAGACGCTTGCCGCAGCAATGGGCTGTGCTTTCCGCTTCTATTACGACGAGACGCAGGGCTATCGGGACGGTGCGCACGGTTTTCTGCTTTCTGTCTGTGCGGCGATGAGTGCGCTCGCTGACCAGATCCGCTACGCCGAACTGCGCCTGCGCGAAGGTTGGGAAGGAAATAACCTGTTGCCTACCAGCGCAGAAGAGTTTTTCCGGTTCGCTGCAGACGTGGCGGCGGGCAGGGTGCAGGTGGTGCAGAAGAAACTATCCCACATCCTGTCTTTTTCCGATGGCGAAACGGCAATGTCACCTCCGCCTTTGTGGTGGAGCCGCTTGTGGCAACGACTTCAGCGGGAGCCGGCAGGGACGATAGCGCTCCTCGGCATGGCAGGGGACGAATTGCCCGGTGACGGCTGGAGCAGGGCATCGGAAGACGAACAGGCAGACGCGCTGATTGTGTTTGGCGCGGGGTGGCGCGAGGCGGTACACAGGCTCCGTGATGGAGGCAGCTTCTTCATCGGTGTGCCGGCTTTCCCGCAAAACCCGCAGGCGTGGCGCGAAGAGATAGAACACGCCTTTGGCGCAACAGTACATCTGATGGACCCAGAGAGCAGCTGCCAGTGGCTGTTCGCCTTTGGCTGGAAAGGGCAGCGGGTAGAGCCGGTGCGTCGCCGGGTGCTCATGACTACCCACCAGCGTGCGTTCGAGATGCTGGGCGGTGGCGAAACGCAGCTTTTCGAAACGCTGCTGGCGCTTAGAGAGCAAGGGATAGTGGCAGATGTGTCGGTATCCCTGCGCCTGCCGGAAGAGCCTTACGACCTGATTCACGCCTTCAGCCTGTATCATGCGGACAAAATAGAGCATCTGGAGCACACCGAAAAGCCTCTGGTTGTTTCCACCATCTTCCGCGATAACGCGGCGTTCTATCCAGTAAC
This sequence comes from Armatimonadota bacterium, assembly GCA_026003195.1. Classification (NCBI taxonomy): domain Bacteria; kingdom Bacillati; phylum Armatimonadota; species Armatimonadota bacterium. The sequence continues at coordinate 100,907 of BPGU01000001.1, forward strand.
TGTAGGCGCGGCGGTCTTCCGGCAGCGGGAGCCATCGCAGGTAGAGGAGGCTTTGCGAGCGTGGAAAGCGGGGCGGTTGCACGTGCAGGGCGTAGACCCTGCGTCGCTGGATGAACCGGAAGACTTGAAGCGCATCAAGCAACGTGTGGTGCAGCGAGCGCAGATATTGTTGCCCAACTGCCGATGGGAGCTCTCGGCGTTGCGCAGGTACTTCCGGCTGGGCTACAAACCAGCTCAGTTAGTACCCAACGCGGTCCACCCGGAGAAATTCATCCGGGCGACCCCAGATGCCTTTGTCCAGCGTTTCGGCTTGCGCGATTTTGTGCTCTGTGCCGCACGCATCGAGCCGTTCAAGAACCAGCTCATGTTGATCTGGGCGCTGCGAGGCACGAGAGTGCCTCTGGTGCTGGCGGGCAAAGTCTCCGAGCCGGAATACGGTGCACTGTGCCAGCGATGGGCAGGGGAGAACGTGCACTTCGTGGGCGAGCTCTCGCCCGATCTGTTAGCCAGCGCGTACGCAGCGGCGCGAGTACACGCCATGCCCTCGTGGGCGGAGACGCCCGGCTTGACGAGCATGGAAGCCGCGCTTGCCGGTTGTGCGGTTGTAGTGGGCAATCAGGGGGCGGAGCGGGAATACTTTGGGGATTTCGCTTACTACTGCAACCCCGCCGATGTGGATTCGGTGCGTGAGGCGGTGCTGAAAGCGTGGGAGGACCGTGACCTTGCAAAGCGTGAGGCGTTCCGCGAGTACATCCTGAAGCACTACACATGGTCCGAGACGGCACGGGTAACCGCACAGGCGTACGACCAGGTGCTACAGGCACAAAAAACTGTTCTGTCTGTGCCTGACTGGAACGAACCACCAACATGGCAACCCGTAGTGTACGAGTATCTTCGGGAGCATCAGCCGGGTGATGGCGCGCTACTGCAGTTGTACGCGGGCACACTGAACGACTTCAGCGCGGAAGACGCATACGCATTGCTGGCGCAGTACATAGTGTCGCTGGGCTACGACCCCGAACATTGTGCAGATATCGAGATTATCGACCATTTACCCGAAAACTTTTTGGGACGGGTGCTGCTGACGGGTAGCCGCTACGATACCATCGTGCTCACCCGATACGGCAGTCAGTGCGAGCATTTGCAGAAAAGGGCAGCTTGAGCCGTTCGTGGGAGCAGACTATCTGCAGGGAGGCTGAGAACAATGAAACAGGCAGAACGTGAACCGCTTCATATCGTCTGGGAAGGGGCTTTTCTGGCGAGGCACAGCCTTGCGCTGGTGAACAGAGAACTGGTCACCGCACTGCATCGGCTGGTACCGGAGTGGCAGTTCTATCTGGTGCCGCATCCCACGGATGACGGCGTGCTGCGCGGCGATCCTCGCTGGAAGTTTATCGAGGAGCGCATGCGCCGTCTGCCCAGCCATGTCGACGTATGGGTGCGCCACCACTGGCCGCCCAACTGGCAACGCCCGAACACCGAGCGGTTCATCGTGATTCAGCCCTGGGAGTTCGGTTCTGTTCCCGCAGAATGGGTGGATGCGATCAACCGTAATGTGGATGAGCTGTGGGTGCCCTCTACCTTCGTGCGGGAGTGCTACGTGCGCGATGGCGTGCAGCCGGAAAAAGTGGTGGTGGTTCCGAATGGCGTTTCCGAGAGCTTCTTCGAACCCGTTGCGCCGATGGAACTGCCCACTCAGAAGCGTTTTCGCTTCCTGTACGTCGGGGGCACGATACCCCGGAAGGGCATCGATATCCTGCTGGACGGCTACACACGCACCTTCACCCGTTCCGATGATGTGGTTCTGGTCATCAAAGATTTCGGCACGAACACCTTCTATCGCGGGCAGAACTATGTGGAGCAAATCCGCTGGTTCCAGCAGCAACCAGACGTACCTGAAATTATCTACATCGCCGACGAGCTGGACGAAGGGCAGATGAACGCGCTGTACCGCGCCTGCCATGCACTGGTGCATCCTTATCGCGGTGAGGGCTTCGGTTTGCCGATTGCGGAGGCGATGGCGTGTGGTCTGCCGGTCATTGTCACCGGCTTCGGCGCGGCGATGGACTTTTGTAACGAGGAACGAGCCTTCCTCATCCCTGCAGGCGTGGAGTATTTCCCGGATAACTTGATTGGCGATATGGAGACGGTGAACCGCCCGTTCTGGGCAAAGCCCGAACGCAACGCGATGGAAGCGCTGATGGAGCAGGTGTACCGCGACAACGAAGGCGCGAAAGCGGTTGCCGAGCGCGCTGCCCAATGGGTACGCGAGAACCTCACCTGGGATCGCGCTGCGCAGATAGCGCTGGAAAGGCTGTCTCATAGTATCCAAAGCTCTTCCAGTGAGGATGCGGAGTCCGTTATCTATCGCGCCGCCGAGTGTGTGGCGCAGGAAGATTATGACGAGGCGATCGTGCTGCTGGAGAGGCTGATTCGTGAACAGCCACAACAGCTCAAGGCATATTGTGGACTGGGCGTGGCTTACTTTCAGGCAGGCAGCATCGCCCGGGCGGAGGGCGTTCTGCGGCAGGGGCTACAGGTGGGCGAAGATTTTGAACTGCACTATCACCTGGCATACATTCTTCTGCAAACCGGTCGCTCGCAAGAGGCGCTCCGTCATGCCATCCGCGCAGTGGAGCTGAATCCGGAATGCGAGGAGGCGATAGGCCTGCTGCGTGGGCTATATACCAAGCTGCAAAAGCGTTCTCTGAAGCGCGGCAAACACGCTTTGCACAACGAGTTACAGCGGGCAAGTCGCCTGCTGCAACAAGGCGGTACTGCCGCATCACCTGCGCCCTCTATCAGCCAGGCTGCGGCATCCCGTGCCACAGGCGCAAAGAAAGCGCATCCTGCGATCTCTCTGTGCATGATTGCCAGAGATGAAGAGGCGTTCATCGAGGATTGCCTCCAGAGTGTGCAGGGGCTGGTAGATGAGATTGTGCTGGTGGACACTGGCTCCACCGACCGCACGGTGGAAATCGCTCAGCGGTATGGTGCGAAGGTCATACATCACCCCTGGCGAGATGACTTCTCGGAAGCCCGCAACGTGTCGCTGCAGCACGCTACCGGAGACTGGGTGCTGTGGCTGGACGCCGATGAACGGCTGGATCGGGGAAGCGCGGAAGCTATCCGAAACGCCATTCGCGACCCGCAGTTTGCCGGTTACCTCGTGGAGATTGTGAACGAGGTGGGCGACCAGCAGAGCAGTAGCACCTTCGTGCACCGCGCCTGTCGTCTGTTCCGTCGTCTGCCGGTCACACGCTTTGAGGGGCGTATCCACGAACAGGTAGTGCCCTCGCTGGAGCACAACGGCTATGAGGTTGCGTATCTGAAGGGGGTGCGTATTCGGCACCTCGGTTACCGACAGGACATCGTTGCCCAACGGCGCAAGCACGACCGCACTATCCGTATGCTGCGTGAGGAGGTGCAAAAGAACCCCGAGGACCTGTTCCAGAGGTTCAATCTGGGCAACGCCTACTACGTCGCCGGGCAGTATGAGCAGGCGGTGCGTGAGCTGGAACCGATTGTGGACCGGATAGAGCCTCACGCCGACCACGCCTCCGTCGGCTACGTGTTGCTGGCGAACGCCCTGTATCCTCTGGGGCAGTACGAGAAGATACTGCAGGTGCACGAGCGCGCCCTGCGTCGTGGCATTGACCACCCGGGCTTGTACTTCGCAGACGGTTATGCCTATCTCTCCCTGCGCCGCTACGCCGAATCGGTAGAAGCCTTCCAGAAGGCGATAGCGGCACGCGATGACGACCGATTTGTCAGCGGGGACACCAGCATCAGCGGCTTTAAGGCATATTACGGGCTGGCTCAGGCTTATCTGGGGCTAGAGCAGCTGGAGCAAAGCGAAGCGGAGTGCCGTCGTGCGCTGGCGGAGCTGCCGACCTTCGCGGAGGCACGCTATCTGCTGGCGCAGTTGTTGTTTGCCAGGGGCGAAACCGCGCTCGCACTGAAAGAGCTGGAGCAGGCGCATTGGGACGCACCGCACCATCCTGAAATTGCCCGTGAGCTGGCGGTGCGCTACGAGGAGGCGGAGCGCTGGGCGGATGCCTATGCGATATGGCGCAGGCTGGTGAGCGCGTCTCAGAACAACGCAGAGTACCGCTGGCACAGTGCAACCTGCGCGGAGAAGCTGAACCTGTGGCACGAGGCGCAGGCAGATTACACCGAGCTGACGGTGGTGCACCCACAGTTCGCGCCGGCGTGGGTGAATCTGGGCAGGGTGCATCTGGCACAGGGCGATTACGAGGGCGCGCTCTCTTGCTTCACCCGCGCCATTGAGCTGAACCCTGAAGACGCCAACGCCTTCTTCAACGCAGGAGACGTACTGTACCAGCTGGGCGCATACGAAGCCGCCGCAGAGACCTATACCGCCGGATTACAGCGCGACCCGCATAATGCGCAGGGGTTCTTCACGCTGGGCAACGCCTACTTCCAGATGGGCGCGTACGAAGCGGCAATGATGGCGTTCCAGCAAGCGCTCGCACTGCAGCCTGACCACTACCCCGCTCGCCACAACCTGGAGCTGGTCAAAGAGCAGATGAAAGGGCGGGTGGCTTAGCGCCCATTGCGCATCAGATTGCCCCAGTGCTATAATGAGCTGGGGTGAGCAGAATGCGCACTTTAGAGACTTTCCCGCCCGAAGAGCAGGAGCTGCTACGCAAAGCAACGGAGGTTATCTGCTCGGTAGCCCGGCAGCACGGGGTGGAAGTGGTGCAAATCCACCTGTTCGGCAGTCGGGCACGCGGCGATGCTCAGCGCGACAGCGACTGGGATTTTTATGTGGTTATTGACAAAGAGACGAGTTTTGCCCAGCGTCAGCAAATAGCCTCTCGGATACGACGCTCCCTCGCTCAACAGCGCATGGCTTGTGATGTGCTGGTGCAGGGAGAGCAAACGGTGAGCCAAAGGCATAGTGATACGGGATATCTCACGTACTATGCCTTGAGAGAAGGGGTCCCTTTGTATGAACATAGACACGGTTAGTAACTGGCTGCGCAAAGCAGAGAACGACTTACAGACCGGCAACAATGAGCTGGGCAGGGACGACCCCATCACGGATACGGTGTGTTTTCACATGCAGCAGTGCTGTGAAAAGTACTTGAAGGGCTTCCTTATCTTTCACGGCAAGGAGGTTCCTTGCACCCACTCCCTCGCAGCACTGATAGCAAGGTGTGCTGGAGATCGATGTGGATTTTCTCAGCTTGCATCAGCTGGACGTAGATCATCTCACTGACTACGCGGTAACCATTCGTTACGGTGATGACTTTTACATGCCTTCTGTAGAAGAAGCTGAACGTGCTTTGCAGATTGCTGAACAGGTTCGTGAGTTCGTGCGCTCCAAACTGGCGCAGTCCGGTTTCGAAGGATGAATCAGCACAGTATCAGCAACGCCATCCGCGCCCATGCCCTCTCGCTCGGTTTTGACCTGGTGGGCTTCGCGCCAATACTCCCCCCTGCGCACGCGCTCTTCTTCCGCAAATGGCTGGAGCAGGGATTTCACGGCGAGATGGCATACCTTGCCCGCACTGCCGACGCCCGATGTGACCCGCAACAGGTACTGCCCGGCGCGAAAAGTGCGGTGGTGGTCGGTCTGAACTATGCACCCGCTGTCTCACCTGGGACCGACGACCCTTCTCGCGGTGTGTTCGCCCGCTATGCGCTGGGGGAGGACTACCATCCGGTGATGGAGCAAAAGTTGGGGCAACTGCTGCAGTTTATCCGTCAGCACTATCCCGAGTGCCGCGCGAAGATTTACGTGGACGCCGGACCGGTGTTGGAGCGTGACCTTGCCTGGCGAGCGGGGCTGGGCTGGTTCGGCAAGAATACCATGTTGATCAACACCTATCGTGGTTCGTATTTCTTGCTGGGCGAAATCCTGCTGGACGTGGAGCTGGAGTACGACCATCCGGCGTTCGGTGGCTGTGGCAAGTGCAACCGGTGTATCGAGGCGTGCCCAACGGGAGCGATTGTCGCCCCGTACGTGCTGGATGCGAGGCGATGCATCAGCTATCTCACCATCGAGCTGCGCGGCTCCATCCCGGAAGAGATGCGCTCGAAGATGGGCAACCGTATCTTTGGCTGTGACATCTGCCAGGAGGTGTGTCCCTTCAACCAGCCTCGTCCCCATGCCCCACTGCGTTCCGCCCCCACTGCTGAACCCCGCTTCGCCCCGCGCGAGGTGACTCTGACACCGAAGTTGGTAGACCTGTTGCGCATGAGCGAAGAGGAGTTTCGCGTCGCTTTTCGCAACAGCCCTGTCAAACGCGCCAAATGGCGAGGCTTCCGGCGTAACGTCGCGGTCGCGCTGGGCAACAGCAAAAACCCTGAGGTGTTACCCGTGCTCCAGCAAGAACTGCAGCGCGAAACCGACCCAACAGTGCACGAGCACCTGCAGTGGGCGATAGAGCGGTGTCGCTAATCCTCTCCAACCTTCCCGAAGTTCCGGACCAGGATGCCGAAGTCAAATAGCGTGACCTCTTCATCACCGTCCAAATCGGCATTGGGGTTCCAATTGGGATCGCCAGGCACAGAGCCGAAGGCAGCGACCAGCGCCCCAAAGTCGAAGAGACTGACTTCGTTGTCATCATCGATATCGCCGTTGGTGAGGCTCAAGCGCAAGGGAGCGGTGAGCGGAAAACGCACGCCATGAAGCGTCTTCCTCAGCCAGTGAGAACCTTTCAGGCTCACCTCATACACACCCGGCGGGATAGAGACGGGTATACGGAAACGTCCCTGCTCATCCAGCACCACGTTGAAGCTGCTGGTACCCACACGCATCTGCAGAACGACGTTCTGAGGAGAGGCTATCCAGTCTTCCAGGGTGACCTCGCCATCGTAGAGCAGACTCAATAGTTGCCAGTTCAGCCGGGCAGTAGCGGTGTCGCCCTCCTCGAAGTATTCCACCACGATACGGTGCACCCCTTCGCTGAGGGTACGCTCCAAGGTGTAAGTGGTATCCGCTTGTGCGAACCATTTATCCAGCACGCTCACGCCGTCTATCCAGATTCGCATTCCATCATTCGTGGTGGCGGTGAATCGGTAAGTGCCGGGCGCGAAGTACCAGTCTCCTGTCCAGCGCGCGCTGAAGCCATCACCGGGCAGGGCAGGGTCAGGCGAGCCATGCTGGTAAGCATAGTCTATGCGGGTCTCCAGACGACTGGTCAGGTAGCCTTGCAGGTCTCTGGTGGTATAGTAATCTGCTCTCCATGCGTTCAGCGGCACCTCGGCAGGAGGGGGTTCATCTGCCCAGCTTACCTGCACCCGCGCGGTACCCGTGCGGTGTCGGTAGCGCACCTGCACGCGGTGGTACTCTCCTTGCGGAGCCGATTGCCCAGGCACGACGTAAGGTGCGTCTCGGGTGGTATAGATAATCGGCGTCCACGTTTGCAGCTCTGTGTTCTCCCAGGCGTCGAAGACGAGCCTGTCATCGATAATCAGCTGTATTCCACCGTCGGCGGTGATAGTCCATTTCTTCCAGCCTTCGGTAAAGCGGAAATTGCCCAGCCAGTACACGCTGAAGTGATCGGCATCGACACCGGGGGCGGGCGAGCCGCTCCAAGTAAACTGGATAGTGTTGTCCGTTCGGTAGCGCACAAAGGTCTGGAAGTTATCGCCGTTGAAGTAATTGCCTCGCCAGCGGTCGCGGGGCACGGTCACGGGATTGTCGCGCAGGTCTATCTGGCGGAGATAATAACCGTGCACGGGCGACTGTCCGGGTGGCGCCATCCAACGCTGCAGGTTAAAGTCGGTGACCTCCTGAAAGAGGAAGTAGGTTTGCCCGCGATGCCGCAGACGCAGGATGAGGACACCATTGGAGATACCGTATGTATGGCGAATGCGGTCGCCAAACGCATCGGGTGCCAGGTGAATGAAGCCGTTATCGTCGGTGACAAGGCTGAGGTCGGGCACGTTGTCGTAGAACTTACCGTACCAGGTGGGGTAGTTCGTTGCCCGAAAGATGTCCACCTGTGCCCCGACGATGGGCACACCGTTCTGGTCCACGAACTGGATATGGTTGACATCAGGCAGGTCATTCAGAAAAACGCCGATGTCGGGCGGCGCGTTCATGTTGCCCCTGCCGCGCTTGTGGTGCTTCCAGTTCCACGCGGCGGTGCTGTAGGCATTGTAGAAAGGCGCGCCTCCCATGATGTCGCCCCACTTGTTGTAATAGACCGCTTCCCAGGCGATAAAGGGCATCAGTGCGGTACCCGCCACAAGGTTGCCGCTCTCGTCGGTAATCTGAATGGGCAGCGGCTGTCCGGTGGCGGCTGCTTGATGGACATCGAAACCATAGAGGTCTATGTGATAGCGTGCGTGGTTCATTTCGTGGATGCTACCGAAGTCGATGAAGAAGGGTCCATTCCAGCGGAAGCCATAGAAGCCGTCTGGCTGGATGTCTTCAGGATGATAAGGATAGCCCCACTGCATGTCCACCGTGCGGTCACGGGCGTCCGGGTTATTGGTCGGTAATCCGCCTGCAAGGGGCAGTGCGCCATCGGGCACAACCACTACCTTATCCAGCGCCACTCTGTCCAGTGCGCCGTGGGGAGAGACGGGGTAGACCGCTTTGGCGAGCCACTCGTTCCAGCGGCGAATCATACGCTGTCCCCAGTCCTCAAAGCTGTTTGCACCGTCATTCAGCAGATACTGGTTGTTGTGGAAGTAGTTGTACAGACTCTGTTCCACCCACAAGCCTACCAGCAGGGCGTTGGTGCGAATGGACACGCGATTGTTCAGCCTCGAAATTTCCTCCAGCGTGCCCGCAGGATCGGCGCGGAACTCCAGCGTGTGGTCTGCATTCTCCCAGTACCACTCGTAGGGTACTGTGACCTCTTGTCCCGGCTGGATCGTGACCACCCCGGATGCCGCCAGCGCGCCGTCGAACCACCACTCGTAAGGCACGGACACAGGCTCCGTGCCCCAGTTTTTGACGTGGGCGAAGTAGGTAACCTGCTGCCCGGGAGCCGGAAGTCCGCTGGTGTAACTCATGTCGTTAGGGTCAAAGGCAAGACGCGGCGTGCGCTCAATGTAGAGCACGTCCACATCGGGCAGGAAGTTGGTTATCGGAACCTGTGCGTATATAGGATAGACGAGGACAAGCCATACGGCACAGACGATGAGAAATTGCAAGAGTCGCATTAGGGTTACCCCCTTTCTATATGATGACGCTGGCAAAGAGCCTTAATAGCACCTCCATCAAGGTTCACCGCGCTTCTTATCCCTTGCTTCACCTTGCCCATTATACTACTATCGGCAGAGCAGGGCAATCAAACCGGAGCGCTGTTGGGTGGGTTCCTCTCTCCCATGATAAGGTGGCAACAGCAGGATTCCCCCAGCCTGTAACGAACACAAAATCGCCGGAGGAAAGACGACGATGGAGCGCGTTCCAAAAGGACTATGGACCGTCGGTGCGCTGGTGGCAGTTACCTGCGGCATTGTGCTGTGGCAGGGGATGTTTTCTGGCAGCGATGTGCCCGCACCCACTGCAGTGATCGGCGACACTCGGCAGCAATCGCCGCCCGCGCTTTCCACCCCTGCACCACCCCCTGCAACCGGTGACGCCGTTCCTTCTCAGCAGACACCGCCTGCCGACAGCGATGAAATCGTGGTGCATGTGGCGGGTGCGGTCAAAAAACCGGGTCTCGTGCGAATACCGCGTGGCAGTCGGGTGGACGACGCGGTAAGGGCAGCGGGTGGCTTCAGCAGTCAGGCAGACCCCGACTCGGTGAATCTGGCACAACCGTTGGAGGACGGCGTGCAGGTATACGTGCCCCGCAAAGGCGAAGCGGCGCAGGTGGAAGGACGTGTGGGACCGGCTTGGCAGGGCGAAGTACCACGGCGCAAGGAGGCCCCTTCGGGCAAAATCAATATCAACACTGCGAGTGCTGAACAGCTGGAGAGCCTGCCCGGCGTAGGACCCGCTACCGCCCGCGCGATTATCGAATACCGCAAGCAGAACGGGGGCTTTAGCTCCATCGACGAGCTGTTGGATGTACGCGGTATTGGACCCAAGAAGCTGGAGCAGATACGACCTTATGTGACGGTACGATAAAAGGGTGCTGGGCAGAACGCCCAGCACCTGTACTGCGTGTGAGGGGCTAGTTACAGGTTTTGCCCTGCGGATAGGTGTAGATGCCCATCGCCTCGTAATCGCAGGTGAGCTGCGACTGCGACTTGCGCGAACCGTCGGGGTTGGTGAGGGCAGGGTCGCGATAGTACTTGGCGTGTCCATCCGCGAAAATCCAGTTGCGCCCGTTCTGGTGTCTCTGTCCCTTGGGCCAGCGGCGGTTGGGAGCGGAGTTGTCGTAGCCGGGCGCGATGTACCACCCTGCAAAAGCGTTGCCGTTGGACTCGATGCGGCTGCCTACGTCGGTGACGTAGAAGGTTTGTGCCGGGAACTGGATGGATGACATCGGCAACATCTTGCGGCAGTCGTAGGCATCCCACGAGACGTAGTACCCACCTGCCAGGAAGTAGTTGCCTGCATACGACAGAGGAAGCACATCGCGCATACCGTTCACTACGCCGCGAATACCGGAGTATGCTCTGGGCACCCCTGCCGCCAGCAGCTGCGCCTCGTAGCAGTAGGAGCCGTACTTGTTGAAGCCGCCCTTGTCCGGGTCGCTGGGACAGACCAGAATCTGGTAGTTCTTTTGATAAGGCATAATCGCCAGCGGGAAGGCAAACACGCCACTCCAGTAGGAGTCCGCACCACTGGTGTCCACCCGACAGCCCTGTGACTGCGGCGCGCTGCAAGGACCTACCCAGCCTGTCTCCGGGAGCGTTTCGTCGTAGTCCTGGGCGTACATCATGGACGCCAGACCAATCTGCTTGGCGTTAGACAGGCACTGCGTCTTGCGTGCTTGTTCACGCGCCTGGGCGAACACCGGGAACAGGATGGCTGCCAGTATCGCGATAATCGCGATGACCACGAGCAGCTCGATCAGGGTGAAAGCACGGTTGCGCATGGAAAAACACCTCCTGATAATGTTTTGTATCCATTATATCTGTCATAAGATATGTACGTCAACAGGAAGTATCGGCTACAATATTAAAAAAAGCTTACAGCCTGCATCTCCGAGTGAGCGGCAGGTAGGACGTCGGTCGGCAGTGAATCTGAAATTGGAAAACGAGCACAGGTGGGAAGAGAGATGTGGCGACACGTGCCGGTAAAAAATCCTCAGCCCGACGTGCAGGAGTTCATTGATATCCTGCTGGGACGGATACCGCAGCAACGAACTCCTCTGGTGGAATACATCGTGGACGACGTGGTGATGCGTCCGATAGTGACCGAGCTCCTGGACAAGGAATGGATCGTGCCACAAGGCGACCGCGAGTCGCTGAAGGCTTTTCTCGATATGGTAATCGATTTCTGGTATCGCATGGGCTACGACTTCGTGCGCCTCGAAATCGGTTTGCCCTTTCAGGAGAGGCATCTGGTCACCGCCGACACCGCTTCCAGCAAGCAGCGTGCGTGGGCGGACGAGCATCAGGGCGCGATTAGCAGCTGGGAGGACTTCGAGAAGTATCCCTGGCCGCGCATCGAAGATGTGGACTTCTTCGTGCTGGAGTATATCAACGACCATCTTCCAGAGGGGATGGGCTTTATCTCCTCGCACGCGGCAGGTATCTTTGAACACCTCTCGTGGGTGATGTCACTGGAGGGGCTGTGCCTCGCCCTGTATGACGACCCCGCGCTGGTGCAGGCGGTGAGTGAGCGCATCGGCACGCTCATCACGCAGTTCTACGAGCACCTGTTGCAGCTGGATAACCTGGTGGCGGTCTTCCCGGGCGACGATATGGGCTTTCGCTCCGGCACGCTGATTGCCCCCGACGCCCTGCGCGAATACTGTCTGCCCTGGCACAAGCGGTGGGCGCAGATGGCGCATGAGCGCGGCTTGCCTTACTTCCTGCACTCCTGCGGCAACCTGCAAGCCATTATGGAAGACCTGGTGAGCGAGGTGCGCATCGACGGCAAACACTCGTTTGAAGACGCCATTATTCCCGTGCAGGAGTTTCAGAAGCTATACGGCGACCGCATCGCGGTGCTGGGCGGGATGGACCTGAATATCCTCTCGGCAGGCACGCCCGAAGAGGTGCGCCGGCATACCCGCGAGCTGATAGAGACCTGCGGTGCGCGCGGCAGATATGCCATCGGTTCGGGCAACTCTATCCCCAGCTACGTGCCGGTGGAGAACTACCTGTCGATGGTAGACGAGGCGCTGGACTGTATGGCAGCGCAAGGAGCATAACATGTTAACAGGCATCCACTTCTTGCTCACCTACAAATGCCCTTACGAGTGCGACCACTGCTTTGTGTACGGCGGTCCGAAGGCGAGAGGCACGTTCACGCTGGAGCAGATGGTCGCCGTGCTTCAGGAGGCGCAGAAGCTGAGCACGGTACGGACGGTTTTCTTTGAGGGTGGCGAACCGTTCTTGTACTATCCTCTGCTGCTGGAGGGGGTGCGCATCGCCCGTGAGATGGGTTTCCACACGGGTATCGTGACCAACGGCTATTTCGCTACCAGTGTAGAGGACGCCATACTCTGGCTGAAGCCTTTACAGGAGGCGGGTATCGGCTCCATCAGCTTCAGCGACGACCTCTTCCACAGCGGTTCGGAGGAGGATACTGCGGCAAAACGTGCGATGTCGGCGGCTCAGCAGCTCGGCATCTCCTGCGGAATGATTTCCATCGCTCCGCCGACGGTGACCTTTCCCGAGGAGGGCGAAGGCACAAAGGGTGCCCCCATCGTAGGAGGCGGCGTGCGTTTTCGGGGGCGGGCAGTGGAGAAGCTCTCGCAAGGGCTGCCGACGCGCCCCTGGCAGACCTTCACCGAGTGTCCTTTCGAGAACCTGCGCGACCCCGGACGGGTACACGTGGACGCCTACGGTAACGTGCACCTGTGTCAGGGGCTATGCATGGGCAACCTGTGGAAGACCCCGCTTTCGCAGCTGGTGGAGCGATATCGGGCAGAGGAACATCCGATATGCGCTCCGCTCGTGGAAGGCGGTCCCGCCGAACTCGCCCGACGGTTTGGGTATCCTGTGGAGTCAGGCTATGTGGAAGCATGTCATCTGTGTTACCTCGTGCGCCGTGCGCTGAGGGAACGATTCCCCGAATATCTCGCTCCGCCGCAGGTGTATGGGATAGGATAAGGAGAGGACGAGCAAAGAATGCGGGAAACGGAACGGCTTGGCGGGAGCTTCGCCCTTCAGGGAGATGGTGGCATGAACAGGTCTGGAGGGCGAACCTCCGCGTGAGCCAAACGTTACCTCCTCCGCTTGCAGGAGTCTCGGATTTTATGCCACAATATGATACGCGGCGAGCGTTGCACAGCGCCCGCCGCGATGATGTGTGTACGGGCGGCTATTCCTCTCCGTACACCACTCGAGCGTCGGCACACATCTGACGCTGGACAGAAATTGAGGAGGAACATATCGTGAAGGCTGAGGTACCTGTAAAAAAGGCGCTGCCAGGTTCTTTGACCCCGCAACGCCTGGTGGAGCTGTACCGCACCATGCTGCTGATTCGCCACTTCGAAGAGCAATGTGCTCCTGCCTACCGACAGGGTAAAATGGGCGGGTATATGCACGTGTATATCGGACAGGAAGCGGTTGCCACCGGTTTTATCGCCCACATGCGCGACGACGACTATATGCTTTGTTCCTACCGGGACCACGGTCACGCTCTCGCGCGAGGCACCGACCCACGCCGGGTTATGGCGGAGCTGTTCGGGCGTTATACGGGCGTCGCCAAGGGGAAAGGTGGCTCCATGCATCTGGTGGATGTGGAGCGGGGCTTCCTGGGCGGATACGGCATTGTGGGCGGCATGGTTCCGCTGGCGGTCGGGGTGGGATACGGAATCCGCTATCGCGGCACCGATCAGGTATGCCTGTGCTTCTTCGGCGACGGCGCCATGAACATCGGACCGGTGCACGAGGCGTTGAACATGGCAGCCATCTACAAGGTACCGGTGGTTTTTATCTGCGAGAACAACCGCTATGCGATGGCAACGCCCATAGAGTTCGCCTCTGCCGTGCCAAACCTCGCCGAGCGGGCGAAGCAATACGGAATGCCCACGAAACAGATTGGCGGTATGGACCTGCTGGAAGTGTATCGCGAGGCAGAGGAGATTATCCGCCATGTGCGTACCACCCCTGAACCCTTCTTTGTGGAGGTGCTGACCTATCGTTTTGAAGGGCACGGCATCGCCGATAACCCTACCAACCAGGCGCTGTACCGTACGAAAGAGGAGATAGAATACTGGCGCCAGCGCGACCCCATCGTGAACACCGCGCGATTCCTGCTGGAGAGCGGTTTCGCTACCGAAAGCGAGCTGCTGGAGTGGGATACATACGCCAAACAGCAGGCTCTGGAAGCGGTCGCCTATGCCGATGCCAGTCCCGAACCGTCTATAGAAGAACTTTATCGTGACGTGTACACCGACATGGAGGTGCAGGAGTGGCGGTAATGACCTACCGTGAGGCGCTGCGACAGGCGCTCACTGAGGAGATGGAGCGCGACCCCGGTGTGTTCATCCTCGGTGAAGAGGTGGGGCGGTACCAGGGCACGTTCCGTGTGACCGAGGGGCTGCTACAGCGGTTTGGTGAGATGCGCGTGGTGGATACACCCATCTCTGAGTCGGGCATCGCGGGCATGGCAATTGGCGCCGCGATGATCGGCTTGCGCCCGGTGGCGGAGTTCATGACCTTCAGCTTCGCGCTGATTGCCGCCGACCAGCTGGTCAACCATGCTGCGAAGATATTGTATATGTTCGGCGGGCAGATTGCGGTACCGGTGGTGTTCCGTGGACCGGCAGGCGGTGGGGCGCAGCTCTCTGCCCAACATTCGCATAGCCTCGAATCGTGGTATGCGCACATTCCGGGGCTGAAAGTGGTTACCCCCGCCACCCCTGCCGATGCCAAAGGGATGCTCAAAACCGCTATCCGCGATAACAACCCGGTTATCTTTATGGAACACGCCAAGCTGTACTCTACGCGCGGAGAGGTGCCAGAGGGCGATTATACTGTTCCGTTCGGTGTAGCCGATGTGAAACGTGAGGGGAGCGATGTGACCCTTATCTCGTACTCGCAACCGGTTCTGCTGGCTTTACAGGCAGCGGCGAAGCTGGCGGAAACTGAAGGCATCGAATGTGAAGTGATCGATTTGCGCTCCCTGCAACCGCTGGATATGGAAACGATATTGCGCTCCATCCGCAAGACGCATCGAGCGGTAGTGGTGCACGAGGACCACCGCAATGTGGGCTTTGGGGCAGAGGTGATAGCGCGTGTTCAGGAGCTCGCCTTCGACGAACTGGACGCTCCCGTGCTGCGGGTAGCCAGTGCGGACGTGCCTATCCCGTACGCCCGCAATCTGGAGCGTGCTGCTTTCCCCAGCGAGGAAGACATTATCCGCGCGGTGAAGCGTGTACTGGCTTAAGGAGGAGGACAGATGGCACAGGTGATTATGCCCAAAATGGGCGATGGGATGACCGAGGGAACTATCCTGCGCTGGCTGAAGAAAGAGGGTGATAGCGTAGAGACTGGCGATATCCTTGCGGAGATAGAGACCGATAAAGCCAGCGTGGAGCTGCCTGCAGAAGCATCGGGCAAGCTGGCGAACATCCTGGTCAAAGAGGGTGATACCGTGCCCGTTGGCGCGGTGATTGCGGAGATACTGGGCGAGGGCGAGCAGCCCCAGGTGCTCCCAACCGCCGAGGCACCCACAACAGCAAAGGAAACGGTGACTCCTGTTGCCGAACCGGTGGCGGAAGCACTGCGCGAGGAATCTCCGACGCAAGAGCGGGTGAAAGCCTCTCCGCTGGCGCGACGCATCGCGCAGGAAGCGGGTGTTGACCTCGCCATGGTGAAGGGCACAGGACCCGGCGGGCGTATTGTGGAGCGTGATGTGCAACAGTTCATTGCCTCTCGGGGAGCGACGGCTCGCCCACCGCTGACGGAGCCGGCACGTCCCGCCGCTGCGGTAGCCGAATCGCCTGCTCTGGTGGGGGGGGAACCGCTCAGCCGGATGCGCCGCCTTATTGCCGAGCGCACCACACTCACCAAGCAAACGGTTCCGCACTTCTACGTGACGATGGACATCGACATGGCCGAGGCGATGGCGCTGCGCGAACGGCTGAATACGGCGTTGCCCGAAGATGCACCGAAGATTTCGGTCAACGATTTTGTCACGAAGGCGTGTGCGCTGGCTCTGGCACGCTATCCACAGGTCAACTCGCTGTACCAGAACGACCGAATCTACCCCAGCAGCGAAATACACATCGGCATCGCGGTGGCGTTGCCCGACGGTTTGATTGTGCCCGTGCTACGCCATTGCGAGCGCAAAACGCTTCGTCAGATTGCGGCAGAGACGCGCCAGCTGGTGGAGAAAGCGCGAGCGGGACGTCTGACCCCCGAGGAGTACACCGGTGCCACCTTCAGCATTTCCAATCTGGGCATGTATGGGGTGGACGAGTTTATCGCCATTATCAACCCGCCTGCGGTGGCGATACTGGCAGTGGGCGCGGTGCAAAAACAGCCTGTTGTTCTGGACGACGACACGGTGGCGGTACGCCCGCGGATGAAGGTGACCATCTCCGCAGACCACCGTGCGCTGGACGGTGCGGTTGCCGCCGAGTTCCTGCGCGAACTGAAGCGCATCCTGGAAAATCCATACGCGATGGTGGAGTAAACACCCGGAAACTCTTGACAAGTAGACCAATTGTAGTATATACTTCGTATAGTATTTTGGGGGAGGGAGAGCCATGACACGAGGACTGACCCATAAACAGGAGATGATTTTGCGCTTCATCCTGCACTACACACGGGAGAACGGCTATCCGCCTACCATTCGCGAGATTGGCAACCAGTTTGGTATCTCCAGTCTGCGTGGGGTGACCGTGCATCTGGATGCTCTGCAGCGCAAGGGCTATATCGAGCGCGAGCACAAGAGCCGCAGTATCCGTGTGGTACATCCGGAGTTTGTGCAGCACCTGGAGAGTTCACCCGATGTGGCGATGCTACCGCTGGTGGGGACCATTGCAGCGGGCACGCCGGTGCTGGCATCGCAGAATATCGAAGCGCTGATTCCTGTGCCGCGCGAGATGGTGCACAACATCGAGGGCGCGTTCCTGCTCCGCGTGCGGGGCGATTCCATGGTGGGCGAGCATATTCTACCTCGTGACCTGGTGATTATCAAACCGCAAAGCACCGCCGAAAACGGCGAGCTGGTCGCAGTGCTGATTGGAGATGAAGCCACGATTAAACGCATCCAGTACGACAACGGCAAAGTGCGTCTGCTCCCTGCAAACCCGGCATACGAGCCGATTGAAGTGCGCCCTGAGGAGACGCGCGTGATTGGCAAGGTGATCGGGCTGTTGCGTTCGTACGACAGAGGGTTGGCGTATTGAGTTGGTTTTACGCGGCAACCGCCTGTTGAACCAGAGAGCGATATGCCTCCTGTAACGTGGTGACTATCGGAGGCACCTCAAGCGGCTCGTCGTTAAGACGGATGACCGGCACTATCTCGCGCACCGAGTTGGTAAGGAATACTCCCTGCGCGCTGGGTAAAAGGCTGGCAGGGATATGCTCTTCATGACACTGAAACCCCAAACTTTGGGCAATTTCTATCACAATCTGCCTTGTTATCCCCGCCAGAATGCCGTCTTCTACTGGCGGCGTCAGCAGCTGGTTGTGATCCCACACGAAGATGTTGCTGACAGTGCTTTCGGTGACACAACCGTTGCGGTTGAACCATATGGCTTCGTCTGCACCATGCGCCTTTGCCCGCAGGAGATGCTCTATATGCCACGCAAAACTGCCCCATTTGGGATATTCTCCCGCGCCACCGTGTGGCTCTGGCAATAGTACCGCGGCGACGCCTGTCCGCCACTTCGCGATTTGCTCCGGGTTGATGCGCTCCGCCAGTATGAAGCAGGACGGTGCAACCTGTTCCGAGCCGGCGGTCACCGTGATACGCAGGCGAGCATCTTCCTCCAGCAAGCCGTTCGCCTCCAGCAGATTAGCGATGGCGTGCCGGACTGCGGGTGTACTGATGGCGACCATCTGTCGGGTGCGTGCGAACAGAGACAGTCGTTCCATCCAGCGACGAAGGCGCTGAAGGTGCTGTTCCAGGCGGAAGGGATGTCCGTTGTAGCAGCGCAGGCTCTCGAACAGTGAAGCGCCGTACAGCACCGCCTCATCCCGCACCGGCAGACGAAGTTCGTTCTCAGCGCACAGTTGACCGTTGCACCATGCCCAACTCGTCACGTCTCACTCCTCCCTGCGACGTGCGGATAGCCTGAAACCAACCCGATGCTTTGGCCAGCGTTTCTTCATACTCCCGCTCGGCTTCCGAGTCGGCGACAATGCCGCCGCCTGCGTAGAAAGTGAATTTGCCGCGCCTCACCACAGCGGTGCGGATGGCGATGTTCATATCGATACCCCCGTGAAACCCGATGTAGCCGATGGAGCCGGTGTATACCTCACGCGCGACGGGTTCCACCTCTTCGATAATCTGCATCGCGCGTATCTTGGGTGCGCCAGTGATACTGCCACCGGGGAAAGTTGCCTGAAGCAAAGCGGCGACATCTATCTCAGGGCGCAGGGTGGCTTCTATCGTGCTGGTCAGATGGTACACCTGCGCGAAGCCCTCCAGTAGCATGAGTTCTGTGACCTCCACACTACCCGTTTGCGCCACGCGCCCCAGGTCATTGCGCTCCAGGTCCACAATCATTATGTGCTCTGCGCGCTCCTTACTGCTGTGCAGCAATTCGCTGGCGTATCGTATGCGCTCGCTTGCGCTGCGTCCCCGCGGGCGTGTGCCTTTGATGGGGCGAGTTTGTACACGGCGGGTGAATGGACATACCCTCAGAAAACGCTCTGGCGATAGGCTGATGATAGTGAAATCTCCTGTCTGCAGGTAAGCCCCGAAGGGCACAGGGCTGATAGCACGTGCGCGCAGGAACAGTCCGACAGGAGAGCCCTCAAAGCGCGCTTGAAACATCTGCGCGAGGTTGACCTGATACACATCACCTGCTGCAATGTACTTCTGGATGCGCTGATGAGCCTGTACATACTCGTGCTGGCTCCAGTACGCCCGTGCCTCCTGGCAAAGGAAGGGTGGCACAGCAGTGACAAAGTCTGCGTTCAGGATGTTCTGCCACTGTGTCGCGAATCGCAGCAGCCTTTCCCACGCTCGCCGATGCCGGGCTTTTCCCTCTTCAGGAAAACCTGTGGATGTGAGAATAACCTCGCGTCGATAGAGGTCTATAGTGGCAACCGTATCATAAAAGCCAAACCAGTACAGTGGCAGCCTGTTGGGTGCAGGCAGAGAGTTCAAGCATGATTCCACCACCGCCTTGATCCCGTAGTTCAGAAAGCCAATGCAGCCGGCAGGTAGAGGGGTGGGGTAGTCTATAACCGGCAGAGCATATCTGTTCAGGAACATCTGCAGCAACTGCAAGGGGTTACCCTCTTCCAATCGGCTCCTCTCATCTGCCGAGTGCCACCATACACCGTCCATCGTGCCTTCCAGGATGCCGAAAGGTTCCTGCGCTACGATGCAGTAACGTGCCAGGGGCGTTTGGCCTGCAGGGGAGGGCTCCGCAGCACTATCCAGCACCACTACGCCCGGTTGTTGTAGCGGCAAACGGGCGTATATCTCCTGCAACGATAGCTCTGCTGGTAGCGACATCGTTGCCATCGCCAGGTGTTCGGGATGTGTCGGTGTCAGCACTTCAAATCTACTCCCTGCATACTGTTCTGGGTGACTCATTATAGCACAGGACAGCAGCCGATGGACAGGATACATGATATAGGAGAAGCAGGTGAAACTGTAGGAGGCGCTATGCTACACTCAGTCTTCTGAGCAGGTGGGCAGTCATCGGCACAGGCTATCCATGTGCTCCAATGGAGCAGGGTGCACGGCGAGGTTACCATCCATGTATCGAACGTTCCGGGGAACATATCGATGCGGAGGTGCTGGGACCGGTGCAGGCGCCCATCCCCCGTTTGCGCGGCTTATGGAGATGGCATTGTCTGGTGAAGTGTTATCAGCCGGAGGTACTGCCCGATTTGCTGCGCGATGCACTGGATGGAGTGTCCTGCCCGCAGGGAGGCACCCTACAGGTGGATATCGACCCCTATAGCCTGTTATGAACGGCGACTCCTGGGACGTCGCCGTTCGCGAGGCAGAAGTTGAGGAACGGTTCTACCTCACGAGCCAGCTCGGGGTCCACGTGCGCCAGCTGCCGCCATATCTGGCGGTTGCGACGGGAAACGTGCTCCAGCTGGTCGGCGGGCACTTCTACCACCACCACCTGCCAGCTGCGCGGAAACAATAAGGGTGTCCATTTTCGGCTTGCCATCCTGCAGACTCCATCCCCGATATGCGGGTACACTCTATATTCTGGTAAGCTGGCAGGAGATGTACACTTGTGCATTGTACGGGGAAACGGTCTGGAGGGCGAACCTGCCGGTGAGCCGAACGCACATCCCGAAACGGCTCGGCAGGAGCCTCGCCCCCCAGATGGGAACTGCGCAGGCTAATCGTCCCCTATCTCGCCGAAGTTGCGCACCAGCACGCCAAAGTCAAATAGCGTCACCTCGCCGTCACCGTCCAGGTCCGCACGAGCATCCCAGTTCCCATCACCAGATGTACTGCCGAACGACGCCACCAGCCTGCCGAAATCAAACAGCGTCACCTCGTTGTCGCCGTCAATGTCGCCGTTGGTGAGCCCAACCATCAACCCCAGCACACTGCCCCCGCTGGTGTCCACCTCCACCGTACGACGCAGGTAACTCAACGGCTTCACCGACAGCGCAAACTGCCCCACCGGCACTCCCGGCACCACGAAACCGCCGTCGGGGTCCAGCAGCAGCGAGCGCTTGTGCACATCACCCGCACGTATCTCCCAGTCCACGAACAGCGGCAGGCTTGCCCCAAAATCGTTGAACAGCAGGTAGCCCTGCACGATGGGCGGGTGAAACTCGTCCGCGCCGATGTCCACCGTGCCGTTGCCGATGCGCGCCTCGCCGTCCATGTCGGTGTCGGTGCTCACCACGCTGTTGTCTCCCCTGTCGATGCAGGGCGAGCCGGGCAGCAGGTGTCCCGCCACCAGCAGCGGGTCTGCGAAGATATTGCCGTCCCTGCCGATGGGGTTGCTGATGTTTCCCTGGAAGTTATAGGGCATGTTTCCCCACACGCAGTTGTGGCGGAAATCGGACAGGGCAGGGGCGGAGATACCGCCTCCTGCATTGAAGGCAAGGATAGTGTTGCGCACCCGCGTGCTGGTGCTGCTCGTCCAGATGCCTCCGGCATTATCCGCCATGTTGTCAATGACCGTGCACCCTGTCAACGTCGGGGAGGAGGACCACCAGCAATACACCCCGCCACCGTCTCCGGAAGCGCGGTTGCCCGAGAGGGTGCACCCTGTCAACGTCGGGGAGGAGTTGTACGAGCAAGACACCCCGCCACCGCCGGAGGCGCGGTTGTAGGCGATAGTGCACCCTGTCAACGTCGGGGAGGAGTTGTACGAGCAAGACACCCCGCCACCGTCGTAAGTAGCGCTGTTGTAGGCGATAGTGCACCCTGTCAACGTCGGGGAGGAGTTGTCCCTGCAATACACCCCGCCACCGGAGGAAGCGCTGTTGCCCGAGAGGGTGCACCCGCTCAACGTCGGAGAGGAGTTATACCAGCAAGACACCCCGCCACCGGAGGAAGCGCTGTTGCCCGAGAGGGTGCACCCGCTCAACGTCGGGGAGGAGAACGAGCAACACACCCCGCCACCGTCTCCGGAAGCGCTGTTGCCCGAGAGGGTGCACCCGCTCAACGTCGGGGAGGAGGACGAGCAATACACCCCGCCACCGGAGGAAGCGCTGTTGCCCGAGAGGGTGCACCCGCTCAACGTCGGGGAGGAGGACGAGCAACACACCCCGCCACCGTAGGAAGCGCGGTTGCCCGAGAGGGTGCACCCGCTCAACGTCGGAGAGGAGGACGAGCAATACACCCCGCCACCGTAGTTGGAAGCACTGTTGCCCGAGAGGGTGCACCCTGTCAACGTCGGGGAGGAGTTATACCAGCAAGACACCCCGCCACCGTAGGAAGCGCTGTTGCCCGAGAAGGTGCACCCGCTCAACGTCGGAGAGGAGTGGTCGTAGCAAGACACCCCGCCACCGTAGTTGGAAGCACTGTTGCCCGAGAGGGTGCACCCTGTCAACGTCGGGGAGGAGTTATACCAGCAAGACACCCCGCCACCGTAGGAAGCGCTGTTGCCCGAGAGGGTGCAATCTGTCAACGTCGGGGAGGAGTAGTCGTAGCAAGACACCCCGCCACCGCTGTTGTTGGCAATGGTGCACCCTGTCAACGTCGGGGAGGAGGAGTAGCAATACACCCCGCCACCGGAGGAAGCGCTGTTGCCCGAGAGGGTGCACCCTGTCAACCTCGGGGAGGAGTTGTAGCAATACACCCCGCCACCGGAGGAAGCGCTGTTGCCCGAGAGGGTGCACCCGCTCAACGTCGGGGAGGAGTAGTCGTAGCAAGACACCCCGCCACCGTAGCGAGCGCTGTTGCCCGAGAGGGTGCACCCGCTCAACGTCGGGGAGGAGGACGAGCAATACACCCCGCCACCGTCGTCGGAAGCGCGGTTGTCCGAGAGGGTGCACCCGCTCAACGTCGGGGAGGAGTTGTAGCAAAACAACCCTCCACCATAGCGAGCGCTGTTGCCCGAGAGGGTGCATCCGCTCAACGTCGGGGAGGAGTTGTAGCAATACACCCCGCCACCGTAGCGAGCGCGGTTGCCCGAGAGGGTGCACCCTGTCAACGTCGGGGAGGAGTTGTTGCAATACACCCCGCCACCGTCTTTGGAAGTGCTGTTGTTGGAAATGGTGCAGTTTGCCACCGTGAGCAGGTTCGCACTGGAGGTCAGGTATAATCCCCCACCATACTCTGCACTGCCGTTGCGGATGGTGAAACCATCCAGCCGATAGGCGCGGTTGGCGGTAGTGGGCGAGGTGACCACACTGCCCCCCTGACCACCGTCCAGAACGGTCTCATACGGGTCAAAATATGGACGAGGGAAAGTGGGACGTTCCGAGAGGCTGCTCTCAGTGCCCCGGAAGCCGCCATACAGCGCAACGCCGTTCTGGAGGGTGATGCGCTCCTGATACAACCCATAGCGCACCCATATCTGGTCGCCGGGCAATGTCGTCCGTAACGCAGCGGTCACCGTGCGCTTCGCCGTCGCCCAGGAGAGACCGTCCTGCAGGTCATCGCCCTGGGGGGAGACATACACCACTTTCGCGAACAGGGGACTGCTCATGCCCAGCAGGATGAGGCACAACATGCTTATCCATCCGTAGTGCCCAGACCTTTTCACTATCACCGCCTCCTTTCATCCAATCTCTTTTCCCTTTGGGCTACGGAAAGACAACATGAGCTTTCACTTCATTATATATGCAAGATTCGTACCACAGAAGGGCATTTGGGGGTTTTTAGCAACATTTTTTGAAAAATGGCGGAGGAGCACGCGCCTATTGACCACCGTGCACCAGCCGCGTCCCTCCAGCCAGCCCACCCATCCGCGCTTCGAGGATTAACGTCAGCCCTCCCGTCGCCGGCGTGTATTGAGCATCCATCGGGTTGTACAGGCGAGGCAGGCGGAGGGTGATGGCATACCTGCCCTTACCCTGCGGCTGCATGTCCCACCAGCGGAAGGCATCGGGTACCAGACGCACACGCACCTGCGCGCCGTCGGCGGGTTTGCCGTCGGGTTGCCACACGGAGGCTTCCACATGCAGGTTTTCGCCCGCCCGATGCACTGCCGCCCTGATTGCCAGGGCGTGTGTCACGCTGCGTGCCAGAGCGAGCGATTTCGCCAGCCGCTGTGCCTGCAGGTGAGCGCGTGCCGACTGCGTGCACCACTGCAGTAGGGAGGTATCCACACCGGCGTTCCTCCAGAGAGCGCACGTCCTCTCCGCCTCGGCTATCGCCCTTTCGCACTCCGAAGGCGTCGTGTGGCGTTCTATCACCAGCAGGCGTGTGCCGTATGCCTCCAGTGTGACCCGAACGGGCAGATTCGGGCTGAGCACCTCTCCGGTCAGCGCGTCACGCACCCTGTACTCCCCTTGCGCAGCTTCCGACAGGCGGGCGGAGAGCGAAAGGTGCAGATCACGGGCAAAATCTACCCGGTGTAACAGCAGTACCACCAGATTCGTGCCGTCGGTGAGGAACAGACACTCCACCCCCTTTGCCCAGCCTGTGTTTGGCGAGGAGGTGACCTCTATCGGGCGCAACAGCGCGAACTGTTCCACTTGTCGTTCCATCTCCTCCACCGGCAACGGACGTACCTTCGCCGACCATGTGGCGGCTCCGCGGTCGGTGGAGGTCTGGTGGATCACGGTTACGGGCGCGCCCGGCGCGTCATCAGGCAGGCGGATGACGCCTTCCGGCAACGGCGGCAGGCTGTTCCCCCTCTCGTCTCGCTCGGCGAGTGCACCTACCGCCAGCACCTTCCCCCCTGCCCGCAGGTATTCGCTCAACGCGCGGTGCGCTTGCCGGGATAGCACGGGGTCATCCACACTCAGCAACACGGGCACCGCCTGCGCGAGAGAGGCATCGCACTGCGCATCGTGCACAAACAGGGTGTTCCAGCCGCGCGAGCAGGAGAGGTCGTAGAGCAGACTCCATCGGTCCTGCCACCAGCGTTGCCACGTGGCGTCCGAGAGGAAGATGCCCACCTGCGGGTGCAGACGCGAACAGCCCTCCAGCCAGGGTGCCGCCCGTTTCAGCTCCTCAAAGAGCCTCTTACACTCCGCCTCAGCGGGCGTGCCCTGAATGCCCCACTCGCCGTCAGGCAGGGAGCCGCGCCACTGCACCAGCCCGATGTGCCATACGCCCAAGCCCAGCGCCTCGTACACCGCCCGACGTGCGGACTGTGGGGAAAAACTTCTGCCGCCGCCTCGCGCGGTAGGAGAGAGCTGCTTGTTGGCGAGGCGAGGTGCCACTACCGGCATACCGAACCCCGTTTGCATGTCCAGGGTGAGACGGTGGATACGCTCAGCGTCCTCATCGATGGAGATGGGACCGGCTTCGAAGCCGTCTGCTGCGCCGGCGAGGTCAGCGAGGGGAAAGCCCATCTTGCTGCGAAAATCCAGCGCAAAGGGGTTGCCGTGTGTGGGGATGAAGATGGGGCGGGTGGGGTCTAACTGGCGCAGGGCGGTGGTGTAGAGGGCAAACCGTTCGGTCATCGCCGCCTCACGGAATCGATACCAGAGGTAACGTTCTTGCTCGGCACCTCTCCCCCCGCCCCTCTCAGGGAAGGGGGATGGAGGGTTAGGTTCAGTTCCACCGCTCCGCCGTTGATAGTTTGCATCTCCCCCTTCCCTCTCAGGGAAGGGGGATGGGGGGTTAGGTCCAAAACCAGCCTCCTGCCACGCGCGGTAGTGCGCGAGGAACTCCGGTCGAAAGTCGCCCTCGGGCAGACCAAAATAGTCCGGGTAGCCCTGTTCACCACCGATCACCCAGTAGCGCACCCGCTTCTGCCCACGCAACAGGGGCACGGTCTCACGCATCTGGCGCAGGGTGGCGTCGGTCAACACCGGGTCATCGAAGGCAATCCATGGGTTCTCCCCCGCGCGGATGATGTTGCCCTCGCGGTCGCGCATCGCAGCCTGCGGGTGCATCTGCCAGAACCAGTCCGGATAGACTACAAAGAAGGCGTTATTATGCTCGCCGATACCTGCTCCTGCATCCACACGCAGGTTCGCCAGCGTGACGAAGGTGGACGTTCCCAGAGGCACAGGCGTATCGTGCCGGGACGAGCGGGTAAGCGGATGTGGCTTTCCCCCTGCGTCTTGCCACTCGCCGATGATGCCCCATGCGCGCAGTGTCAGGTCGCCCAGGCGCACCCGCGTGCCCTCCTGCAACGCCCGCGCCAGCCACACGTGCGCCTGAGATTTTCGCACCTGAATGCGCACGCGGTAGCTCCCCGCAGGCAACGGCTTCGCCGGCTGCAGAATCAGGTGCGGCTGGCTGCGCGGTTCGGTCTGCGCACGGGCAAGGGGTGCGGTGGAGGACCTGGGCGCAAACAGCTCTCCAACCACCTCAGCGTGAGAGTTGGAGGTGCTCACCAGCAGGTTGACCTGCGCCAGCCCCGTCGGCGCGTCGAACTCCAGATCCATCGTGCGGCGGGTAGACACCTGCACGGGCGCGGGCAAAGGACGGACACCGTAACGGGCGCGTTCGTCCCGAAGCAGGTGCAGCGGCAGATGGAACGAAGTGGCGTTGGCACCCGTGCGATGCACGGTCTCACGCAGGTCTTCGGAACCCGTCCAGTGCCAGAAGCCGAACATCTCAGCAGGCTGTCGCTGCCAGTGCCAGAAAGCGGGATGAAGCAGACGCGGTAGCAGGTGCGACATCTTTCACCTCACACGGGGAAGGGTTTGTATAACGGGATGCGGAAGAGCCAGCTCGCCAGCGCAAGCACCCCGCATATCGCATAGTCGCCCACGATCAACCCGATGAAGAAAGGCACAGCCCTCTCATACAGGCGCAACCCGCCTGCCCGCAGTACCGCCGCTTTGGCGACCCCGGCGATAACGATAGGCACCCACATCCACTCTAACGCCCCACTCTGCGCCATCACGAACCCGCCCGGATGCAGGGGAAACCAGAGGAACTGATGCCTTGCCGCCTGTAGCAACAACACGAACAGAAAACCCCAGCCCGCTGCCAGCAGTTGTGACGCGCCTGGTTGTGGAATCAAACCGTCTACCTGCGAGCGCAGGATATCGAACGCCTGCCTGCCCTGATAGGTGCGCCACTGGTCGGTGATAGCCGATGCCGCGCCGTAGCGGTAGTACACGTCCAGCGCAATCCACAGGCTGGCAAGGATGCTGAGCACGGAGGCGATACCCAGCGAGAGCAGGAAGGGCTTGCGAGGCAGGCGCACGGTATCGGCGAGGGTGAGCATCTCCGAGTAGGTGGGGAGAGCGTGCGCGCGGAAATCGCCAAACGAGAACCAGCGCAGATACGCCAGCCCCACGCCCTCCGAAAGGGGCATCGGCGAACGCACCAGAGCACGTGTCCACCACGCCACGTCGTTGCCCGGGTTCCAGATGGGTCCCAGCGCAGCCCGCAACCAGCCAATGCTCACCATGCACAAAAAGAACACCAGAAACAGCGTCACCGCTACCACAGGGCGAAGCCCCAGCGCAATGCCGAAAGCCACCAGCGCCGCCAGCGAGCCAGCGAAAACCAGCCACCACAGCCTTTCCGTGCGATGACGCAGCGACTCCTTCACCCGTTGCCTAGCAGACCATGCTACCACCAGCGCGAACGCCACAATCGCTCCTTGAGCCTGCTCGCCCGCATACGGGAAGCCCGAACCGCCTTCGCCCCCCTGATTCAGCCCCCACACCCCCGCCATCAGATTCTCGCCCTTCATCAGTGCGAAAAAGAAGGCGCAGGAGAAGAGGATGTTGGTGGGAACCAGCGCGAACAACCCGATGACGCTGGGATAAAAGGTCAGATACAGCGTGCCGATACCGTTCCAGGGCGGAGGCAGCCGACTACCGATTTCGGTAGGCAACACGCGCAGTTCGGGCACCGAAGGAACCATGTAGTGCAGGGCGTTTAGCCCCTGTATGCCCACCGCCAGCGCGATGCCCGCCCAGAGCAACGGGTTTCTGCCCGAGCGTTCGCGAGTCAACACCAGCGGCAGCTGGAGCATGGGGAAGGTCAGCCGCTCACGCTTCGCCCAGTGCACGCTGAAGACCATCGCCAGGCAGAACTGCGCCACGAGCAATGTGCCGATGAACCCCGCCCATACCAGCACCGGCACCAGCCACGCCCGCCACACCTGCGGTTGATACAGGCTGGACTGCCCCACAAAGAAGCCCTTCACCACGTCGGGCGAGCGCGGAGCAACCCACGCGGGAATATGCGCCCAGAACTCCTCCCACCGATTGCCCGCGTTGGCGAACCAGAAGGGCGCAACCAGCGTGGTCACCAGAAACTGCACCATGCCCATCGTAGAGATGCCCACCGTGCCTGCCACGACTGCGTATATCCACAGCACCTCTCGTCTGCCCAAAGCGGGCACCACCAGACGAATCAGCAACAGAGCGAGCAGCACGACCACCGCCGCGACAGGCAGGGAGCTGGACGCCAGGTCCGCCGAGCGGTACAGAATCTCGCTGCGGAACACCCAGATGCACACCAGCGGCGCGAGCAGCACGGCGCCCCAGAAAGCCACGCGCAGAGCTGGGGGAAACCGTCTCGCCGCTTCGGTGGTGTCGCGAAGCGAGATGGCATGGGATATGTCTGATGAGGCTGTGTTCATGACCACTGGCTCTTCGGACACAAGGGGCGCATTCCCAGACAATCTATCCCTTTAGCCGCCTCACCATGTCGCTCCACAAACTGTCTGAATCCACTTTTTGAATCCACCGGACACTGGGATACGGATGTCCCTCGCGGGGCGCGAACTCGAAATCCAGGTTGTCCAGCAAGTAAGGGCGCGGCAACTTCTCCGCCTGCGTCCAGCCGAGCAGGTGCGCGGTCACAATCTCATCCCAGATGGGCCAGGCATCCTCCCGACCGGTTACATCTTTCACCACTTTCGGCTGCGATTGCAGCCACCACCGCAGCAATCCCACCAGATACTCGCCAGTCTGCCCACAGTCCGCCAAAAGGGACTGCGCTTTGTCCAGCGTCATCAGCAAGTCGCGCAGGCAGGTGACGGCGGGTCCGAGCGTGAGCGGTACCGGCGCGTCCAGAATCACCTGCCACGCCTTCGGGTCGTTCTGCACGTTGAACTCGCGCCCGCCGCCCTCCACGCTGTGGAAAGCCATCGAAACTATCTGGATACGCTCCGCCAGAGAAGGCTCCCACAGCAGGGCGGATGCTGCGTCGGTCGCCGCGCCGATGGTGAGCAGGGTCAACGGTCGAGATGGGGTATACCGCCGTGCGGTTTCGATGATGAACTCTATTCCCTCATTGCGCTGGGGCTGGTGCACGCTTTCCAGTGGCGTGCTGGAGCCGGGTATCACTGGCGGTTTCTCCGCGATGGGCAAGTGGCTCAGCACCTCCTGCGCCACCTCCGCCGAACGTTGCGCCGTCAAGTAGGGCGTGTGCGTGGTTACAATGCCCAACAGATGCACCTGTGGATGCAGGGCAAGGTGCGCCATCGCCCACTGGTCGTCCATCTCCGCGCCCACATCTGTGGAAAGCAAAACATCGATGCGTTCACTCCGGGTCACTGTCTTTTCTGGTAGCCTCCCTTCTTTGCAATCTGTCCGAGGGCATATTCGGCATCTACTTTTTGCCTGCCTGCTGCTCCAGCCTCTGCATCACTTCAGGAGTCACACCGGGCAATTGTCCCTTGCGAGCACGCTCCAGCAGCTCCTGGCGCATGGCCTGTTCATTCATCCCCTTATCGGGTTTGGTTGCCCACCAGTAGGCTACTCCCACGATCAGGAGCACTACTGCCACAATCAGCAATGCCACAGGTGCGGGTACTTCACGTCGCATCTCTGCTTTCACCTCACTGTTTAAACTGTATGGAAAAGTGATGTGGGGGAGGCTTTCTGGGCAAACGGCTCGGCGGGAGCCTCGCCCTCCAGGAGGATGGGTGACGTTCAACCATCTGGAGGGCGAACCTCCCGGTGAGCCAAAACTCACATTCCCCGACAGCTCGGCAGGAGCCTCGCCTTCCCCCGTTCCAGGCGTTCAGAGTGACACTGCCGCGCGCATCGCACCAGTGCACACACGTCCTACCGGTAACACGGCGGGATGGCGTCTAGCAGCCCCTGCAGTGTCCACGCGGGCTGATCCGGGTAGCTGATGGGTTCATTGTCCCACAGGAACTCCGGTGACAGCGTCGCGGCGAGGCGCATCCATTTCACATGTCCATCCGCCATCGCCCAGTTGCCACTCTTGTTGTGCCAGAAGGGCAGACTACCGCAGGTGCCGTTGTAGTACTGCCAGGGAATGGTCCACGCTTCCAGGTCTGGCCACATGTCGTGCGTCTCCAGAACCATGATGGTGCTCGCCGGGTTCTGGAAGTACGCCAGTGTGCGGATGTACCAGGAGATGTGCCCGTTCGAAGCATAGTTGGCAAAACCCTTGAACCGCCGCGGATTCGCGTTGAAGTCATCCAGCGTCATGGTGACATCGCACACACAGCCCTTGCCGCCGATAAAGGGCGACCCCACCCAGAGGGGCCAGTAGAACTCGTTCAGGTGGCGTGGAGCCGACGGACAGACCCACGCACCCTCATTCTTGATGTAGGGCTGCACGACACAGCGCCAGGTGACGTATGACAGCTCCGGGGTAAACGAGAAGATACGGTTGAGCGGAAGCGTCTCGTCGTAGTCCTGCGCATACATCAGCACTGCCAGCCCTATCTGCTTCATGTTGCTGATGCACGAGGCTTGTCGTGCCTTTTCGCGAGCCTGGGCGAACACTGGGAACAGGATCGCCGCCAGTATCGCGATAATGGCGATGACGACAAGCAGCTCAATCAGGGTGAAGGCACGTCGCGAAACTCGCATGGTTGGAACCTCCTTCTGTAATCTCAGGTTTGTGCTTGCAACAAGCTCCCGCACGACTCCCGAATCACGAGCTGTGTGGGAAGCTTCATACACTTCACGGGCAAGTCCATGTTTTGTAACCGGTGCATCAACCGGCGCGCGGCGATTTGCCCCATCTGGCGCGGGTCTTGATGCACTGTGGTCAACCGTAGGTGACGTCCAACCTCCGTGTTCCCATAGCCCACGATAGCCAGCTGTTGAGGCACCTGAACACCATGTTCACGAGCCACTTGCATGGCTTCCGCAGCGAGGTCATCGTTGGCAGCAAACAGAGCGGTGGGAGGCTCGGACAGGTGCAACAGTTCCGCCACTATCTCGTGGATGCGCTCCACGGGCATGAAGAACGAGTCACCGCGTACCCACTCGTCGCGAGGTTCTATCCCCGCGCTCTGCAGGGCAAGCAAGTATCCCGCCTGGCGGTCGCGCGCCGCGCTCATGTCTGAGCCTGCGCCCAGATGCACAATGCGACGATGCCCCAGCTGAATGAGATGCTGTACCGCCTTTCTGGCTCCAGTCACATCGTCGGATACCACGCAGTCCGCCTCGCCCTCAAAGGTGTGCTCATCCACAATCACCAGAGGTACCCCTTCGCGCTTTAACATGCGCACCCAGGTACCAGAAGATGCTCCTGCAACAGCGATGGAGATAATGCCATCCACGCGATGCTCCAGCAGCATCTCCACCTGCCTGGTCTCCAGTTCGGCGTTATGTCGCGAATCGGCGAGAAGCACCCGGTAATCGGTGGCGGTACACACCTCTTGAATGCCGTCCATAATCAGCGCGTGGAAGCTGCTGTCCATGCGGGGTATCAGCACGCCGATGGTCTGTGTTTTGCCACGCACCAGTCCGCGCGCAAGGCCGTTCGGTCGGTAGCCCAGCTCCCGCGCTGCCTGCCAGATGCGCTCACGGGTGGACTGCGGGATGACCACGTCCTGACGCCCGCTCAGCACGTAGGACACGGTGGTCTGAGAAACTCCCGCCCGCTTGGCGACATCCACCATACTCGGTTTGCGTCGAACCATGGCAGCCTCTTTCCTTTATTGAAAGGCATCACTGATACCTTTCACTGATACGCTTCAATAATATCACTGTCGTTGCGTGTCTGTCAAGGGTTTCGGGGGAAATGCACCCAAAATTTTTCTGCTCAGTAATGCCCAAAGCACGAACAATGTCGCGGGGTGCCCCATACAGCTGTTGCGTCGCTGTGAACCCAGATGATTCTCAGCCAGCAAGAAGGAGGCGAAGGAAGCACATTATCCGTTATCGCCATAGGCATACTGCTCGGGAGGGATGGCTCCCGGTTCTGGCACGAACGTCTTCCTCTTTACCAGATAAACGGTAACGCCTACTGCAATATACACCAGCGGAATTTTGACCAAACCGCTCATCCAATCACCTCTGTCCTGACGTTGTAGAGCATCTCCTTGTTGGGAAAAGATTATACCCCCCAACACAGACCTTGAAAGTGCCTTTGTGAAGGCGAACAACAGGAACTTCCCCGTTTCGGCGCGAATATTTTGCTCCCAAAACGGCTCGGGGGTCGCCATGGATCAACAGCTTACCATACGCCGGATGCGCTTTAACGCCCGCACGCCTGCGGAAGCGCGCCGATGGCAGACACAGGCACGACAGAAGCTCTTTGAACTGATGATGGGTGGTGCACTACCGCCGCGCGTTGAGCTCAACCCGCAAACCCTTCGGCGCATCGAGGTGCCTGCGGGTGGGTATGTGTTGCAAGAGATTACCCTGCAAACCCTGCCCGACCGCCGCGTGAACGCCTGGCTTGCCATCCCGCAAAAGGTTTCGGGCAAAGTGCCTGCGGTGCTGGCTCTACACGGTCACGGCGGCACCGGCGAACAGGTAGTGAAGGGCGAAGGGCTGTACTGGTACGGACGCACGCTGGCGGAGATGGGCTATGTGGTGCTGGCGCCCGACATCGGCTCGCACGACCTGCAGCACAAGGAATGGTCGCTCATGGGCGAGCGAGTATGGGACTGCCTGCGGTGTATTGACTATCTGGTTAGCCTGCCGCAGGTGGACTCACGGCATCTCGGCGTGGTGGGGCTGTCGCTGGGTGGAGAGACCACCATGTACGTCGCCGCGCTGGATGAACGGGTGAAAATCGCCTGCAGCAGCGGCTGGCTGACCACCGTGGAGAACATGAAGAACGGGCACTGCCCCTGCTGGAACTTCCCCGGTCTGGAGGAACATTTCGATTTCGCCGACATCTTCGCGTGCGTCGCTCCGCGCGTGCTCCTGTGCGAACTGGGTGAGCAAGAGAAGGCGCCAGGGGGCTTCCCCATCTCTATCGCTCGCCAGCCGGCACAGGAGATTGCACAGGCGTACCGTGTGTTCGGAGCGGAGCAGAACTTTTCCCTGGATACGCATCCCGGCGGGCATGTATTTCGGGGCAACCGCTGGTGGAGTATGTTGCCCAGGGTGCAGGGGGCAGCATGGCCCTGGCGGGAGCAACGGGATGCTGTCCGTGAGGCTCTGCGACGCGGCGAAATCGCCCGACGTGCCTTCCTGCGTGCGCTGGGGGTACTGGATGGATGGTGGGCGATACGCGATAAAGAGACTGACCTGCTGCCCCGTCGCACCGACCAGCGCGTGTGGGCGCCCAATGATAACGCTGCCGACCTCGTGCCGTTCCTCTATCTGACCGCGCACTTTCTCGCAGCCGATCGCCTGCCAGCGCTGAAGCGCGTGTTCGACAACGAGCGCAGGTTCACCAATCGCCTCGGGGTGCTGCCTGACTGGTATGACCTGGAGAAGAAGGTTTTTGTGTATCCTGAGGTGGACATCCGCCGACTGGTGTTTGGTGCAGCGGAATACTGCAAAGATGGTCTGGTACCGATGACCGAGGTGATGGGCAGGGGCTGGTGGACCGAGCGCATGACCGAGCTGGTGGAAGCCATCTTTGAGCATGCTCCGGTGCGCTCGGAGTGGGGCAACCTGCCCGCCGACGATACCGAGGTGAATGGCGAATGCCTTCAGGTGCTGAGCCGCCTGTTCTTCATGACGCGCGACGAACGCTATCTGCGCTGGGCGGAGCGTATCGGCGATGCCTACTGCTTCGAGGTGATCCCGCAAAACGGTGGTCTGCCCGCGCACCGCTGGGATTTCACTGCCCACAAACCGCTGAACGACGTCTTGAGCCTGAACGATCACGGTAACGAGATTATCGGTGGGCTCTCCGAGCTGTATCTGATGATGCGCGAGGCAAACCCCGTGAAAGCGAAGCGATACGAGCGTCCTCTGCGCCAGATGTTCCAGCGTCTGCTGGAGAGGGCGCGCAATGCGGATGGCTTGTGGTACAGCTTGCTCACCGCATCCACCGCCGAGGTGCGCCACAGGGACGTGCCCGATACCTGGGGCTATGCACTCAGCGGGGTGTACACCTTCGGCATAGCGACGGGAGAGGAACGCTTCACCGAAGCGGCGAGGTTCGCGCTGGAGCATATCTACCAGCCCAGATACTTGCTGTGGGAAGGAGCGGATTCCTTCGCTGATTCCATCGAGGGCGCGTTGCTGCTCCTCAATCGCCTGCCCGTGGTGGACGGCTTCCGCTGGATGGAGGCAGTGTTGCCGCATCTGCTGGGCAAGCAGCGGGAGGACGGCATCGTGGAGGGCTGGTACGGTGATGGCAACACCGCACGTACCCTGCTGATGGCTGGTCTGTACTACACGCAGGGCGTTCTCCCGCGTCCGTGGCGCCCCGACTTGGTTGTGGGATCTGTGCGTACAGGCGATCGGTGGACCGTTGTGCTCACCGCCGAGCAGGACTGGCAGGGCGTGCTACAGTTGGACCGTCCGCGCCACCGCGAGCACCTCCGTTTGCCTATCAACTACCCGCGCCTGAACGAGTTCCCCGAATGGTTGACAGTGGATATGGGCAGAGACTACCGCTTGCGAATCGGGCGTGTGGTGCGTCGGAGCAATGGTGGGGAGTTATGGCGTGGAGTGCCTTTGCAGATACGCCGGGCACAGACGGTAGTGGTAACCGTGGAGAGCGCTGGATGAGAGAAGCCTCATGCAGCGTGAGAAGCCTCCGTTGCCGCCCCTTCTTTCCCTTTGTGGTTCGGGCGCAGGGAAGGGAACAGTGCGAGCACCACAATCCACAGGCTCGCTGCCACCGGTATCGCCAGCAACATGCCCCAGATTCCGAACAGCTTCGCACCCACAATCAGCGCAAAGATGCTGGCTATCGGATGCAAACCCACCAAACCGCCTACAATGCGCGGCACGAGAATCTGGTCAAACAGAGTGTTGACGCCTATTGCCACGCCCACCACCAGCAGGGTGTACTTCCACGACAATGGGGCAACCGTATACATCCACAGCACTTGCTCGGATCCCCCGAAAAAGGCAACGAGAGCCGAGGTCAAAGCAATCAGCAATGCTCCCAGATAGGGAACAAGATACAACAGCCCAGCCAGCACTCCCAAAACCGCGCTATACCGTACTCCCAGCACGGTAAACAGGATGGCAATGGTGACACCATAGATAATCGCTACCGTCACCAGCCCTTTGAGATAACCCCTCCACACCACACCCAGTGCCTTCAGTAAGGCTACCACTGATGGGCGGGAGTGCTCGGGAATCATCCCCATCAGTCGGTGGCGAATACGAGGTAAATCCACCATGGCGAAAAAGGTAATAATCGGGATGAGCACCAGCCATAAAAGCCTACCCAGAAAGGCGGTCACATGCTGCAGCAGATTGCTCATCCATGAGCTGATGTGCTTGTTGAATTCCTCTGAATAGCGGTCTATGAGCACCTGGGGGTTTTCAGGCAGGTTCAGACGTTCCAGAGTACGATGGTGACGTTGCAGGAAGGGTTGAAACTCCTCCTGAAACCAGCTGTTTGCCCCTCGGATGTAGCGAGGCAGGTCTTGGGTTAATCCCTGAAGCTGAGAGGTAATCAGCGGCACAATATAAAGAAGTAAAGCCACAACCAGTAACAAGAACAGAATAAAGACGAGCCCGGTCGCTACCCGGCGAGAGTAGCCTCGCTGTTCCAGCGCATGCAGCTGCCCATCCAGAATACCCGCGATGGCGAAAGCGATGATAAAAGGCACCAGCACATCCGCCACCAGATATAACGCCCCTGCTGCCAGCAGGAGCACGGTAATCCCCACCCATGGGCGAACACGCGGTGGCAACAGAGAGGGCAGATCCGTCTGTGCTTCGGCAAAGAGAGCTGTTACATCGCCCGCCCGGGCATCGGGCGGGCGATGGGTTTGGTCGGAATCGTTACGCTTGCGCCTGCTCCGGGGCATGTTCTCCCGCCTCGACTGCCTGTTCCCCACCAGCAGCCTTCTGGCGTATCGTAGAGGCTACGGTCTCCAGAGCAGGCTTAATGCGGTGAGAAAGCTCGGACACGCTCTCCTTGAGCTTCTCAACAGCCTTCGCCAGTTCCTCACGGGTCTCCTGACCCGACTTGGGCGCCAGCAGCAGAGCTACTACTGCTCCCACAATCGCGCCGATGCCAATGCCAGCCAGCACGCTTAACAAGACGCTGCGCTCTTCATTGTCCGACATGGTTCTCTCCTCCTCTCTGTTCTTCGGATATATCCCCAGCAGGGGGTTCCTCCGTGTTTTTGGACCCTTCTGGTGGCGGTGGCGTTTCGGTGGGTTGCTTGCCCTTCAGCACCGCGTAACCCTTCTTCAACGCCTCTATCCATACGGCGGGGCGTGACACGGGCGAAGCGGTCACCGTTTTCACCACCTGCGCCACCTTTTGCGGGCGTGTCACCACATCCACTACCGACAACAGGCGCTCGATGCGTTCTATCTTCTCCACCAAGCTGTGTGCCACCTTCAGCAGATGCCGAATAGTTACCAGTGCCTCGCGGGCGGACGGTATCACCTCGTCGCTCAGGGTTGCGCCTGCATCCTTCACCGCAGGCATCAGCGCAGTGCGCGTTTCGTTCAGAATGGTATCTGTGGATTCCAGAACACGCTGAAGCTGGTTAATGGCTGGAGGCAGCTCCTGAAGCGCAGGGAGTGCCTGACCGCGTAGTTCCACAATCGTGCGTTCTGCCTCGGTAACCGTGCGCCGCAGACGAATCACCACGGGTATCAACAACGCCAGCACCACAATCGCCAGCACAATCAATATCAACACACCCACCTGAATCAACCCGTCCATTGCTCTCACTCCAATCGCTTTGAAATCGTGCCCCCGCCGACTACCACGTCGCCGCGGTAAAACACTGCCGCCTGCCCCGGTGTAATCGCCCGCTGGGGTGTCTCAAACTCCACCTCTACACACGTAGACACTTCCGTCGGGAAGATAGTTGCAGGTGCTTCAGGCATATTGTAACGTATCCGTGCCTGTACTGCAAGTGGCTTCGTGAACCTGTCAACAGCAATCCAGTGAACATTTTCCACCAGAAACCGCCGGCAGTAGAGATATCGCTCAGGACCGACGACTACCACGTTGTTCTGCGCGTCCATATCCACCACATACAGGGGTTCCTGGTGCCCCGAAAGTCCCAACCCGCGCCGCTGTCCAATGGTGAAAAAGGCGACCCCCGGGTGCTTGCCCAGCACGTTGCCGTGCACGTCACGTATCTCGCCCGGACGCACCGTATCCGGCACGCGGCTCTGCAGGAAGGCACGGTAGCCTCCCGCCTCGGCGACGAAGCAAATCTCCTGGCTGTCGGGCTTATCGGCGACGGGCAAGCCCAGCTCCCTGGCTAACGCGCGTGTCTCGGTCTTGCTGGGCAGATCACCCAGTGGAAACAGCGTGCGTGCCAGCTGCGCCTGAGTCATCGGGAAGAGCACGTAGGACTGATCCTTCTCGCGGTTCACCGCCTTGAGCAAGAGCCATCGCCGGCTCTTCTCGTCGTACTGGATGCGCGCGTAGTGTCCGGTGGCGATGTATTGTGCGCCCAGCTCGTCCGCCTTGCGCAGGAAGGCGTCGAACTTCACATAACGGTTGCACTGCACGCAGGGATTGGGGGTGCGCCCGCGGCGGTACTCCTCGATGAAGTCGGCGATGACCGTCTGCGCGAACTGCTGGCGGAAGTTGAGCACGTAGTGCGGGATGCCCAGCATCTTCGCTACCCGACGCGCATCCACCACCGCCCCCAGCGAGCAACAACCGCTGTGACGCGGGTCGGTCTGGCTCTCCTGCCAGATTTGCAGGGTGATGCCCACCACCTCGTAGCCCCGCTGCACCAGCAGAGCCGCCGCCACCGAACTGTCCACGCCGCCGCTCATCGCCACGGCAACCAGAGGCTTGTTCGCCATAGATTCTCCCTCCGGGTGGATTATACCCGCTTTCATGGAGCGAGCAAGCGCATCATCAGCACTTCGGTGGCGAGTTGCACATTGGCGTTGCCTTCCACCGCGCGGCGGATGTCCAGCACTGTATCCAGCGCACGCATCAACCCCTGCACGCCCAGGCTACCGGCAGCGCGGTGCAATCGCTCTGCATCGCCCTGATAGGTGATCCCGCTGGGGTCTCCTCCACACGCTATCCATAGCGCATCGCGGAACCAGGCGCACAGCGCGTCCATCGCCAGCAACAGCGCACCGCGTGTGGGAGTCTTGCCCTTGCCCGCGGCCTCTATGGAAGGGTCACCTTCCTCTGAAATGTCCACCGTCGCCAGCGAGCGTAGCCGCTCCGCGAGCTGCAGTGCGGGCGCAGGAGAGGGAGATTCGGTGATGGCGTACGCCAGGTCCGCCAGGGCATCCCACAGCTTCAGCGCCTGCGGTTGCGTCGCCAGCGACCACGCCCTGCCGGGGCAACCCTGTGCCATGAGCGCACACCGATGAGCCAGCTGAGGGTCTACGTTGTGTTGAACCACCAGCCATTCGCTGATGGTATCGGTATCCACAGGGTGGAGCGGAACCCACTGACAGCGCGAGCGGATGGTCTCTATCACATCCTCCGGCATCGGCGCGAGCAGCAGGAAGACCACATACGGCGGCGGCTCCTCCGCCGTCTTGAGCAGGCTGTTGGCAGCGGCTTCGGTGAGGGTCTCGGCGCGCGTAAGAATGTACACAATACGTCTGCCGAAGGTGGGCGCGAAGTTGATAGTGCGCCCGATCACGCCCACCTGATGCGCTTTCGCCTCGCGGGGGACGCTATGCCCGTCCCACAGCTGCCAGATCAACGTCTGCTCCGAGTAGGGAGCAATGGTGTGGATTTCGGGAT
This sequence comes from Armatimonadota bacterium, assembly GCA_026003195.1. NCBI lineage: Bacteria > Bacillati > Armatimonadota > Armatimonadota bacterium. The sequence goes on from BPGU01000001.1 coordinate 139,680, forward strand.
GCGACTCGCTGAGGAGGCGACGGCAGCTCTCACACTCCCCGCAGGCTTCTCCCTCTGGCGTCGGGTGCAGGCAGGCGAGCGCGGCGGCGAAGGCATGTGCCACGCTGTGTTTGCCCACGCCCGCCATGCCCGTGAGAAGGTAAGCGTGCGCCACATCGCCCGTGACCACCGCACGGCGTAACAGGCGCAGTGCCGTCTGGTGTCCAACGATTTGCGAAAAAAACACCGGCAGGCTCATGAGTTCGTCGATCCTCAGTCTTGTAAACGGTCGTGCTCCGCCACCATCTGGGTGTCATAGCGAGCCGCGCAGGGTCAAAGCCATCTGCTGCGCCAGACCAACCTCATCCCCCTCCCCTACGAGGAGAGGGGCAGTTGTGGTTCCCCCTTCCCTCGCAGGGAAGGGGGTTCGGTGCAGTGGCGCGCTCTCGCAATGACACCAACGCAGCCTTACACCAGCGGCGTCTTGCCCGGAATCGCCACCGGGTCCACGGGCATCTCTCCAAACTCGGTCAGATTCTTGACCAGGTTCAGCTTGGATTCCTTGAGCACAAAGTCCCAGGTGACCTCCTGCCCGGTGTAAGCCGCCATGCGTCCCATGATGGCGGTCAGCGTGCTGAGCGCGACCTGTTCGCCCTCATTCAACGGCTTGCCTTCGCGGATGCTGTGGATGAGGTCGGTATGCTCTTGCACGTAGGGGTTGTTGCCGCCCTCGTTGCGCCACTGAATCTTACCGCGAATCCAGCCTGCCGGGTCAGAGACCCCCTCTGTGCCGATAACGTACTCACCGACGCGGTTGGCGCAGCCGTCTATCTGGCGGCACATGCTCAGCACGCGCACGCCGCCCGGATACTCGTACTCGATGGCGAAGTGGTCGTAGATGTGACCGTATGCCGGGTCGGTGCGTGCCTGCCTTCCGCCCATGCCCACACACTTCACGGGGTACGCCTGCAGCACCCAGTTGATGACATCGAGGTTATGGATATGCTGTTCCACGATGTGGTCACCGGAAAGCCAGGTGAAGTACAGCCAGTTGCGGATTTGCCATTCGATATCGCTCATGCCCGGCTGACGGTCCCACTTCCACAGACCGCCCTGGTTCCAGTAGCACTGCGCCGCCACGATTTTGCCGATTGCGCCGTCGTGAATGCGCTTGATGGTTTCGATGTAGCCTTTCTGGTGCCTGCGCTGCGTGCCTGCGACGACGCCCAGCCCCTTTTGCTTCGCCAGGTTCGCCGCTTCCAGCACCATGCGCACCCCGGTGGGGCATACTGCGACGGGTTTTTCCATGAACACGTGCTTGCCCGCCTCCACCGCTGCCTGAAAGTGAATCGGTCGGAAGCCGGGCGGCGTGGCGAGAATCACCATGTCCACACCGCTATCGATCACTTTGCGGTAGTTGTCGAAGCCCCAGAAGACGCGCTCTCTGGTTACCTTGAAGCGGTCGCCCAGGTTCTGCAGGTTATTGAACGCGCCTTCCGCCCGGTCCTGGAACAGGTCGCCCAGTGCCCAGATTTCCACGTTGGGGGCAGCGTTGACCGCATCGCGGGCGGCTCCGGTGCCGCGCCCTCCACAGCCGATGACGCCTACGCGGATGCGGTCACTGCCCTGCGCCCAGGCATAGTTCCAGCCCAGCACACCCGACGCCAGCGCCACCGTACCTGCGCCCAGCGATGTTTTGAGAAAGTCCCGGCGCGTCAGGTCTCTACGCGATGTCTTTTGCTCCCTCATCGAATGTCCTCCTCTGCAGCGTTGTCCGTGAGAAAACACAGATGTGCTCATCAACTCCCACCGGCTAATACGCGAAACGGCTAGTAGCATCCTGCAAAACGGGGAGACCGAGCTTCCCCACGGAGCTCGGTCTCCTTCTTGTCATGCTCGGGAGGCTACCGTGGTGGCGGCGGATACATGGGCTGACTGCGTTGTGCACCTCTGACATCTCCGGGTACGACTCCCGCGGGTGGAGCTACAGGTGGTGCTCCACTCCTGCCCTGCAAGCCGCTGACGTCACCAGGTCGAACACCGGCGGGTGCCATCGGCGAGCCGGTTGGAGAGCCGTAATTGGGCACCTCCATAGGTCGTCCTCCTACACCCGGAGAGGGAACGTAGGGTTTGGGGCGCAGGAAGTAGTAGCCCAGCCCGATAAGCACCAGAATAACCACCGCGAACACGGCAACCACCACGGGTGTGCTCACCTCTTTTTTCATGTTAAGCTGCCTCCATTACGGCCAGGTGCCTTCTGTGCCGCCAGGGCAAGTCACGTCAATGCCTGTGTGATACGGCAGGATATCATGCCAGTTGCCGGAAAAGCGCGCTCCGTATGTTGCCGTTCCATGTTCCCAGCAACGATGCCCAGGCAATATGTGGTAGCGACGGTTTGCAGGGTCCCCTTTGACCGCCTTGACATGACCGTCTGCAAAGCAGACGTTGCTCATACTGTTGTGGCGATAGGCGAATTCGTTGGTGCCGTCACCGACTGAGCACCAGTTCCACTCACCGCCTTGCGTGTTGCAGTTGTCGCGCTCAAACACCATCACGGTCAGAGCGGGATACTGCGCCTTCGCCAGAGGTACGGAATACTGGCAGCCAAAGATGGGGTTGCCCCGCAAGGTATTGACACATTCATCATAACCGCAGAACCAGCACCAGCCCAGGTAGCCTGGCATGGTATATGAGCGCTTCACTGTGCCCCAGCGTGAGGTCACCGTGGGAGAGTACTGGTCGCTGGGACAGGTCAGTATCGCCAGGTTCTTCATATAGGGCTGAATCAGGCGATCCCAGGTCATGGTATCATCCCACCGATCGCTCCCGCCCAGTCCAACCATCGGCGGACAAAACTGCTCATCGTAATCCTGCTGGTACATCAACATCGCTGTGCCGATGTTCTTCATATTAGACACACAGCTGGACTGACGTGCCTTCTCTCGAGCCTGGGCAAACACAGGGAACAGGATAGCTGCCAGTATCGCGATAATCGCGATAACCACCAGCAGCTCAATCAGAGTAAATCCGTTTCGCTTCATTGTTCTTTTCTCCCTCCTTCTGTGATTTTGATTAGTTACAGAGTAGTGTTCATTCACAACACCCCTGCGCTGAGTAGTGAGTTTGCTCCACCCTTCTCTCCTGTACATCACCTCCCTCGCTTATTGTTGTGACGAAGCACGCACCACCAGATGCGGCTTCAGTATCGCTCGCTGTATGGGCAGTGCTGGTTGTTGAAGGCGTCTCTGCAGGAATAACCACGCCAGCTGGCACATTTCCTCCAGCGGTTGCACAATCGTACTCAACGGAGTCTCCAGAAACTCCGCCTCTTCGATGCCGTCACACCCCACCAGCGCAACATCGTCAGGCACGCGAATCCCCATATCACGAAGGCATTTGTAGCACGCCATCGCCATCTGGTCGTTGTGGCAGAATATGGCATCGGGCACCTTGTGGTGCTGCAGGTATTGCTTTACCCCGTTGTACGTCTCCCACCGCGACTGGTCAACGGCAAAGATAACCTCTACGGGAAGTCCCATTTGCTCCATGACAAAACGGTAGGCTTCACCACGAGGTTCACCGTCATGGTATGAAGAGGTATTTACCAGATATGCTATCCGCCTGCGTCCCGTATTCAGAAGATGTCGTAGTGCCTCGCTTGCACCAGCGAACAAATCGATACCTACATGGTCACAATCTGTAACATAGTAGCTCCCCATGCTTACCAACGGCATGCTGCACGGGGTTTGAAGGAAAGATCTGATGCAGTCCACACATTCATGCGCTATGATTCCATCTACCTGTCCGTCAGCAGGGTATGTAGAGGCATCCAGGTAGTCCACAGGAGCGATGAGGCAGTAGTAGCTGTCACGGTAAAGGATTTTCTGCATCAGGTGCGCTACATGGGCGTGAAAGCTGGTGCACAGTGAGTACATCCACAGGGCTATCGTTTGTGTGCGTCCGGTCACCAGAGCCCGCGCAGCATAGTGCGGGCGATAGCCCATCTCACGTGCCGCATCCAGTACGCGCTGGCGCGTCGTCTCGGAAATGAAGCTTTCGCCCCGACCGTTTAGCACCCTCGACACGGTAGACGGTGAGATGCCCAGATGCTTTGCTATCTGTTTAGCTGTAACACGCATGGTGACACAGCGCGCAAACGATTGACTGCAAACGATTGCCTAACCCATACTCATCATAACACACGCTCTGCACAATGTCAATAGGGAAAGCGGAGAAAGCGCAGCGCTCAGAGGAAAGGAAATCCCCTCTCCCACAGCGTGGGAGAGGGGACAAGGGTGAGATCTACACCAGTGGTGTTTTGCCCGGCATGGCTACTTCATCCACCGGCATGTTACCGAAGGCGGTGACGTTGCGCACCAGATTCAACTTGGACTCCTTCAGCACGAAGTCCCACGTGACCTCCTGCCCGGTATACGCTGCCATGCGTCCCATGATGGCGGTCAGCGTGCTTTCGGCAACCTGCACGCCCTCGTTGATGGGTTTGCCCGCGCGCACGCTGGCTATCAGGTCGGCGTGCTCCTGCACGTAGGGATTGACACGTCCTTCCCAGCGCCAGTTCTCCTTGCCACGCAGCCAGAAAGTGTCGAATCCCTCCAGCTTCGCCTGACCCTCTGTGCCGATAACTTGATTGGTCACCCGGTTCAGGCAGCCATCCATCTGGCGGCACATAGCGGTGACCCGTGCGCCGTTGGGATAGACGTATTCGATGGCGAAGTGGTCGTAGATGTGACCGTACGCAGGATCGGTACGTACCTGCCTGCCGCCCATACCAATACACCGCTCCGGCGGCGAGCCCATCACCCAGTTCATCACGTCGATGTTGTGCACGAACTGTTCCACGATGTGGTCGCCGGAGAGCCAGGTGAAGTACAGCCAGTTGCGGATTTGCCACTCGATGTCACTCATGTTCGGCTGGCGATCCCACTTCCACAGTGCGCCGGTCAGATAGTAGGCGTACGCCGCCACCACCTTGCCAATAGAGCCACTCTGAATGCGCCGGATGGTCTCGATGTAGCCCTGATGGTGGCGATACTGCGTACCGGCAACCACGCCCAGCCCTTTCTGCTCCGCCAGTTTGGCGGTTTCGATCACCATACGCACGCCGGTGGGACACACTGCGACGGGCTTCTCCATAAAGACATGCTTGCCAGCCTCTACCGCCGCCTGAAAGTGTATCGGGCGAAAGCCGGGCGGAGTAGTGAGAAGCACATAGTCTACCCCACTGTCCATCACTCGCTTGTAGGCATCAAAACCTACGAAACAGCGGTCGTCGGTCACCTTCATCCTGTCGCCCAGGTTCGCCAGCGATTTGCGGCAGTTGTCCAGCCTGTCCTGAAAGAGGTCGCCCAGCGCCCAGATTTCCACCCCTTCGGCAGCGTTCGCCGCATCACGCGCTGCGCCGGTACCGCGTCCACCACATCCAATCAGTCCTACACGGATACGGTCACTGCCCTGCGCCCAGGCGTAGTTCCAGCCTAACGCGCTGGCGGTAATCACAGCAGCTCCGGTAGTTTTCAAAAACTGCCTTCGAGACAGGTTTCGCTTCTGCTGCATCGTCCCACACCTCCTTTTCTATCTTCCCACGTTCATCTCGGTTTTCCTTTGCAGGGTTTGCGGAATCTTTGGCGAAGACAAAACAACACGGAGGTGAAAGACACCATGCGCAAATGTCTATGGATAACCCTCTTCGTCATGACTGCGCTGGCAGGGTGCTTCGCGCAGCCGAAACCCATCTCACAGGTACATCTGTCCTGGAGCGAAGACCCGCAGACCACCATGAGCATCACCTGGCAGAGCGCGGAGCCGCTGCCTCGCCCGATGGTGCAATACGGTGAGGGAAACACGCTGTCGCAAACGGCGGTAGCCAGGCGCGTCCGCTACGCTCAGGAGACGGCACCGCTATACCAGGTGACCCTGCGCCACCTCAAGCCGGACACTACCTACTCCTACCGCGTGGGCGATGCGAACAAAGGGTGGAGTGAGGTGCGCTCGTTTCGCACTGCACCCGCCAAACCACCCGCCCGGTTCGTCTTCACCGCCTTTGCCGACCACGGCGTGACCCCTGCTGCAGAGCAAAACGTGCGTCGCGTGCTCGCGGGCGGAAAACCAGCGTTTCATATCATCATGGGTGACCTCTCCTACGCCAACGGTAACCAGCCGATATGGGACCGGTGGTTCGAACTCATCGAGCCGCTGGCTTCGCAGGTGCCGGCGATGGCGTGCCCGGGCAACCATGAAGACGAGCGGGACATCCGTTTTGCTACCTATCTCGCCCGCTTCGCTCTACCGGGCAAAGAGCTCTACTATCGCTTCGATTACGGCAGCACGCGCTTCATCCTGTTCAACTCGCAGGATTTTCGCGATGCGGAGCAGCTACGCTGGTTCGAGCGGGAGCTGCGTGAGGCACGCCGTGACCCGAAAGTGCAGTGGGTGATCGTGTGCATGCACCATCCGCTGTACAGCTCCACCGTGCGTCGCCTGAATGATACCCCCCGCATCGAAGTGCTCCAGCCCCTGTTCGACAAATACCGCCCCGACCTGGTGCTGCTGGGGCACCACCATAACTACGAACGCACCTATCCCTTGCTGGCGATGAAGGCACAAAGCCGGCATCCCAACCGCTATGCCCGAGGGCAAGGCGTGATTTACGTGACCAGCGGGGGCGGAGGTAAATCGCTTTACGACCAGACGCCGGAACAGCCCGCTTTCACTGCGAAGCGGGAGAGAGTCTACCAGTATCTGCGCATTACCGTGTCCGACAGGTCCTTGCTAGTGGAATGCCGTCGCACGGAGGATGACAGCCTGCTGGACCGCTTTGAGATTGTACGGTAAGCAGTGCTGAACCACCCGCCGGCTGCATGAGGAGGAAGGGGCGCATTCACGGGCATCTGGTGAGCCGAACGTGAAACCTCCGGCGGATACCCTCGTGCCATTCGCGCCGTCTCTTTCCTGGTGCCGAACAGTTCTTGTGTCCTCCTTCGCGGCGCGCGAGGGGGGTATTGCCTGTGCAGGTGAAACCGTGTACCCTTCTCCGCCGTCTGAGTAGGTGGGGAATGAGAAGCCGGTATCTATCCGTATGCTATAATGGAAAAGAGTTGCAGTGAGGTTACTCTCTATGAACAGAAAGTATGGGCAGATATATTTCGTGATGGTGCTCGTGGTCAGCCTGGTGCTGAGCGGGCTGGCAACAGGTGTGTTCGCGCAGCCCAAGCCGGAGGAAGACCCCGAGGTGCGTATGGGCAGGGAGGCGGCACAGGAGATAGAACGCACCCTGCGCCTGGTCACCGATCCGGTGCTGGTGGAACGGGTGAACCGCATCGGGCAAGAGATTGCCGCCGTCGCTAATGCCTCCGAGATTGCCATCACCTGGGGCATCAACAAAAAATCGCAGTTTCAGTATACGTTTAAAGTGGTAGAGGATAAGGATGTCAACGCCTTCTCGCTTCCGGGTGGCTTTATCTATGTGAACAAGGGTCTGTTGGACTACGTGCAGTCCGACCATGAGCTGGCAGCAGTGCTGGCGCACGAGATCGCGCACGCCGCACACCATCATCTGCTGCGCCTGGGGCAGGAGAACGAAAAGATTAATCGTCGGGTGACCCTGCCGACCCTGCTCGTGATGGTTCTCTCCGGCGCACCGGCACGGGATTTGAGCAATGTGATGATGGGAGTACAGCTGTATCAAATCGCCAAACTCAACGGTTACACGCAGGAAGCGGAGCTGGATGCCGACCGCGCTGCCATCCTGTACCTGATGCAGACGAAGTACAATCCCGTCGGGATGCTCACCTTCATGGAGCGATTGGCGCGGGATGAGTCCCGACGACCGGAGAGGCAGTTAGGCATCTTCCGCACGCACCCTCCCTCGCGAGAACGTGCACAGGCGATGCTGAATCTCTTCAGCGAACTGAACATCCCGGTGAACCGCAGGGCGGTAGCGCGTATTCTCCCGGTGGAACTGCGTGAGAAGAACATGCAGGACCGCAATCTCACGGAGGTCTATCTGGACAGTGTGCCGGTGTTCGCCCCTGCGGATAGCAACGGCAGAAGCTCCGCCGAGCGCGCACGCCAGATTGGAGAGCGACTGGACAGCCTGTTAAACGACGGCATCCAGATGTACGATATCCGCTTGTCCAGCGACAAGCGCACCGTCGTGGCGCGGAATAACCCGATACTCACTATCGAGCCAGAGGATGCCGCCCTGTACGGCAAGAGTGTGCAGGAGCTGGCGGAACAGGTGTCTAATGCCATCAAACGCGCCCTCTGGAACGAGCTGATCCAGCGCGCCTACTGAAGCTCCTGAATGAAAATGTTGCGAAACTCCACCAGGCTGCGATGGTTCTGCAAGCCGATGTAGCCCCAGTTGGGACGACGGTAAAGCAGATGGGTGCGGGGCAAGTTGGCACTCAGCGCAGGGTCATCCAGGTGGATGTCGTGTACCAGATGACCGTTCCACACCACCCGCAGATGTCTGTCTTTTAGCGTGATCTCCACCTGATTCCACTCGCCGGCGGGCTTCGCCGGGTTGAGGCGCGGCGTCACCACACTGTATACTGCTGAGGTGCAGGTATTGCTGGGCGGACTGCTTCCGTCATCCTGAATCTGCAGCTCCATGCCCAGCCGGGAGCTTCTGCCGTAGTGCGGGGCGCGCAGGAAGATGCCGCTGTTCCCACCGGGCGAGATGCGGTACTCCAGCCTTAGGATGAAATTGCGGTACATGCGGTTGGAGCGCAGCCAGCCCGTGCTCTCGCTCAATCCGGTGCATACAATCACCCCATCCTGCGCGTACCAGCAGGGCGGACCGACCTCTCCCCAGCCCTCCAGATTGAATCCGTTGAACAGCGAGATGAATCCCTTCGGCGGGCGCGGGGTGCGCGGCTGAGGTGGCTTGCGTCCGGCGCACCAGTACACCGCATTCACGACCAGCTTCTGGAAAGCGGGATGATTCCACGCGGAAGGGGCATGTCCCAAAGTGGTAACGAATATTCTCCCTTTCTCTGTCTGCTGTATCCATGCCAGCGGCTGCCCGTTTCTGTGGCGAGCGACCACCTGTGCTCCAGCAGGCAGATTGCCTTCGCTCTGCAGGGGGGCATCGGTTATCTGGAAGGAAGGCACCTCCTGTGTGAGGAGATGGCGGGGGGGCATGATTTCTACCACCACGTTGCCTGTTGTCCCTTCCGTGGCGGGCACAGGACTGGTATGCAGATAAACCACTCCGCCGCCACGCTGGAGGAACTGCTGCAAAGCCTGTTGTTGCTCCACGCCGAGCGGTACTCCGGGCGCAAAAAGCACCAGAACGTCGACGCTCTGCAATCCTTGCGGAGACAGGACGTTGCTGTCCTTGTGAAGGGTGAACTGTATTTCGTCATAACGCTTCAGCAACCACGAGAGTGTGGACGAGATCGCTCCCCCGTCATGTCCCTCGCCCATGACGACGAGCAAAGCACGTAGCGGTTTGGCAGATGATACGGTAGTGCACGTTCCGAAGCACACGAAAATCGCCATCAGGAACAATGTCGGCATCAGTCTCCTGGTGCAACGCATCTCCTTCACCTCTGCCAGAAGATATTCGCCGTATGCACGGTTCTTCCTGCAGGGAGCAAGCGACGCAGCCCCTTGACATTGCGCGAAAAATGCGGTATCTAAAAATTAGCACTCGAAGAGTTCGAGTGCTAATTTGCCGTGAGAGGAGGTGCATGCAGTGCTCAGACCGATTGGCGATAAGGTGGTTGTGGAGGTGTTTGAAGAGGAAGAGAAGACCGCTGGCGGCATCTTCCTGCCCGATACCGCCAAGAAGAAGCCGCAGGAAGGACGTGTGGTGGCGGTGGGGCCCGGTCGTGTGTTGCAGGATGGCACCCGTGCACCGATGTCGGTGAAGGTGGGTGACCGCGTGATATTCTCCAAGTATGGTGGCAACGAAGTAGAAGTGGACGGCAAAGAGTACACCATTCTGGATGAAGACCAGATTTACGCTATCCGCGAAGGCTAAATCTCAACGGAGAGGAGGTGTGTGAACGATGGCAGCCAAGCAGATTCTGTACGATGAAGATGCTCGTCGAGCGCTGGAGCGCGGCGTCAACCTCGTCGCCGATGCGGTGAAGGTGACGCTCGGTCCGAAAGGGCGCAACGTGGTGCTGGAGAAGAAGTGGGGTTCGCCCACCATTACCAAAGACGGTGTGACCGTCGCCAAAGAGGTGGAGCTGGAAGACCCCTTCGAGAACATGGGCGCGCAGCTGTGTCGTGAAGTGGCGTCCAAGACCAACGACGTAGCTGGTGACGGAACCACCACTGCCACCGTGCTGGCGCAGGCGATTGTGGCGGAGGGTCTGAAGTACGTCGCCGCAGGCGGTAACCCCATTCTGGTGAAGCGCGGCATCGAGATGGCGGTGGAGAAGGCGGTGGAGGAGATTAAGAAGCACGCCATCCCCGTTTCCACCAAAGAGGATGTGGAGCACGTCGCCTCCATTGCGGGCAACGATCCCGAAATCGGTAAGGTCATCGCCGAGGCGATGGAGAAGGTGGGCAAGGACGGCGTGATTACCGTGGAGGAAAGCAAGGGTACCACCACCACGCTGGAAGTGGTGGAGGGTATGCAGTTTGACCGCGGTTACATCTCGCCGTACTTCATCACCGACCCCGATCGCATGGAGGCGGTGCTGGAAGATTGTTACATCCTGATTCACGAGAAGAAGATTTCCAACGCGCAAGACCTCATCCCGCTGCTGGAGAAGATAGCTAACGCCCGCAAGCCGTTGCTCATCATCGCGGAGGACGTGGAGGGCGACGCGCTGGCGACGCTGGTAGTGAACAAGATTCGGGGTGTACTGAACGTGGCGGCGGTGAAGGCGCCCGGCTTCGGTGAGCGACGCAAGGCGATGCTGGAGGATATCGCCATCCTCACCGGCGGTAAGTTCCTGAGCGAGGACCTGGGCATCAAGCTGGAGAACGTGGACTTCAGTATGCTCGGGCGCGCCAAGAAGGTCATCGTCGCCAAAGAGGAGACCACCATCGTGGAAGGCGCGGGTAGCCGCGACGCGGTGATGGGGCGCATCAACCAGATTAAGAAGCAGATTGAGGAGACCGAGTCCAACTACGATCGCGAGAAGCTGCAGGAGCGTCTGGCGAAGCTGGCTGGTGGTGTGGCGGTGATTAAGGTGGGCGCAGCCACCGAAACCGAGTTGAAGGAGAAGAAGCACCGCTTTGAGGACGCGCTGTCGGCGACCCGTGCGGCGGTGGAAGAGGGCATCGTGCCCGGCGGTGGCGTCACCTACCTGAACATCATCTCCGCACTGAACGGCATCGGCGAGACGCCCGATGAGCAGCACGGTGCGGCAATCGTGCGCCGCGCGCTGGAAGAGCCTCTGCGCCAGATTGCGGAGAACGCGGGGCTGGAAGGCTCGGTGGTGGTCGAGCGCGTCAAGAACATGGAGAAAGGCTGGGGTCTGAACGCTCTCACCGGTGAATATGTGGATATGGTGAAGGCGGGTATCGTGGACCCGGTGAAGGTGACGCGCTCGGCGTTGCAGAACGCGGCGTCCATTGCGGGCATGTTGCTCACCACCGAAGCGCTGGTGGTGGAGAAGCCTGAGAAGAAGGAGAGCAAGACTCCTTCCGCGCCGGACTACGACATGTAGTTTCCCTCATGCCCCCGCCTGCCGGCGGGGGCACACCGTCTTATCCCCTTGCACTCCACCGAGTCATAATCACTGTTCCTGCGATGTCTCCCTCTACATTGACCATGGTGCGAAACATGTCTAGCACCCGGTCCACCGCCAGAATTAGCCCGATACCCTCTATCGGCAAGTGGACTGCCTGCAGCACGATGACCATCGTAAACAGTCCTGCGCTGGGGATGCCTGCTGCGCCAATCGCTGCCAGCGTAGCAGTCAAAAGCACAACGATTTGCTGAGTCACGTCCAGGGAGATACCATACGCCTGTGCGATGAACAGGGCAGCAACCGCTTCGTAAAGGGCTGTGCCATCCATATTCACCGTCGCCCCAATGGGCAAACAGAAGCGGCTGATGTGCCCTGGCACCTTGAAAGCTTGCTCCACACATCGCATGGTGACAGGAAGAGTGGCTGAACTGGAGCTGGTACTCAGCGCAGTCAACAATGCCGGAAAAGCTCCTTGAAAGAACTTCCACGGTGGCATTTTCGCCAGCAACCACACCAGCAGAGGCAACACCAGCACGCCGTGTAGGGCCAACCCTCCCAGCACCGCTCCCATATACTTCACCAGCGGCACGAAGACCTCCCAGCCAGCCTGCCCTACAGAGCGCATGAGCAACAGGGCAACACCTGCGGGTAACACACGCAGCACCCACCGCACGATCACCGTCGATAGCTCCAGCACCTCGTCCACAAAAAGGCGCACTGTCCTGCCCCGCTCGCCCAGCAGGTTGAGTGCAATACCTGCCATCAGACTGAAAGTGATAATCTGGAGCATATCTGTCCTTGCCAGTGCATCGATAGGGTTCGCAGGAATCAGGTTGCGTAGCAGGTCTGCGAAAGTAGGGGGTTGCCGTGTGCCTATCTCTTCGGGCAGTTCTGTGCCTCGCAACCTCACTCCTACGCCCGGCTGCACGAAATGTACTATCGCCAACCCCAATGCTACTGCCAGCAGGGTAGTCGTTAGATAATAGATGAGGGTGAGACTGCCCAGTCTGCCCAAATGGCGTGTATCTAGACTGGCTGCTGCACTGATCAACGAGGTCATGACTAGAGGCACGATAATCATGCGCAGCAGGCGCACGAAGAGGTCTGCCCCTAAAGAGACGGCTCCGAAAAGCGGGAAAGACTCCCCGCCTGCCCAATTCATCCACAAGCCTGCGACGACGCCTGCAAGGATGCCTACCAGCACCCAGCGGATAGATACAAACTCTCGATGCGAATCCAAGATTCTCTTCCTCCAGATGGTGTCGGCTAAGTGTGTTTGTTACGGAAGTTATACCCGATGTCGCTTTTTTGTGTGATGGGGCGGGGAATGTTCTTTCAAAGCGGATTCTCGGCGGTGTTCCCCCATCTTGTGGGTAAGACATAGCAGAATCACCCCCTTTTGCCAAGATGAATAAGAATCCCTTCCCCCGCGGTAGAGAGTTTCCTGCTCAACACGCCCTCCGGCTGTTTGATTCACCTTGCTCCATACCGCAATAAAAAGGGCGTCCACCGGGACGCCCAAGGTCAGGAGGGTCTGCGTTGTCAACCGGCAAACTTCATGCGTAGCGGTGAATCAAATAACTGCGCCACCTCCAGCTCCAGATACCAGCCCAGATGCCTAACCAGCCTCCTGTGAGCAAGGCTATCAAGGCAGCGGGAACACTCCACCAGCTAACCAGCACCCTGTGGCGAAACACCCACCAGGTTTGCATCAGCAAGCCTGCTTCATTCCACCGTTGCCAGGCGTTGACGTACTCGCGCTGGTAGTAGCGGAAAAGCTGCGCCAGCTGGCGAATACGCTGAGGGCGTTCTGACTCATCACGAATCTTCAAATCTTGCGCTGAGAGAATGGGATGCACCCGGGCAGTGACAGCCGGTCGGGTCAATGTGCTCAGGCGGTCTGCATCCTGCTCCAGTCGGTCGACAATCTGTTGTAGATGGATTTCGTAGAGAGAGCGAACCGGGTGTTTGCCCGTCTCTTGCAGTGCGATGCCACCGCACCACACTAGGCTGAGTAGCCATGCTGCCACACCGGTAGCCACCACCCACCGCAGGCGACGCATCAGCACGCCCATCATCGCAGCCAGAGCAAACAGAGTTAAGGTCAGAGCGGTTGATACCAGAGAAGGCGTAGCAGGGAGCGGTTCCCAACAGCCGAAATACCCGTCGCAAACGCTTATCGGTAGCGCAGGGCGAAAACTCGTGGACGAGGGTGCTGTCGTACTCCCAGGTAGCCGCATGGACGGATAAAGCTCAACAATGCTCTCTGGGCGTGACGTTGACTTTGTCCGAAACTGCTCGAGCCATTGCTGGTAGTTTGTCCGCACCAGCTGGTCTATCTCCCCCAGCGGAGGAGCGGGTTCGATGCTGGCTAGAGGCACAGGGGGTAGAGGAAGTCCGCTCACATATTGCAAGTTGAAAAGGGTGTTGCGCACCTCGGGCAGATTCTCCAGTAGTACAGGTCCTGCTGTCCAGAGCATCACGTCTACAATCTGTTGCTGCCGGCGTTCCATGTGGGGTTGCAGAGGTGACAGGCTCACGACAAAAAGGGAGGTCAGAGCCACCAGCACAATCAGCACTATCGCCCGCCACCAGTTCAGCCGCGGCAGAGGAGTTCGTTTCTCCAGCATCAGCGTGCCCACCCACTCGGGCGAACCGAACTGCTTGAGCGCAAGCGATACCGCTTCATCATCGCTCACACCCTGCGCTTTCAACTCGCTCACGTGCTCTAGCAGGTGGTCGCGCAGCTCCTGGCGGATACGCTGACGCTCGTGGTAGGGCAGCCGGCGTATCAGCGGCAGGCACAGCCGGTCCAGATAGTCTTCAATCAGGTTGTACATGGCTCAATACCTCCCTCTGCAGGTTGCGACGGTTTGCGCCCAATCACCGCTTCGATAGCGTTGCGGAACCGCTGCCAGGCGTGCTGCTGGCGTTGCAGCTCCTGCAGTCCCCGCGGGGTGATGGAGTACACTTTACGCTCGCGTCCGCCGCCGGTGCTCTCCCAGCTGCCCTGAATCCAGCCCTTCTGCTCCATCTCGTGCAGGGTGGGATAGAGCGTGCCTTCGCGGAAACGCAACAGTTCGGCGGTGCGTCGCTCGATCTCCTTCGCGATGGCGTAGCCGTGCATCGGCTTTTCCGCCAGCAACGACAGGATGAGCATGGGGGTGTTGCCCTTTACCTGTTGCTCCGTGTTACTCATCAACGAATACCTCGCTTTACGATATATCTATTATCAATATACACCTCATCTTACAAAATGTCAAGGGTTTTCGCGAAAACAGTTCTGCAAACCGCTTGACAAGAATAAGATTTCTCTTTATAGTGTATGCAGAATGCTTTTTCCCTATCGGAGCGATTACCGGAGGGGATAGTGCATCTCTGTAGGATGGTAGTGAGTGTCGCACGTCAACCCGCCCGGAAGGGCAGAACGCAAGGAGGGTGTTGGTATGGTCACCATAGACCAGCTCATGGACCTGGCGTACGAGAAAGACGCCTCCGATATCCACCTGATTGCAGGGGAAAGACCTGTACTCCGCATCTACGGAAGGCTCCATCGGCTGCAGCAGTTCGAAGTATTAACCCCTGCGGATACCGAACGGCTGGTGCGCTCTATCTGCCCAGACCGTAACTGGGAAGAGCTGCAGACCGACCGCAGCACCGACTTCGGTATCTCGCATCAGAACAAGGCGCGTTTCCGTGTAGCCGCGTATTGGCAGAAGAACACGCTGGCGATGAACCTGCGTCTCATCCCCTACAAGATGCTGAGCTTCGAAGAACTGGGATTGGGGCGCGAGGTGATTGACCTCCTCTATGAACCGCGTGGGCTGATACTGATTACAGGTCCCACCGGTTCGGGTAAAACCACCACGCTCGCCACGATGATTGACTGGATTAATACTCATCGTGATTGCCACATCATCACCATCGAGGACCCGATTGAATACTATCACTCCCCGAAGAAGTCCATCATCTCGCAGCGTGAGGTAGGTGTGGACGTGCCTACCTTCGCAGACGGCGTGGTGCGCGCCCTGCGTGAAGACCCGGACGTGATTCTCGTGGGCGAAATGCGCGACCTGCGCACCATTCAGGCGGCGATTACCGCAGCCGAGACCGGACACCTGGTCTTCTCCACACTGCACACCACGGGTGCAGCGAAGACGGTAGACCGCATCACCGACGTCTTCCCGCTGGACCAGCAGGAGCAAATCCGCGTGCAGCTTTCCACCAACCTGGTGGCGGTCATCTCGCAGCAGCTGCTTCCGCGCATTGACCGCCCCGGGCGTGTGGCGGCGTTCGAGGTGATGATTTGCACGCCGGCGATCCAGCACATGATTCGCGACCACAAGACCTACAGCATCTACTCCGCCATCCAGACGGGGCAGCAGTGGGGCATGTGCACACTGGACTCGTTCCTGCTGTCGCTCTACCGCAAGGGCATCATCGACAAGGATGAGATGATGCGCATCGCCGACCGCCCGGAGGAGATTGCCGAGAAGCTGGGGGAGACCGAGGTGCACCGCGCAGCGGATGTACATGCCACGACGGTTCAAACCACCGTGCAGGCGGTACAGGGTATGCGTCCCCCTGTGGAAAAGGGCGGCTAAACATCTCCGCGTCCGCCCCCGTGTGGGGGCGGACGCTCACTCCGCACTTTTACGGGAAAATAGCCTGAACACTTGACAAGTCTTGCACCGATAACTAAGATAGGATAAAAAGCAGGTATAATCCTTATGTCCGCGCGGGTGGCTGCTGCCTTTTGTATCTTCGAAATGGGAACCTTCACAGTCGGCTGGCAGTCTACTATACAGAACCAACCCAGGACATTGTGCAACGAAAGGTTGTTGGAGACGAAAATTGAGCGACACAGGAGATACACTCAAGGAGCCAGTTGACCTTCTCGGTGCTGCAGAGCACACCACTGCAGGCGCTAAGGGCAATCCAAGGGAGGCAGAGCCTCCCGATAGCTGAGCACTCTGTTTGCCCGTCTTCACAGCGCCTCGTGTGTGCCTCTGCAGCACGAGGCGCATTGCTTTTGCTGGCAATCCACAGCAGGAAGGAGACGGGACAAACATGAAACCATCCGAGTTTCTGAGGCAGGCAGAAGAGCTGCGCCAGAGCGAGCAGTCTCTGCGCTGGGAAGGCACTTTTGCCGACTATCTGGAGATTGTTACCAAAAACCCGCAGGTGGCAGACCTGGCGCATGCCCGTGTGTACGACATGATCATGGCTGCCGGAGTAGATGAGCCGGAGGGGCGTCCCAAGCAGTATCGCTTCTTCCGCTCCGAAATCTTCGGGCTCGATAAGACCCTGCAGCAGATGGTGGAGGAGTACTTCGCACCGGCAGCGCGGCGCCTGGACGTGCGCAAGCGTATCCTCATGCTCGTCGGTCCCGTAGGAGGTGGTAAGTCCACGCTCGTGACGATGCTCAAGCGAGGACTGGAACGCTACTCCCGCACCGAGCAGGGCGCGGTGTACGCCATCAAGGGCTGCCCGATGCACGAGGAGCCGCTACACCTCATCCCAGAGGACCTTCGAGCGGATTTCCGCCGGCAGTTTGGCATCTACATCGAAGGCGACCTGTGCCCTGTGTGCCGATGGCGCCTGAAGGAAGAGTTTCACGGCAAGATTGACCAGGTGCCGGTGGAACGCATCTTCTTCTCCGAGCGCAATCGGGTGGGAATCGGCACCTTCAAGCCATCCGACCCCAAATCGCAGGACGTTTCGGATCTGACGGGCAGTGTGAACCTGCAGATGCTGACCGAAATCGGCGTGGAGAGCGACCCGCGCGTGTATAACTTCGACGGCGAACTGAACATCGCCAATCGGGGTGTTATGGAATTCATCGAGATGCTCAAGGCGGATAAGCGATTCCTGTATGAACTCAACACGGTCGCAGGTGAGCAGATGATTAAAGCCTCCCGGTTCGCACTCATCTACTGTGACCTCGTTGTCGTTGCTCACACGAATGAGTATGAGTACAACGCCTACTTCTCCAACAAAGAGAACGAGGCAATGATTGACCGCATCTTCGTGGTCAAAGTGCCCTACAACCTGCGCGTCAGCGACGAAGTGCGTATCTACGAGAAACTCATCGCCCAGAGCGAAGTGCAAGAGGACGGAGTCGACCTCAAGAAGGTGCACATCGCGCCACACGCCCTGCGCGTTGCCAGTATGTTCGCCGTGCTCAGCCGGCTGAAGCCCTCCAAGAAAAGCGGCTTGAGCCTGATGACCAAGATGAAGCTGTACGATGGCGAAAAGCAGGTAGGCGATTGGGACCAGCGCCACCTCAAGGAACTGCAAGAAGAGTACCCCGACGAGGGGATGCAGGGCGTGTCGCCACGCTTTATCATCAACCGAATCTCCAGTGCGATTGCCCGCAGCGGCAAATCGTGTATCACCCCCATCGATGTGTTACGCAGCCTGCGCGACGGTCTTGCCGAGTACACCAGCAACGAAGAGGAAAAGCGCAAGCTACTGGGGTTGATAGACGAGGTGCGCAAAGAGTACGACGAGCTCGCTAAGAAGGAGATCCAGCGGGCGTTCGTCTACTCCTACGAGAAGGCAGCGCAGACCTTGCTGGACAACTATCTGGACAATGTGGATGCCTACTGCAACCGTACGAAGGTGAAAGACCCCATCACTGGCGAGGATATGGAGCCCGATGAGAGGCTGATGCGCTCCATCGAGGAGCAAATCGGCATTTCCGAAAATGCCAAGCGCGAGTTCCGCGAGGGCATCCTGCGCTCGGTCGCCTCGCTGGCAAGGCGCAATATCCGTTTCGATGTCCACAGTGACGAACGGCTCAAGGAAGCCATCGAGCGCAAACTCTTCGCCGACCTGAAGGACGTGGTGAAGATTACCACTTCTGTCACCACGCCCAACGAGGAGCAACTCAAGAAGATGAACGAGGTGGTAGACCGGCTGTGCAGCGAGCACGGCTACTGCCCCGTGTGTGCCAGCGAGGTCATGCGCTACGTGGGCACGCTGTTGAATCGTTAAACCTCTCCCCCTGCCCCTCTCCTGCGAGGAGAGGGGGTGTTCCCCTTCCCTTTTAGGGAAGGGGGAAGGGGGTTAGGTTCAAAAAGGCAAAGAGGTGACGAAACATGTGGCATCATCTACCGTTGATACTCTCGCAGGACCCGTGGGACCTGCACCACCGGGCGGAGCGTGACCGCCAGCGCCACAACGAAAAGGTGAAGGAGGTCATCAAGCAAAACCTGGGCGAGATTATCAGCCAGCAGGACATCATCACTGCGCACGACGGCAAAATCGTGAAGATACCCATCCGCGGGCTGGAACTGCCGCGCATCCGCTTCGACCCCCATGCAGGCAAGCGCGTCGGGCAGGGCACAGGAGGCACCCAGCCGGGCGACATCCTGGGCAGGCAACCGGGCGAAGGGCAGGGCGCAGGCAAGCAGGCGGGCACTGAACCCGGTGTGGACTTCTATGAGGCGGAGTTTACCATCGAGGAACTGATGGCGCTGGTGTTCGAAGACCTGCACCTGCCCAACCTGCAGGAGAAAGGGAGCAAACAGGTCATGGCGGATACCACGCAGTTCAACACCATCGCTCGCAAGGGACCGCTTTCCAACATCGACCGCAAACGCACGCTCATCGAGGCGTACAAACGCAGTGCCAAAGAGGGCAAGCCCGGCTTCCAGATACATGCCGACGACCGGCGGTTCCGTTCCTGGGAGGTCGTGCCCGAACCCCAGCGCAACGCCGTCATCTTCGCCATGCGCGATGTGTCGGGAAGTATGGGTGAGTTTGAAGCGTATATCTGTCGCTCGTTTTATTTCTGGATGTTGCGCTTCCTGCGCACCAAATATACGAACACCGAAATCGTGTTCATCACCTGCCATACCATCGCCAAAGAGGTGGACGAGCACGAGTTCTTCGCGGCGGGCGACTCGGGAGGCACCAAGCTCTCGGAAGCGTACAAGCTGGCGCTGGATATCATCGACAAACGCTACAACCCACGTGAGTGGAACATCTATCCCTTCCTCTTCTCCGACGGCTATAACTGGGGCGACCATGAGGTAGTGCAACTGGTGGAACAGATGGCGGCTATCAGCAATCTGGTAGGTTATGGCGAGATTGCGGACGAGCTGTGGGGGCACAGCGACGCTTTTGCTCCGTTAGGGCAAGCGCTCTCCGAGCGATTCGCCGGCGACCCGCGCGTGGTGCTGGTGCGAATCACCAACAAGGAGGAGGTGTGGCCCGCGCTCCAGCGCTTCTTTAGCAAACACCCGGAGGTAAACCAGGCATGACTAGTCAGGAACGCGCCGAACTGGAAAAGTTCATTGAACAAGCATGGGAGAAGGTGCACGAGATGGGGTTGGACCCCTTCCCGGTGCATTTCGAACTCGTGCCCGCGCATATCATCTACGAAATCGGCGCGTATGGGTTGCCTGCCCGCTTCTCGCACTGGACCTTCGGGCGCGACTACCACCGCCAGAAGACGATGTACGAATACAACATCGCCCGCATCTACGAGCTGGTCATCAACACCGACCCCTCGCAAGCGTTCTTGTTGGAGAACAACTCGCTCATCGCCAACAAGCTGGTGGTGGCGCACGTGCTGGGACATTCGGATTTCTTCAAGAACAATACCTACTTTGCACATACTGACCGGCGCATGGTGGAGCGAGCACGCCTGCACGCCGACCGCATCCGTCAGTATGAGATGGAGTACGGTCCGCAACGGGTGGAGCAGTTTCTGGATGCGGTGCTCAGTATCGAGGAGCACATTGACCCAGTGGAACCCGCCTACCGTCGGCGCGATCCCAAAGAGTACGAACAGCAAAAGTCGGTTTTAGTCCGCCCGACCAGCGAGTTCGACGACCTGCTGGGGCGTGTGGAGACGCCGGAGCCGTCCTCCACCAAACGTATCCCTCCGGAACCGGAGAAAGACCTGCTGCTTTTCCTGCGTGACTACGCCAGAGACCTGGAGGACTGGCAGCGCGACATCATCGGCATGGTGCGCGAGGAGATGTTGTACTTTCTGCCCCAGATACGCACCAAAATCATGAACGAGGGCTGGGCATCGCTGATCCACGAGCGAGTGCTGGAGGCGTTGCCCTTGACACCAGCCGAGCACCTGGAGTTCCGCCGGATGCATTCCAGCGTGTTGTCGCCCGGTTCGCGCATGAGCGTCAACCCCTACTACGTGGGCTATCAGATACTGCGCGACATCGAGCGACGGTGGAACGGCGAGCCGCCCGAAGAGGACGAAGAACCGGAGACCGACTGGTTGCAGCGTCCCAAACCGCGCCCTACCGGCGAGGGATGGCAGAAGCTGCTCGAGGTGCGCGAGATGGAGTGCGACGTCACCTTCCTGCGCAAATACCTCACGGAAGGATTGGTCAAGAGGCTGGACATGTACACCTACAAGTTAGAAGAGGTGGACGGCGAGCTGGTGTGGCGCGTGCAGGAGACCGATTGGCAAAAGGTACGCGACGCCCTGCTGGACTCGATGACCAACTTCGGGGTGCCGGTGGTAACGGTGGAAGATGGCGACTACGGGCGTCGCGGTGAGCTCTACTTGAAGCACCACTACGACGGCAAGCCTCTGGATATGGACTATACCCTGCGCGCCCTGAAGAACATTTACACGATATGGAACCGCCCCGTACACCTGGAGACGGTCATGGATGGGGAGACCACCATCTTCACCTATGACGGGCAACAGGTGACCCGGCATGGAGGATGATAATCCTTTCTTAACATTCGTGCTGGGACGCCTGACTTGACACACCGCCTCTCTCACGATACACTAGCATACGGTTCCATTTCCAACATTCTGGAGGTCGTGGCATTGGGAACTGCCTATACTCCCGGTCTGGCGGTGAGCGCTCATGCTCTGATTCGCAAAACGCGGCGTTTACCTCTGAAGGGAACGGTGACGGTGCAGGAGGGGCAAGAGGTCACGCCGGACACGGTTGTCGCCCGGGCGGAGATCCCGGGCATTATGCAAACGGTGCGTGTGGCAGAGCAGCTGGGTGTGCAGCCCGACGAGCTGCCCAGGTTGCTCAAGGTGAAGGTGGGCGATGCCGTACAGGTGGGCACGGTGCTGGCGGAATCGCGAGGGCTGTTTGGTCTGTTCCGCAGCGAGGTCAAATCGCCTGTTGAAGGTACGGTAGAGCTCATCTCTGAGGTCTCCGGTCACGTGGGCATCCGCGAGAAACCGACACCGCTGGAGGTGAAAGCGTACATCGCAGGCACAGTGGTAGAGGTCATCCCGCAAGAGGGGGT
Source organism: Armatimonadota bacterium (assembly GCA_026003195.1). Taxonomy (NCBI): domain Bacteria; kingdom Bacillati; phylum Armatimonadota; species Armatimonadota bacterium. The sequence goes on from BPGU01000001.1 coordinate 161,591, forward strand.
TGTAGTGGAGACGCACGGCTCGCTGGTGCAAGGTATTTTCGGCGTGGGTGGCGAGCGTCTGGGTGAGATCCAGGTGCTGGTAGACAGTCCGGACAAGCCCATTACGGACGATATGATCACCCACGACCTTGCGGGCAAGGTGATTGTGGGAGGCAGCTTCATCCCCGGTTCCGCTTTACGCAAAGCAGGAGAGGTCGGCGTGGTAGGCATCGTCGTGGGAGGCACGCTGGATACCGACCTGGTAGAGTTTTTGGGCTACGACATCGGGGTCGCCATCACCGGACACGAAGACATCCCTTTGACGCTGATTCTGACCGAGGGGTTCGGCGAGATCCGCATGGCGCAGCGCACCTTCAACCTGCTGCGCAGTCTGGAAGGCAGGATGGCGTCTATCAACGGGGCGACACAGATTCGTGCGGGCGTCATCCGTCCCGAGGTGATTGTGCCTCGTGCCGAGCTGGCGAACGAGCCGCTTCCTCGCGCCGCCTTGGAGGCTCAGGTGCTGGAGGTAGGTAGCCATATACGCATCATTCGCGAGCCTTACTTTGGCAGACTGGCAACAGTCACTGCCCTGCCGCCGCAACTGGTGGAGATACCGACCGGGGCAATGGTGCGCGTTCTGGAGGCGCAGCTGGAAGATGGCGAACGGGTAGTGGTACCTCGCGCCAACGTGGAGATTATCGCCGAGTAGCTGGAGCCCCTCTTCCAGTGGAAGAGGGGCTTTGAGGAGTGCGGGAACATGAAAATCCTGGTGGTTGATGACGAGCAGCCGCTTCTGGATGCCCTGCAGTATGCGTTAGAACGCGAAGGGTTTGAGGTGGTCACTGCTACCGATTCGGAAGACGCCCTGCAGCTTTTCGGCGAGCAGCAGCCCGACCTGGTCATTCTGGATGTGATGTTGCCCACGCGCAGCGGTTTCGAAGTGTGTCAGATTCTGCGGAAACGCAGTAGTGTGCCCATTATTATGCTCACCGCCAAGGGAGCAGAGGGCGACCGCGTAGTGGGTCTGGAAATCGGCGCGGACGACTACGTGACCAAGCCCTTCAGCATGCGCGAGCTGATAGCACGCATCAAGTCGGTGCTCAGGCGTGCATCGGCACCGGTGTCGGTGGCGGGTCCCGTGCTCAAGGCAGGTGACTTGACCCTCGACGTCAATCGATACGAAGCACGGCTAGGCGACATGCCGCTTTCTCTGTCGCCGAAAGAGTTCGAACTGCTGCGCTTCCTGATGGAACATCCCGGGCAGGTCTTTTCGCGTCAGACGCTGCTGGACCGTGTATGGGGCGAGGAGAAGTATATCGAGGAGCGCACGGTGGACGTGCATATCCACTGGCTGCGCGAGAAAATCGAGCCCAATCCGCGCAAGCCGAAGTATCTGCTGACGGTGCGTGGTGTAGGCTACAAGTTTCGGGGATGAGCCATGATAGAGTGGTTGCCATGGCTACTGATGCTGGCGATAGGCATCGTGGCTATGGTGCTCTTGGTGAAACAGCATCGCCTGGAGGAACAGATAGCCCCTGTGCAGCGGCGATGCGACGAACTCGTGGAGGAACTTCACTACTACCGTTCGCTCCTTCAGTACGTGATGGATTCTCTGCAGGATGCGGTCGCGCTGGTGACGGCGGAAGGTGTGGTCGCCTCTGCCAATCCCGCTGCGACGCGCCTGCTGGGGGAGGGGCTTTTGGGGCAGTCTCTGCTGCAACGCACCCTGTGCTATGATCTCCACCTCCTACTGACCCGCTGTGTGCAAACACAGCGTCCCCAACACGCAGAGCTCAGGCTGAACCACCCTCACCCCCGCACGGTATTTGTGCGTATCCTGCCGCTACCTACCGCACCCCATGCGGCAGAAGCAACCTATCTGGTGGTATTGACGGACATCAGCGAGCTGCGACGTCTGGAGCAGATTCGGAGCGATTTCGTCGCCAACGTCTCACACGAACTGCGCACTCCGCTGGCTTCCATCCGCGCCAACGCCGAAGCCTTGCTGGACAACCCTACCGATGACCTTGCCACTCAACAGAGGTTTCTGAACACTATCGTACAGCAAACTGAACGGCTGACCCGCATGACCGAAGACTTGCTGGTGCTGGCGAAGGTGGAAGCACGTCCGATACCTATCACTCAAGAGATCCATCTGCAAGAGCTGGTGCGCTCACTGGTAGAGCAGATCCACGCACAGGCTGAAGAGGCGCAGGTACAGGTGTTGATGGACATTCCAGAGGGCTTCATCGTCTGCGCCCAGCGTGACCAGCTGGAACAGATTCTGTGGAACCTAATGGACAACGCGATCAAGTACAACCGTCGTGGTGGGCAGGTGCGCATTCGGGCGCAAAAGACGCCAGAGGGGAGCGAAATCATCGTCGAAGATACCGGTATCGGCATCCCGCACGAGCATCTGGAACGCATCTTCGAGCGGTTCTACCGGGTGGACAAGGCGCGCAGCCGCGCCAAAGGCGGTACCGGGTTGGGGCTTTCTATCGTGAAACACCTGGTGGAAGCGCATGGAGGGCGAGTGTGGGTGGAAAGCGAATGGGGAGTGGGCAGCCGGTTCGGTGTGGTTCTGCCCGATAGCCGCGCAGAACGCGAAGGTGTGCCAAAAGGCGAAGCTGCTGGCAAATCATGGTAGGAATGTGCCCCCCGTGTCCTGAATTTTTACTCTCAACCTCTGGAGGGCGAGGCTCCCACCGAGCCGTTGGTGTTGGAACCTAACCCCCAACCCCCTTCCCTGCGAGGGAAGGGGCAATCCCCTCTCCCTGTGGGAGAGGGGACGGGGGAGAGGTGGAATCTTCCGAAAATTCCCCCCCACTCCCAAGCAAAAACGCTTGACAACGACGCAGAGATGTCCTATCGTGCAAGCGGTGGTGCAGATCCCATCGTGTGGCGCAAATCTCCAGAGGACGACGAGTGCCCTGTATCTGCAGGGCCTCTCTCTGGTACGTCGAAACAGTGAATGGCATCACTTTGACCCGCTGGGCACGGCGGGGGTGATCGCGAACGGGAGCGCGCAGGTGGTGAGCCGCAACCTGTATGACCTGTTCGGGGGGGCGGTATCAACAGGTATCCCATTTTGTAAAAGTGATATGGCCTATCATAAACCCGCCAATGAACCCACTGCGTTTCTAAAAAAGGAGGTGGGTTCAGTGCTTCATCGCCTGCCTCTTGTCTTGAACGCGGTTTGCCTTGCAGTGTGCATCTTGGCACTGGTGGCAGCTCATGTTCGGGGACGGGTACTGTGCCTTGTTCGTGAACTGGCTCCAGGCATGAGCGAGCATGAGGTCGTGCAGGCAATCGGTCTACCCGATGCGGTCTACGAACCTTCGCAGCAGAAAGAAGTCTATCGAATGTACGTCACGAAGCCGCTTATACCCTCCAAAGGGCAGATGTGGACATACGATATATGGATGTAACGACTGGTAGTCCATTTCGGCAAGGACCACCGGGTAGCTTATGTAGTGCTGACGTATACATAAGATGAAGGATATTGTCGGGACATTCTTCCTGGTAGTCTGTCAAGGTTCTATCTTGCAATATCGATGTTGCCTTTTCAGATGGTGCGAACTACTTTCGTCATGCTGATCGTCAGCGAAGCATCTCCAAGTGTTGCTACAGTGAGATTCTTCGCTTGCGCTCAGAATGCCCAGACCAACCTCACCCCCGTCCACTCTCCTATGAGGAGAGGGGCGATGGTGGTTCCCCCTTCCCTCGCAGGGCAGGAAGCCAGGCGGTTAGGTGGAGAAATCAATGGCGTACAACGGCTCGGCGGGAGCCTCGTCCCCTACAGGGTGAAGGCGAGGATCATACTTGACAGACTACTACTGGGGCTAAAGTACAAGCATCTTACCGAGGTTGGGTAGAGTGGAAGTTGCGTTGATGTGCCTGGCATCGCTCGGCGCAGGCTTTTTCGATGCCATCGTGGGAGGTGGGGGACTTATTCAGATACCCGCTTTGCTCCTGCTCTTCCCCCAGTTCGCTCCGGCGACCGTGCTGGGAACGAATAAGCTGATTTCCATCAGCGGGACGACGGTGGCAGCGTGGCAATACGCCCGAGGCGGGCATGTGCAATGGCGAACCCTGCGCATACCCATTGTGGCAGCGTTTCTCGGTTCGGCTGCAGGGGCGAGGCTGGCGGGGCATCTCAGCGCGTCCGTGATGCGCCCGCTGGTCGTGGTATTGCTTGTCGCGGTGTGGGTATACACGTGGCAACGGAAGGAGTTGGGGCTGGTCAAACGCCATCCCGCTACCTCATACCCCCCGGAATGGGTTACCTCCCTCATCGCGCTGGTGGTGGGGATGTACGATGGCTTCTTTGGACCGGGCACGGGCAGTTTCATGATGTTTGGCATGACCGCGCTGTTGGGGATGGAGTTTTTGCAGGCGACGGCGCATACCAAAGTGCTGAACTGGACAACGAACCTCGCCGCGCTGGTCACTTTCGGCTGGCAGGGGCATGTGCAGTGGCTGTTCGCGATACCGTTTGTGGCGTCGAATGTGTTGGGTGGATGGTTGGGCAGTCGCCTGGCGATGCGCCGCGGTAGCCCGTTCATCCGCAAGTTCTTCCTCTGGGTAGTCGCGGCGATATTGGCGAGGTTGATTTGGGATACGTGGAGGTAGGCTACAGCGGGTTCACTGGCTCCCCGTTTCGGCGTACCTCAAAATGCAGGTGGGGTCCTGTTGCCAGCCCCGTTGCACCTACGTAGCCGATGACCTGTCCCTGTTTCACCGTTTGCCCTTCGCCGACAGCCAGCGCAGAGCAGTGGCCGTACAGTGTGGCGACGCCCCCGCCGTGGTCAATAATCACCGTGTTTCCATAGCCGCGTCGGTAGCCGGCGAAAACCACCTCGCCGTCCGCTGCCGCTTTGATGGGCGTGCCGTATGGCGCAGCGATATCGACGCCATTGTGCATCCGGTTGACCTTCAGGATGGGGTGGAAGCGCATGCCGAAACCGGAGACAATCGCGCCGTTGACCGGACGGATAAACCCTCCTCGGAAGGGTCGGGCAAGGCGTGCTTGTCCGCGTGGGGTTTGCTCCATCGCCCGCAGCATGGCGGCAATCTGGCGAGATTCCTCCTCCCACTCATCCAGCGCCTGCTCCTTCAGCTCGCGGTCGCGGGCGATGTCCTGCAGGATCTCGCGTTTGGCTTCCGTCTGCTGATGGAGCCGAACGGTTTGTTGTGCCAGCTCTGCTTCCAGCCGAGCTATCTCTTGTGCCTGTTTGTCCAGCTGCGCCTTTGCCTGAGCGACCTCCTCCTTGTCTTGCTGGATGGCAAGCACCAGGCGCGAGTCTGCTCGCGCGATACGCCCCAGCACGTACGAACGACTGATGAGGTCGTGCACATCGCGCGAACCCAGCAACACCCGTACGGTACTGGCATTGCCCTGCTGATACGCCACGCGCACGCGGCGGGCGAGAAGTTGCTGGCGCTGCTGCAAACGCTGTTCCAGCTCCTTCAGACGCGCGGCGGTTTTGCGCTGTAACGAGCGCACAGTATCCAGGCGCGCCCGTACCGTGCGCAGCCGCTTGCGGGTGGCGTCCAGCTGCTGTTCGGTAGCCAGCAGGTCGGCGGTGATAGCGCGCTCTCGTCGGCGAATCTGGCGGATTTCGGCGCGCGCCTGCCGGATCTGCTTCTGAACGGTCGCCAGCTTTTTCTGTAGTTCGGTTTTGCTGGCAGGGGCAGGCTTAGAGGATTTCGAAGGCGATTGCTGCGGTGGCTTTGCCATCGCTGCGGATACGGTCGCGAGAACGATTACCAGACTAACCAGCCATCCCCATCGTAACCCCATGATGCACCCCCATGCATTTACACTGCCTGCAGGTATTTTCGGACGGAGAGCGTACTCACCGCACCCCCAATCGCCGCGCCCAAAAGAGTCAGCACCAGGAACACCACCCACACCGGCATCGGTGAGCCGCCCAGGCTGTCGATAAACACCAGCTTACGCATCACGAAATGTGAGACCAGCCTGGACACCCCGAAAATCAACCCACAGGCAATCCACGCCCCCAGCACGCCCTGCACGACCCCTTCCAGCACGAACGGCGTGCGGATGGTGCCCGCCGTGGCTCCGATGAGCTGCATGATGCGTATTTCCCGACGGCGGGCAAAGACCGTCAGGCGGATAGCGTTATAGATAATGATACTGGTGGCAATCAGCAGCAGAACGGTTCCGCCGATGCCAATCCAGCGCACCACCGTTGCCACCGACAGGATGATGTCCACCTCTTCTTTGGCGTCGCGTACGGCGTCCACTTCAGGCAGGCTCTTGAGCCACGTGCTGACCGCCCCCGTGCGCGACGGGTCTTTGACCTGGATAACGAAGCTGTCGGGCAATGGGTTATACGGCAATGCGGCGGTAATCTCCTGCTGCAGCTCCTTCTGGAACTCGGGCCACGCCTGTTCTTTGGGCTTGAAGGTGACCTGCGCGATGTCGGGATGCTTTTCCAACTGCTTGTGCAGCTCCTGTGCTCGCTGGCGCGAGACGTGATCTTTCAGGAACACATCGATGGCGAACTTGGGGGGCAGGCTCTTCGCCAGGTTCTCCAGTCGCCAGACGATGAGTCCGAAGCCACCGAACACCGCCAGCGCGAGCGCCACCGTGCCGATAGCCGCTAGCGTCATCAAGCCATTACGCCGCAGGTTGACCAGAGCCTCTTCCACCAGAAACTCCACATGGCTAAGGTTCATGCGCGTACACCCCGCACGGAACGTCACTGACAATCGTGCCTCTATCCAGCATCACCACGCGCTTGCGCATTCGGTCTATCACATACTTGTCGTGGCTGGCGACGAGCACGGTTGTGCCGCGGATATTGATGTGGCTGAGCAGCTGCATGATGTCCCAGGAGGTATCCGGGTCCAGGTTGCCCGTCGGCTCATCCGCCAGAAGCAGGGGCGGGTCGTTGGCGATAGCGCGGGCGATGGCGACCCGCTGGGCTTCGCCTCCCGATAGCTGAGCGGGGAAACTATCGCATCGGCGCAACAGTCCCACCAGCTCGATCGCATTGGCAGTGCGCTTACGAATCTCCTTGCGCGGCAGCCCCAGCACCCGCAGAGCAAACGCCACATTCTCCCACACCGTCTTGTTGGGCAGCAGTCCGAAATCCTGGAAGACCACACCCATCATGCGGCGGTAGTAGGGCACTTCGTGGGGGGGAATCTCGGCGACATTGCGTCCCGCCACGATGACCTTGCCCTGTGTCGGCAGCACCTCGCGCGTGATGAGTCTGAGCAGGGTAGACTTTCCCGCGCCCGTGGCCCCTACCAGAAACACGAACTCCCCCTTCTCCACGCGCAGGTTGATGTTTCGGAGCGCGTGTACGCCGTTAGGATATGTCACCGAAGCTTCCTGTATCTCGATCATGGTGCTACTGTTGCTATGGTATGGTTCGCAACCGGGGTGGCAAAAACCTTCGGCAGGAACAACAACCGCGTACGGCGAAAGCGTATGCAGAAATTCATGCAAAAGGGTGAGCAGTGTGTCCAGAGGGGTTGTTGTCGCGCTGGCGCTGATAGTGCTTGCAGTGGCTGCACAGGCGCAGGGACTGATGATGGGGCAGGGCGTTTTCGTCGACCGCGAGGGAACGACCCATCGCTGGCAGATAACGCCTGCGCATAGCCTGCAGTGGAACGGAGAAATCTACATGCCCACCGGGGTGTGGATTACCCCGCAGTCGCTGCGAGCCGATTCCACCGAGGCGGATTTCCAGCGCGACGAACAACTGCTGGATGCGCTGGCACGGGCAGGCATCAACGATGTCTGTGTGGTGCCTCGCGATGCGGCACCGACCATCTCTGCAGAGCGCTGGCAGCGACTGGTGGATGCTCTGGAGGCACGAGGGATGCGCTACGGTCTTTCCCTCGGAGAGGCAGGGTTGCCCGTCGCGCAAGGATACGTGGTAGCACCCGCTTCCAACCGCATCGCCAACATCGCGCAGGCAGGCGTCGTCGTCTTCCGGGCGCCGTACGCCGACCATGCGCAGACCTTTGTGGTAGACACCCATGATGGCAGCATCCTCAGCCACACGCGCGTCGCCGTGGAGCAGGGCGTGGGGCGTGTGCCATTGCAGTTGCCGGAAGGTGTCCTGGCGATACTGGTCACCTATCCCCATCGTCCTCTGGCGGATGCGGGTGGCTTTGTGCCCGACATCTGGGAGGGTTATGATGCCTGGCGAGATGGGGTGCTGCAGACCCTGGGCAAAGTGCGCTTCGGCAAAGGGCTGCGGTTCTGGGTGGACCCATTGGGACGGTGGGCACCACCTCTGGAAGAGGAGGGCATTGTGCCCTCTTCCCCGATGTTTCGTCTGGGCTTCGAAGCCTTTCTGGCACGCAAGTACCAGACGCTGGAGAACCTGATGAGCGCGTGGGCGCTTTCGGAGCGTAATCTGGAATCTTTTGCCGATGCCGCGCGTCAGTTGCCTCTCTGGCGAGGACAAAAGGGCATTCCCCAGCTGTATGACCTGCAGACGGGTAACCTGCGCCGGGTGGAGGCGACCCGCTGTGCCTACTGGAGAGATATCCACCAGTATCGGCGAGAGGCTTTGCAGGAGGCGGCAGATCGGCTGGCAGTAATATTGCGAAGGCATCTGGCGGACGTGCCCGTGCTGCTGAGCTGGCAGAAGTTCCATCCGGTGTACGTGTTCACGCAGAACCAGCCGGGTGTCGAGGGGTTGCTGGTGGTCACCGCCGAGCGCGGCTTCAACCTCGCCGTCAAGAGTATGGCTCCAGCGATGGGACAAGCCACAGAGAGCGTACGCCCTACCTGGCTGGTGGCTGCGGTGGCACACGACGTGAAACGGGATTACGCGGATAGCCAGGCACTGCTGAGCGAGGCGGAAGCTCTGGCTCAGGCAGGCAGTCGGGGCTGGTTCTTCCGGGTGACGGAGGCGTTCACAGACACCGCTCCTTTGCAGTGGCTGCGCTCTTTTCAGCAAACAGTGCTCACCCGACCGGAATGGCAACAACCTCCCCGTGTGCTCTTCTTCCCCCAAAGCGCATCGGGTATCTGCGAAGTCAAAAAGCTGCCGGGAGATGTGTGGTGGCTACCGTCGGTGCGTGAGGGGACATTGGTCAACGTCGGGCGAAACTACCGTGCTTATCATCTCCGCACGCTCACCGGGGAGCAGTACGTGATGTGGTCAGTGGAGAAAGACCGCCCGGTGCAGTTTCGCCTGATGGAGCCGCGCGCGTTTACGGCGTACCTGCCCGATGGCACGCCGGTCAAAATCAGCGGCAAAGGGCGGAGTTTCTCGATGAATCTTCCCACGGTGCCGGTGGTGTTCATTGGCAGCGGCACGCTCTTTCCGGTAGAAGCCGCGCAGGACGCCGTCAACGAGCTGGCAAGGCTGATCAAAATCGCGGAGTCGCGCCGGGTAGATGTGGGAACCGGACGATTCCGCTGGCAACAGGCACGCGATAATCTCCGAGCCGGTCAGGTGTACACTGCCTATCTGCTCGCCAGTGAAGCGCTGAATGAGCTGATTCAACGGCTGTCACAGTATCTCTGGATGGAGGCGGAGACCGCCGACGAGAGCAATTTCGATGAGGTCATCGAGCAGCCGTGGGCAAGCGGTGGCAAGCTGGTGCGTTTACAAAACGTCAACGACCCTCCCGCACGGGGCTACTTCCTGCGCTATCAGTTCGGCGTGAGGGAGGAAGGGAACTATGTCCTGTGGGTGGCTTGTCGTCCAGAGGGCAGCTCGCCCTTGCTGTGGAGTGTGGATGATAACGCTCCCCAGCCCCCTGAGAGCAACGTTCCCGTCGGCGCATATGGGGAGGGCTTCGGATGGATACGGATGGGCACGGTCAGGCTATCGCCCGGGGTACATACCCTCGAACTGCGAGTGGTGCAGCGCGCTGGAGAGGGGCTCAAACCCTATGTGCAGTGGTGCGATGTAGTGCTTCTGACCACTGAGAACATCATCCCGCAGGGTACCGCCAAACCACCCGTCAGGTAGAGGCTTATGGAAAAAACGCCTTCTCCCACCATCACCTTCTTCCGCGCGTTGCGCAACGCCACGGGCGACGCCTATGACCGGCTGGGCTTGACGCTGGCGAGCAGCCTGTTGTGGTTTGCGGCGCTGATGGCTGCTTCGATAGCCGTGAGCGCAGCTGCTCGCACGCAACCGGTTCTGGTGGTACTGGGGGTGTTTTGCATCGGCTCAGTGTTGCTGGGCGAAGTATGGACGGGATGCGTGTACCTGGCATATCGCATCGCCACGCGCGACGACCCCTCCCTGCTGTGCTTTGTGGAGGCATGGCGGGGCTTGGGGTGGAAAACGCTGGGGCTGGCAGTCATCCAGACCTTTGTGACGGTAGTTATTCTGGCAAACATCGCGCTGTATCTGCAGAGCAACCTGCTCTTCATGCGGGTTTTTGGCGTGGTCATCCTGTACCTTCTGCTACTGTGGATCACCGCCATGTTGTATCAGTATCCCCTGCTGGTGGAACACGTATTCGGTGCATATACGGCAGAGCAAACGAAGACGAGCTGGGTACGCCGGGTGCTGCGGCGGTCGTTGTTGCTGACGATAGGCAACCTGCCCTTCAGCGCAGGCATGTTTGCCATCATGACGGCGTGGGCAATCTTTTGCTTCATCAGCGTTGTCGGTCTTGCGTTGATGTATGCCGGCTTCGTGTCGCTGGCGACAGTGCACTGGACGCGCGCCCTGCTAATCAACTACGGGGTGATTGCACTACCCCCGGAGCCGGAGGTTATTCCCGACGAGCAGTTCCGTTTGCCAGAGGAATAAGCCCGGCAAGGGAGGAGCCACAAACAGATAGAATAACCCTGTCACGGAGGGAGCGAGATGATAGAAGTAACCTGTCTGGGCATTCTGGTTGCCGATGTGGTCGGCAAACCGATAGACACCTACCCCGAACGCGGTCGACTGCAGCTGGTAGAGCGTATGGAACTGCACAGCGGTGGTTGCGCTGCGAACACGGGCGTATCACTGGCGAAGATTGGCATCCGGACCGCCGTCATCGGCAAGGTGGGCAACGACGGCTTTGGCGACTTTCTCGTGCAGGTTCTGCAGAAACACGGTATCGACACACGCGGCGTGAAGCGTGATGAGAAAGAAGCCACCAGCGCCACGATGGTGATGGTGCACAGCGACGGCGAACGCTCGTTCCTGCACTACATCGGTGCGAACGCCGCCCTGCATCTGGAAGACGTAGACATGGACATCGTGCGTCAGAGCAAGGTGCTGCATGTTGCGGGTGCGCTGGTGATGCCCGGCATCGACGGCGAGCCGACGGCAGAACTGTTGCGCCGGGCGAAGGAGAGGGGCATTATCACCAGCTTCGATACCGTGTGGAACACCAACAGTGGCTGGATGAACACCATCAGACCCTGCTTGCCGTATGTGGACTACATGATCCCCAGCATCGAAGAGGCGAAAATGCTCACCGGCAAGGAGCACCCCGAAGACATTGCACAGGTGTTTCTGGATCATGGCGTGAAGGTAGTGGGGCTGAAGATGGGCGAGCGGGGATGCTACATCCGCACAGCGGACGCGAAAATCTCCATCCCGCGCTATCAGGTGGAGGCGGTGGATGCACTGGGCGCAGGCGATGCCTTCGCGGCAGGCTTCCTGACGGGTGTGGTCAAAGGCTGGGATCTGGAGCAGACGGGACGCTTCGCCAATGCTGTGGGTGCGCTGTGCGTCACCGCTCTCGGCGCAACGACGGGCGTGCGCTCACTGGAAGAGACCTTAGAGTTCATGCAAAAGACGCCCCTGGCGTCAGGATGAGATGAACACCCCCAACCCTTTCCTGGAGATAGCCCGCCAGGGCAGGAACGAGTGGTGGCGGTATGTGACGGGCATGGGGGTCATCTTTATCTGCTGGACAGGAGGGCAGGTCGCTTTGACCTTGCCCCTGTTGCTCAGCGGCACAGATGCTACCCATGCCGACCTGCTCTTGTTGACCGCCCTGCTTCTCAGCTTTGTGCCTGCGCTGGTGGCAGTGGCGGTAGTGGTGCGCCTGCTGCATGGCAGACCCTTTCTTTCCCTCGTCACGCCCTACAAGCAGGTGAGATGGGGAAGGGTAGCCCTCGGTTTTGGGGCGTGGTTGGTGCTCGCAACGGTGGCGGCAGCGATCGAGGCAATACTCTATCCGGGCAGGTATCAACCCACCTCCGAACCGTTGAGCGTGTTGCCCTTCCTGCTGGTAGCCGCGCTGCTGATACCCGTTCAGGCGGGCACCGAAGAGCTGGTGTATCGTGGTTACCTGTTGCAGGGGATGGGGTTGCTCTTCCGGCAGCCTCTGCTACTGGCAACTCTCAACGGCGCATTGTTCGCTCTTCCCCACGCCGCCAACCCCGAAACCTCAGTGAGTTTGCTGAAAGCGCTTTCCCTGTACTTCCTTGCGGGGTTTTTCTGGGCGCTGGTCACCCTGCGCTCTGGTACGCTGGAGCTGGCTTGGGGAGCGCACGCTGCCAATAACTTCTTCACTGTCGTGGTGGCAAACTACGAGACAACCGCCCTCCCCAGCCACTCTTTCTTTGTGATCCAAGTGATAGACATCAACTACCAGCTGCTGACGATCCTGATCGGCATGGGGTTGTTCTACCTGCTGCTGGCACGCCCTGCACGCCACGAGACCGCCCCGGAGCTCCTGGAGTGCGAAGATGTCGAAGCGCGATAGGGTTTGCTCCTTCGTGCATGGGATGTTACCACTGAGCCCGGCTCACCTCGCGCATCTCCTCGATCCATACCCACCACGCCGGTTTGCTGTGGAAGTGCCCGGAGGTTTGTAATCGGGTTTTTGTGCGAGCTGGCAGGCTGGCTTTCTGGAGCCAACGCCTGGCTTCCTCCTCGCTGGCGAAGGGTCCCAGCCTCACCGACAGGAGCGGTATCGGTTTATCGCAGGACAGGGTAAATGTGCCGCTTTTTCGCCACGAGTAACCCAGGCGAGCAACCTGCAAGCCCTTCCCCGCAGGTATCAGCACGGGGAAATTATCCACCTCGATGCCTGTCAGTGGCGACGGGACACGGGGCAGGATGCGCACATGGTGGGGATGGGTATCGTCCACCCCGGCGCAGGCTTCCAGTGCGTGCATCGCAGGTCCCTGATTGGCGCCGTTGCTCAGGTCTCCGATGCGGTACCACATACCGTTTGGCAGGATACACGTCCCTTCGGGAATAAGCCACAGCCATCTGCGCCAGTCGATACCGCGCTGTGGGTCGGTGTAATCCATGTTCTTGTCGTAGGAGTATTTTGCCAGGTTCCAGAGCAGCTCGCCCGCGTCATCCATCTCGTCCAGCAGGAGTACGGCATGAGTGAGCCAGCCTTGCCCGTAGCCCATCGCCAGCACGGGGGCATGTCCATACCTCTGGCTGAGCTGCCGACGCAGGGTGTTGCGCGTGATAGAGGTCATCGTGGCGTCCCAGCGTGTGGGGTCATAGCCATCCAGATAGATGGAGAACCATGCCTGTACCAGCGAATCCTGCAGGCTGGGCAGTACGGAGTAGGGGCTGACTCGCCAGCAGAAGTTATTGTGGTCTCCCACTTTCAGCAGGCGGATCATTCCTGCTTGCAGACGGTCGGCGTAGGCGCGCCAGCGGGATGCCCATTCCGTTTCACCCAGCGCGTCGGCGATTTGCGCGGAGCAACGCAGTGCTACCATGCACGTGTAGGTGGCGTATGGTTCGTACATATCGGCGTTAGCGTAGTTGCGCCGAATCTTCTCAGGGTCGGTTTCACGGCTCATGCCCGGTGGGCATAAAGGCAGATGAGGTCCACCTCCCCAGCCTGTGACCTCCCCTTCGCTGAATATCACGTCACGCCCGGTGTAGTCCATGAACCAGCACACAAACTCGGCGGCGTCGCGCGTGGAGTCCCAGCGGCTTTTGCCGTACACCTGCGAGCGAGGAGCGGTCAGCCATTCTCCGGTGGGCGCGCCCAGCATTCGCCACGCCACCCACCTGCCTACCATCGTAGCGGCATGTCCCTCCATCTCCTCGTTGCCGTCTATCTCATTCACCGCCCAGGGCAGGGAGTAGGGACCATTGACCACAAACGCCCAGTGCGGCGGTGCCTCTTTGGGATAGCGGGTGATGTCCAGCGGTTCGTTCGGCGGACCCTGAGAAGGGTCGCGGTTGGCGCGGTAGAAGTAGAGCCACTTGTCGCAGAAGTCCACATAATTGGTGCGTCGGGCATCGTCATACGCACACCGCAGCACAAGGGTGGCGTAATGGTCGGAGCTGCGTCCGTAGGCGCCCTCCGCGTACACCCCGATGGGCACCCAGGTCCCGATGCCGCTGTAGCCGCCATACCAGGGGCAATCCTTGCCCGTCTCGCGGAAAAAGCCCGTGCCGCTTTCAAACTTCTCCATCATTTGCAGCAGATTGGCTGTCCAGATGTTGGTGAGCATATCTGCCTCGCGCCCGCCCAGAAAGCGGATACGCGCTGCATCCGTCCCCTGGGGGAAGGGGAGCAAAGCCACACGGGAGGGCAGGTCACTGTCGGAGGTGTACAGGATGCGTGTCAACTCGTCCAGGTCGGCGAGCCAGTTGGGCACGCGGTACGAGGCAAACGCGGGTTTCAGGTCGTCCGCATCTGCTTTCCACAGCCCGAAGGGTTTCAGATTCGCCTCCGGCTCTGGAGAAGCCAGCGTGATGGCGGAAACAAGGGGGCGTCCACGCACGTCAGGGTTGTCCACCACTGTGATGGTCTCTATCCTTTTGGCACGAGGGCGAACCGCCAGATAGTAATGGGCGTGCCGGGTGTCATTGCCGGCGGGTTCTTCGCTTTCGCGCAAGCGCAGTGCCCGGCGCAGAACACGCATGTACTCGGGGCGCGAAGCGAACGGTTCGCGAACGGGCACGCTCACCGAATGGGTAGGACCGTGCGTCCATTGCGCCACGAACCACGCGGTCGCCCCCATTACCAGAGGTACCCGGTCGCTGGTGCCGTCCTCGTAGCGGATGAGCAGGTCCCCGATGCGCGTGCCTATGTATACCAGATCATCGCGCTTCTCACGCAGCTCCGGGTGCTCACCCCAGTGCGCTACCCCATAATCCCAGCCCTCATTCACCATGCCCAGCAGGTATAGTGTTTCCGCCTGTGCATACACGGGAATGGTCTCGGTATTGCCTTCCATCTGTCGGCGCGATGCTCCTCGTCGTTCGGGATGCGCCGCCAGGAAAGGGAGAGACCGGCACAACGCCATTTCTGCACCGTCATCGATGGGCAGGGCGTACAGGTCGTTTCGGTCTATGCACCTGGCGATGGGTGGTTCCTCCTGGCGGTATCCTGCGAAGGCAATCCATGCGAAACCGCCCGGACGGATGACCGGGTTATTGTCCACCACCTCCAGGTAGACCTGTCTGCCGATGAGGTCGGCGGTAATCCATTTCACCGTCATGAGGGTATTGCCTCCGGAGGTGTGCGCTCGGCGCAGGACGGCGCCGTCCGGGTGAGATCGCAGTAGCACCCAGTTGCGATCTCCATCGTTGGGGGCGTTCAGGGTACCATCCCAACCCGCAATCAGAAACCGCTGGATGGGAGCGCGGATCGTGAAAACCGGTGAGCGCAGCACCCCTGTGTTGCTCTCGCCTGCTTCCAGGGAGTTCACCACGTAGCCCGGCTCTATCCCCGGCGGCGAAAAGAAGGGCGGGTTCAGGCTGATTCGCCACGTTTCCTTTCCCTCTACCGTCCATCCCTCCAGCGTGCCGGATGCAAAGCGCAGTACTGAGTCCTCATCCTGTTGCCCATCGGAGACTGTGGCAATGACGCATAGACACACGGTAAGAACGCTGCATGCGAAAAGGGTTCTCATTTCTCCTGTTTTTGCTCCTCCCGGACGAAAACTTACCCTTCTGGCAATCCTCTACTACTCTGTCAAGGCTCAATGTGGTGAGAGACCACCCGGCGACTGGAAGGCGCGGGCAACAACTACAAAACCCCCTCGGGGGTGGATAACCTGCGTGAGCAGGTTTCGTGCCCCTGTTGCCCGCGATTTTCCATCGCTGGGACAACACCAGCATCCTAAGAAGCAGGTTTGACAGACTACTACGCATCCACCGAACGTGCTTTATCCGGTACTCTACGCGAGAGGAGGGAGAATTCCTGCCGCGAGATGACCTGACCGATTACCGTTGGTGCAGACTGGCGCATTTCAATCTGCATCGAGAAGGAAAAGCATCGGCATGAATCGAAAACAGGGGAGGTTTTGTCATCAAGGCAGTGTACTATGGTGAGATGAATGAGAAAAGCATCCTCACGCGTCTCCACCGGCATTGCCGGTCTGGATGAGGTGCTGGGAGGAGGTCTCATTCCCCAGCGAGCGTACCTGCTCAGGGGGGCACCCGGTACAGGCAAGACACTCGTCGGACTGCATTTCCTGGTAGATGGAGCGCGGCGGGAGAACCCCCTGTTCATTGCGCTGGATGAGCCAGAGCATAAGGTGCGTCAGAATGCTGCCAGCGTCGGTCTGAACCTGCGAGGAGTGTGCTTCCTGGACCTTACTCCTTCCTCTGAGTTCTTTGCACAGGCGCAAACGTACGACCTGTTCGCGCCGGCGGAGGTAGAACGTGCGCCGATGACCCAGATGCTGGTGGAACGCATACGTGCGCTGAAGCCGCGGCGGGTTTTCGTGGATTCGATGACGCATTTCCGCTATTTTGCCCCCAACGAGTTCGAGTATCGCAAACAGGTGTTGTCGTTTTTGCGCTTCCTGATGGAACAGAGGGCAACCGTGATGTTCACCTCCGAAAGCAGCTCCATCGCTCCTGATGACGACCTGCAATCGCTCAGCGATGGGGTCATCCATCTGGAAATGGACGGTGGCAACAGGCGATTGCAGGTAACCAAGATGCGCGGTTCTTCGTTCCGTGCCGGTGTACACGCGCTGCGAATCAACGGGCAGGGCGTGCAGGTGTATCCACAGATTCTGCCTGATTCTGGACGGTTTACTGCCGTGCATGAACAGGTGTCGTCCGGTATTCCAGATCTGGACCACATGCTGCACGGTGGTCTGGAACGCGGCACCATCGCGCTGATTACCGGGGCGAGCGGAGTGGGCAAAACCACACTGGGAATGCAGTTTATGAAAGAAGCAGCAGCGCGGGGTGAGCGATCGGTCGTGTACTCCTTCGAGGAGGAGTTACCGATCGTTCTGAGACGATGCCATTCGGTGGGTATCCCCGCTGCGTCGATGATGGAACATGGCACGCTCTCACTGGTAAAGATAGAGCCTTTGCAGCACTCAGCCACCGAGTTCGCCTACATAGTACGCGAGGAGGTGGAACAGCGTGGCGCGCGTATCGTGATGATAGACAGTGTGGCGGGCTACCGCCTGTCTCTGCAGGGGGAAGACCTCGTAGGGCAGCTGCACGCGCTGTGTAAATGGCTGCAGAGTCGTGGAGTGGTCACTTTGCTGGTGAACGAAACACATACGGTATCGGGTCCCCTGTTGATTAGCGAGGTGGGGCTGAGTTATCTGGCGGACACTGTGTTGTTCCTGCGTTACGCAGAGAAGTACACCTCGCAGAGGGCGGAATTGACGCGGGTCATTGGCGTGCTGAAAAAGCGGTTAAGCGCTTTTGATCACACCCTGCGCGAGTTTCGAATCACCTCGGAAGGTGTTTGGATAGGACCGCCCATTCCCCAGCTACGCAACATCGTCGCGGACACACCAGTCTGGGAAGAGGAAGCATGAACCGTCTGCTGCTGATGCTGGCTAGCAAACCCAACCTGTGCCTGCTGGAAGAGGCTCTGGCAGGGCGTTACACGGTCTCGTTTTTTGATAAGACCTGCCAGCAGTATGCTTTGCGGACGTGCGATCTGATTATCGTAGACGGCTTGATGCTGGAGCAACACACAGACTCTATCATCGCCGCCAGAGAAGAATCTCTGCCTGTGTTTTTACCTGTTCTACTGGTCACTTCGCGACAGAACGTTGGTTTAGCCACACGCAGCCTGTGGAAGTCCGTCGATGAAGTCATCCTGACGCCGATTGAGCGCGTGGAGCTGCAGGCGCGGGTAGAGGTGATGCTGCGAGCCCGACGCCTATCGGCGGAACTCTACCAGCGCAACCAGGATTTGGAGGCGTTCGTCCATGCGGTCACCCACGAGCTGCGCGCGCCGTTACGAGCAATGGCAGGTTTTGCGGAAGCGATTGCGGAGGACGCGAATCTACCGCAAACCGGTGAGGTTGCTACGTATCTGCAGCGCATCATTCGGGCTTCCCAAGACATGAAGCGCATCCTGGATTCTTTGCTCACCTTCGCGCGACTGGGGCGCGAGGTGCAGGTGCAAAAAGTATGGCTCCAGCCGCTGGTGGAAAGCTGCTTGCGCGAATTAGAGAAGGAAATTGCCAGTACAATGGCTCAAGTAGAATGTGAAATAGAGTGTCACACGGTGGAATCCGACCCGCTCCTTTTGAAAATCGTGATGGGAAACCTGATTTCCAACGCGCTGAAGTTTCGATACAAAGAGCGGAGACCTCAGGTTCGGATCCGTGCCTACCAGCGTGGTGCATTCTGTCGGATTGAAGTGCAGGATAACGGCATCGGCATCTCCTCGGAGGACGTGAATCGGATATTCACTCCGTTCACGCGCCTGCACGGTGTGGAAGAGTATGCCGGAGTCGGACTGGGGCTGAGTATCGTCAGAAAAGCCGTCACCTTAATGGGAGGGCGTTACGGAGCGGTATCCGCCGTCCACGAAGGCAGTACATTCTGGGTGGAGCTGCCTATAGCAGGTGGTGAAGAGAATGAGGGTGCTACTGGTAGATGATAATCCCAACGACCGGGAGCTGATCAAGCGACAGATCCGCAAGGCGATAGAGGACATCCAGTTCATAGAGGCAGCGCGTTATGATGACTTCACCGAGGCGTTGCAGCAGGGCGACTTTGACATCGTATTGACGGACTATCTGCTGCACTGGTCGGATGGTCTGGCGGTACTGCAAGCGGTCAAATTGCACTATCCCCATACGCCGGTGATTATGGTCACCGATTCAGGCAGTGAGGAGATTGCCGCACGCGGGATGCGCGAGGGGCTCAGTGATTACGTGCTCAAGGGGCATCTGGCACGTCTGCCCTCTGCGATGAAGGAGGCTATCGAGCGCGAGCAGCTGAACCGTGAATACGCACGTGCGCTCGAAGAGTTGCAGCAGTCGCACCACGCGCTGCAGGAGGCAATGCAACAGCTCCAGCAGACACAACAACAGGTGATTCAGCAGCAACGCCTGCGTGCGCTGGGCGAAATGGCAAGCGGTATCGCGCACGATTTCAATAATGCGCTGACGCCTATCCTGGGGTTGACCGAGTTGCTTCTGGACGACCCCAAAGTGACCGCCGACCCTCAGGTGAAGCGTTATCTGGAGATGATACGCACCGCCGCGCAGGATGCTGCGCAGACTGTTAGCCGACTGCGCGAGTTTTACCGACCACGCGGGCGTGCGGAACTGCGTCAGCCGCTGGATGTGAACACCATTGTGGAGGAGGTGGTGCAGCTCACCGCGCCGCGCTGGCGGGAGCAGGCAGAGGCGAAAGGCGTCTTTATTCGGGTACATACCGACCTGCAGCCGGTGCCGCTCCTCCTTGCCAACGGTAGCGAGCTGCGCGAGGTGTTGCAGAACCTGATTTTCAACGCGGTAGACGCTATGCCCTGCGGAGGCGACATCACTCTGCGCACCTGGACTGCAGGCAGCTCCGGTGCGGACTGGGTGGTGATAGAGGTGCAGGATAACGGTGTCGGTATGGATGAGGAGACTCGCGTGCGCTGTTTTGAGCCGTTCTTCAGCACGAAGGGCGAGCAGGGCTCGGGATTGGGGCTGGCGGTCGTGTACGGTATCGTGCAACGGCATGAGGGCAAGATAGAGATAGACAGTAAGGTGGGCGAAGGTACCACGGTGCGTGTTTTTCTGCCCGTTGTCTCCGCAGAAACCCGTGTCACTACTGAAGGAGAAGACCCCGCTCCCCTGCGTCCTCTGCGCGTTTTGCTGGTGGAAGACAAACCGCTGGTGCGCGAGGTGCTTCGGGAACACCTGCTGCGACAGGGGCACACGGTGGAGACAGCCTCGGACGGGCAGCGGGGACTGCAGAAGTTCCTGGCGTCACGTTACGACCTCGTGATTACCGACCTGGCGATGCCGGCGATGAGCGGCGAGCAGCTTGCAATGGAAATCAAGAAAATCGCCCCCAATAAACCCATCATCCTGCTGACTGGTTTCGGCGACCCACGCCTGGCACAGAATGCCTACTCTGAACTGGTAGACTGTGTGCTGATAAAGCCGGTAACGCTTTTCGCCCTACGCCAGGCGATTGCGAAGGTGACGGCAGAATAGGGTATCATACCGCCAATCCAGGTGAGAGGAGGAGCATATGTCGCAACCGCTGGTAGGAATCATTATGGGTAGTGACTCCGACCTGCCGACCATGCGTCAGGCAGCAGAGGTGCTGGAGGAGTTTGGCGTGCCGTATGAGATCAGGGTGCTTTCGGTGCATCGTACCACGATGGACGTGATAGAGTACGCCAGAACAGCGCGCCAGCGAGGACTGCGTGTGATTATTGCAGGAGCGGGTGGTTCGGCACATCTGCCCGGCATTACCGCCAGCATCACCACCCTGCCCGTCATTGGTGTACCCGTGGAGAGCAAGTTGCAGGGGTGGGACTCTCTGCTCTCCATCGTACAGATGCCCGCAGGTGTGCCTGTGGCTACGGTGGCTATCGGCGGCGCGCGTAACGCAGGTATTCTGGCAGTGCAGATTCTGGCAACCGCCGACGAGCAGCTGCATCAGAAGATGGTACGTTTTAAAGAGCAGCTTGCCGAGCAGTCGCGTGCTAAGAATCAGAACCTGCCCCACTTACTGCAACAGAACGAGAAACGCTAAAGACGGGCATCAGGGTACAGCTGCAAAACCTGTTCCAGCCATCTGTCACGCTGGGCAGCGTCGTCTGCACGCACAGTAATATGCCCGATTTTCCTGCCCGGGCGAGGCTGCTTGCCGTAGAGATGCAAGTGGGCGTGGGGGATAGCCAGTACCTCTTCCACAGGCGGTAAATCACCAATCAGGTTCACCATAGCACTGTGCCCACGTGGAGCAGTGCTACCCAGAGCAAAACCGCAGATGGCGCGCAGGTGGTTTTCAAACTGGCTGGTCTCCGCACCTTCTATCGTCCAGTGACCACTGTTGTGTACTCGTGGGGCAACCTCGTTGGCAATGAGAAGGTCCCCTACCTGAAACAGCTCGATAGCCACCACCCCTACGTAATCGAGAGTTTCCATCAGGCGTGTCACATACTCACGTGCAGCAGCCTCCAGCTGAAGTGAGGTATGGGGTGCAGGAGCCAGAGAGAGACGCAGAATGCCCCCTCGATGATGGTTCTCCACCAGCGGGTAAACCTCCATCTGACCATCCAGAGCCCGCACCCCCAGCACCGACACCTCTCGTTCGAAATCTATGAGTTCCTCTGCTATCAGCGGATGCGCTGCGAGGGAGGCTAATGCCTGCAGGTATTGCTGCTCATCGTGCACGATGACCTGGCCTTTGCCGTCGTATCCGAACCGCCTTGTTTTCACCACGCAAGGCAACCCCACCTTTTCCAGCGCAGCGTCTGGTTCATGGGGATGTATCGGCGCGAAGCGAGGCACAGGTACGCCAATATCCTGCAGAAACGACTTTTCTAACAGCCGGTCCTGAAACATCCCGAGGGCACGAGGGGTAGGACGCACCGGTATCCTGGTGGACAACCACTGCACAGCAGATAAAGGCACATTCTCGAACTCGTAGGTGATACACTCCTTGCCTTGCGCAAAATCAGCCAGTGCATCCCACTGGTCGTAAGCTGCGCTCGTCAAGGGCGCGACCTGTCCAGCACATGCGCTGGCTTCGGGGTCATACAGCGATGTCCGGATGCCGAGGGGATAGCCAGCCAAAGCCAGCATACGTCCTAGCTGACCGCCCCCCAAAATGCCTACTCGCTTGACACCATCCATTCCTTGATCCCTGTCAGCTTGACTACTCTGCGCCAACACCCGTATAATGCTATCATACACCCTACATCCAGTGCAAGAGAGGCAACCGGTAGACTGGAACATGCTGGATAAGCGATACCGACTAACCCAGCAGGTGCGCTGCGCGGGTTGAGCGAGCAAACTGGGTCCTTCCCAGCTGGCGCAGGTGCTGCGCCAGTTTCCTCATATCGCTCATCCTGACCTGCTGGTGGGCATAGATACCCGTGACGATGCAGGGGTATTTCGTGTCCGCGAGGACATGGCGCTCGTGCAAACGGTGGATTTCTTCACCCCGATAGTGGACGACCCTTACTGGTATGGCGCGATTGCGGCGGCGAATTCCTTCAGCGACGTATACGCCATGGGGGGTACGCCGCTCACCGCGCTGAATCTGGTATGCTTCCCTATCGATCACGCCCCTGCTGAGATGCTGGCAGACATCCTGCGCGGTGGCTACGACAAGGCTCAGGAGGCAGGTGTCGTCATCGTCGGCGGGCATAGCGTAGATGACCCTGAGCCCAAATACGGCATGGCGGTGACCGGAATCGTACACCCCCAGCAGGTGGTGACCAATGCAGGGGCGAAGCCGGGCGACGTTCTGGTGCTGACCAAGCCTCTGGGAAGCGGTATTATCACCACCGCCGCCAAGTTTGACGAGTGCCCGCCCCAGGTGCTGGCAGAGGCGATACGGGTGATGGCGATGCTTAACCGCGGCGCGGCAGAGGCGATGCAAGAGGTAGGCGTGCACGCTGCCACCGACATCACCGGTTTCGGGCTCATTGGTCATTTGCACCAGATGGCTCTGGCGAGTGGGGTGGCGTTCCGCCTCTTCTCGCAAAAAGTCCCTCTGTTGTCGGAGGCAGAGCGGCTGGCGATGCTAGGCAACACCACACGCGGAGGCAGTTTGAACCGTGAGTACGTGGGGGACTCTCTGCAGTTTGCGGACAGTGTTTCGCTGCCAATGCAGCACGTGTTGCTGGACCCGCAGACGTCAGGTGGACTGGTCATCGCGGTCGCTCGCGAGCGTGAGGAGGCTCTGCTAGAGGCGCTGCGTGCCCACCAGACTCCCTGCGCAGCGGTGGTTGGAGAAGTATTGGAAGGCACACCGGGGCTCATCGTGGTGGAGTAGCCTACCTGCTTGCCGATTTGCCGCGAGGCTGTTCGATTTCGGTATCTGGAAATGCCTATGCCCAGCGTGTAGCAACACAAATTGGCGTGCTTCTTTCCGAAATATCCCTACACCAGTCCCGAACCGTCGAGGGGAATAGTGTCCAGCAACACGAGCACACCGTTGGAGAGGGCGGTGGCACGGGCGTTACCGGTAATGCCCTTGCCCGCGACAACGGGAACGGTGTTCAATCCCCACTGGCGGAGCAGTTGTGATCGCTGTATGGCGCGAGATACGTCTTGCTCATCCACTGTCCACGAGATTTCCCATACCAGCAGGCGCTCCTCATCCGAAGAGCGGTGTATGCCCTTCACCAGCAGGTCTACTTGGGATATCTGCTCCCATTCTTCGCGGGTCAGGGCGCGCTGCTCGTACAGGGTATCGATCAGCCGTCCTTTATCCACCACGCGCAGCTTGCGGAAGAACAACCCGAGCAAAGCGGTCGCGTTATTACGGTAGTACTGCTCCAGCGAAAGCCCTTTCAACTCGCCCACGTCTCGCTCGAGGCGTTCGAAGCGTGCTGCCATCTGCTCAGCAATCTGGTCTACCCGTGCGGTGAGTTGAATGAGCTTTTCCACCAGCTCGTCATGACGCGCTGCCTGCTGCCGCTGTTGTTCCTCCACCTGCCGAAAGCGCTGCTCGGTCTGTTCTGTAAACCGCTGGAGTGCCTGCTGGGTTGCCTCCTGTGCAGCTGCCAGGCGCGCGAGAGCCTCCTCCAGCCGGTCTGCCCGCGAAGGCAGTTGCCGATACTGGTCGGTCAGCAGGGCATTGAGCAGCGGCTCACGCCACTCGGGATGCTCCTGCAGGGCACGGATGATGTCTTCTACAGTCTCCAAAGCCATCGAATGTCACCGGGCATATTATACCAGATGGTGGGGAGACTCTATTGTGACGGAGAGGGCGATTCGGCAGTGGGACGAAAGGCGCGGTAGCCCCGGCTCTCCATCATCTCACCGATTCGGCGCATGAGTTCGTGACTAAAGGCATCGCGTGTCTGGCGGTCGCTCTCGTACTGCTCAGCGAACCGCTGGTAGTGCATGGGTTCCCCGAAGACCACCTGCAAGCGATGCCAGCGGGGAAGGCGAGGGTCAGCGGGCAGGATTTCGCGGGTGCCTATCACGGCGGTCGGTACGACAGGCGTGCCGCTCAGCTTCGCCAGCAACGCCACCCCTGTCTGCGGTTCCAACAGGTAACCATCACCGCTGCGCGTGCCCTCCGGGAACATGATCAACAGCTCCCCCATTTTCAGCACTTCCAGCGCGGTGCGTAACGCCTGTCGATCGGCAGTGTTCTGGTGAACAGGGAAACAACCTGCGCGGCGGATATACCAGCGAAGCACCGGTATCTGGAACAAGGGCGCTTTGCCCATAAAGCAGCACTTTCTAGGCCATGCGGCGTATGCAACCACAGGCGGGTCCAGGTAGCTGGTGTGATTCGGGGCGAGGATGGCTGCGCCCTCCGGGATATTCTCCTTGCCTTCTACCTTCATCCCAAAAAGCACGCTGAAAATGGGAAACAACACCCATTTCGAGACTACGTAGAGGGTGGTGCTTCGTTCGTGAACCGGGCACGGCATATTCTCAGCACCTCCTCCACCACCTCGTCGAGGCTCATGGTATCGGTGTCGATGATCACTGCATCCGGCGCGGGGCGCAGCGGAGCGACGTGGCGTGTGCTATCACGCTGGTCGCGGGCTTCCATGTCCAGCTTCACCTGCTCCAGAGAGATGTTGATGCCCCGCTCCAGCAGCTCCTTGTGGCGACGGCGGGCACGCTCGTCCAGCGAGGCGGTCAGGAACACCTTCACCTCTGCGTTCGGAAAAACCACTGTGCCTGTGTCGCGCCCTTCCGCCACGGTGCCTCCTTGTTTGCCGAACTCCCGTTGCCAGTCCAGCAGTATCTCGCGCACCTCCGGGATGGCGGAAATGGGCGAGGCGAGATTGCCCACCTCCGGCGTGCGGATGGCTTCGGTGACATCCTGTCCATCCACCAGCACACGCTGCTCGCCGTTCTGCTGCAACAGCTCCACCCGCGTTTCCCGCGTCATCTCTATAATATACCGTGTGTCTTGTGGACGCAAGCCTCGCTGCAACGCCTTCCATGCCAGGGCACGATACAGCGCCCCGGTATCCAGATACCGATAACCAAGCGACTGAGCTACGCGCTTTGCCACACTGCTCTTACCCGCGCCGGCGGGACCGTCTATGGCGATGATCATCTGCTTCACTGCCTACCTCCCTCCAGCTCCTGCAGCTTCTCGAAAAAGCTCGGAAAGGTCTTCTGCACGCACTCCGGATCGGCAATGGCGATGCCCGGCACACGTAACCCGATAAGCGCGAACGCCATCGCGATACGGTGGTCATTGTAGGTTTGCACTGTGCCCCCTTGTGGTGTGTCCGGGTAGATTGTTAACCCGTCGATATGTTCTTCCACATCCACGCCCAGCCTGCGCAGTTCGGTGGCAACCGCACTCACGCGGTTGCTCTCCTGATAGCGGGCGTGCTCCACCCCTCGGATGCGCGTAGGGCTATCGGCGAAGGGCGCGACCACTGCCAGTGTGATAAAGGTATCCGAGATGTCCGACATGTTCACATCCACGCCGTGCAGGACGCCTGTACCCTTGACCTCTACTGCGTCCGACAGCCAGCGCACCGAACAACCCATCTGCTGCAGGATGTCCACGAAGCGGATATCGCCTTGCAGCGAATCGCGATTCAATCCACGCACGCACACACGTCCACCGGTGATGGCGGCGGCAGCGAAAAAGTAGGAGGCGGCGGTCGCGTCGGGTTCTACGGCATAGGTTGCTCCTCCTGCCAGATGGTACTGTTGTGGAGCGGGAACAGCGAGGTGAGCCTTCTGCTCTTCCCATTCTGCTTCCACGCCAAACTGCCGCATCATCTGCAGTGTCATCTGCACGAAGGGTGCCGATACCAGCTCGCCCTCAATGCGTATCGTCACAGTGTGTTGGGCGCAGGGGGCAACCATCATCAGCGCGGAGAGAAACTGACTGCTGATGTCGCCCCGTACCGATACCTCCCCTCCGCGCAATCCCTGCGCCCGCACAATGACCGGAGGACAACCTGTGCCCAGCTCGGAGACCGCTTCCGCTCCTAACCTGTTTAGAGCGTCCAGCAGAGGCTGAACGGGACGCTGGCGCATACGCGGTGTGCCGTCTATGCGATAGGTGCCCTCGCCCAGCGCGACCAGTGCGGTCAGGAAACGCGCCGCCGTGCCCGCGTTAGCGACCCACAAGTCGGCTTCTCTGGAGGGTATCCTGCCACCTTCTCCCTGCACCCGGAAGATGTCGCTCTGGGGTTGTTCCACACGGAAGCCCAGTCTGCGCAGGCTATCACGCATGACCTGAGTGTCTTCCGAATCGAGAGCATGTGTGACGCTCACCTGTTGCTCACACAAGGCAGCCAGCAGCAGGGCGCGGTTGGTGATACTTTTGGAGCCCGGTACCTCCACACACACATCGGGAGGGGAGGCGAGTAGAGTGATTTCGCGCAGGGTGCTCATCATCCAAACGCCTGTCGTAAGATGCGTGCTTCGGCGAACAGTCGTTGTATCGTCTCGGCATCTTCTCCCTCGATGGCCGAGCGCAACTCCTGCAGCTTGCCGATAAACTCATCGATAGCCCACAACACGTTTTCGCGATTATGCAAGAAGATGTCCCGCCACAGCTCCGGTGAGCTGGCGGCGACGCGCGTGCCATCACGGAAACTTCCGCCGATCAACTGGGGGTAGGGGGTTTTCTCAGCGACATGCATTAGAGCCAGCGCCACTGCGTGAGGCAAATGGCTGGTGAGTGCTACCGCGCGGTCGTGTTCCTCGGGGTCAGCGAGGAGGACCTGCGCACCCACCCCCTGCGCCAGCGCGGTGACCTTCTGCAGAGCGCTCGGGGAGGTTTTTTCAGCAGGCGTCAGCGCCCAGGTAGTTCCCTCGAACAGGTCGGCGCGGGCGTTGTGTACGCCGGTTTGCTCGGAACCTGCCATCGGGTGCCCACCCACGAAACGCTCGCCCAGTACATCGGTGGCTGGCTGCACGATAGCGCTCTTGACAGAGCCGACATCGGTCACCACGCACTCTGGAGAGAGCCACTGGTGCAGCAGCCTGATAGTGGGCACAATCAGTCCTACCGGTGTGCACACCACCACCATATCCGCACCGGTGACTCCCTCCTGGAGGGAGGTGGTGGCTTCGTTAATCGCGCCCGCTTGCAGGGCGACCTGTAGACGCTCCGCGCTGCGCCCCACGCCCACTACGCGCTGTGCCAGCCCACGCCGGCACGCCGCCATCCCGATGGAACCACCAATCAACCCCACACCGATAATGCACAGCCTGTTGACCACCGCTTCTGCCATCCTTTCCCTCCTAGATGCTGCGCCCCACCGCCAGAGCGATGGCACGCAGACGCTCCATCATTTGCGCAAACGCCTCGAACCGCAGCGACTGCGGACCGTCTTTGAGGGCGCGTTCGGGATACGGATGCACCTCCACAATGATGCCATCCGCTCCCGCCGCGATGGCTGCAGCAGCAACTGCCGGTACCAGGCTCGCCTTGCCCGTGCCGTGTGAGGGGTCCGCAATCACAGGCAGGTGCGACAGCTCCTTCGCTACCGGAATGGCGTTGATGTCGAAGGTGTTGCGGGTATAGGTTTCGAAGGTGCGGATGCCGCGTTCGCACAGGATGATGTTGTAGTTGCCACGCGAGGCGATGTATTCCGCCGCCTGCATCCACTCCTCAATCAGGGACGCCCAACCACGCTTGAGCAGCACCGGCATGTGGGTGTTGCCAATCTCCTTGAGCAGGGCAAAATTGGTCATATTGCGCGTGCCTACCTGAAAGATGTCGGTGTAGCGCGCGACAAGCTCCACATCGCGAGTGTCCATCACCTCGGTAACGATGGGGAGCCCTGTCTCCTCGCGCGCCACCGCGAGTAGCTTGAGCCCCTCTTCGCCCATGCCCTGAAACGAGTAAGGCGAAGTGCTGGGTTTGTATGCTCCGCCACGCAGGATATGCGCCCCCGCTTCCTTCACAAAACGGGCAGTCTGCATCAGCTGCTCTTCCGACTCGATGGTGCACGGACCCGCCATCACCGTCAAGCGGTCTCCTCCAATGGGCACGCCGCGCACCTCGATCACGGTGCCTTCTGGGCGGAAAGCGCGTCCCACCAGCTTGTACGGCTTGGAGATGATAACCACCCGTTCCACGTAGGGTAACGCCTGCAGCTGCTCGGAAAGGTCCGCCTTCTCGGTGTCCAGCACGCCGATACAGCCGACGATGGTGCGCTCGACCCCGCGCGAGACATGCACGCCGAACCCGCGCGACTTCAGGTTATCGGTCAACTCCTCCAGGTCTTTCTCCGTTGCCTGAGGTGTGAGTACGATAATCAAGACGACAACGCTCCTCCTTCAGCAGCTTTGCGATAGGGGTTAGTGAAGGAATTATACAGGAATCAGGGGAGAAACGTCAACCGCTATTGGAAGGCGAGGCTCCCACCGAGCCGTTGGTGTCTGAACCGACCCCCCCAACCCCCTTCCCTACAAGGGAAGGGGGAAACAATTATACACCCCTCTCCTCGTAGGAGCGGGGACGGGGGAGAGGTGGAATCTTGCGAAAAAATCTTTCCCCCCACCCCCGCCCAAATGCTTGACAACCACGCAAGGATGTGATATTGTGTCACCAGTAGCGCAGCTCCCGCAGTGTGGCGAAAATCTCCAGAGGGCTTTTCATCACAACACAAAGGAGGGGGCTTACCAAAATGTTACGACGCTTTCCGTCTCTGCGCACACTGGCTACCGTGTGCATCCTGAGCCTCACCGTGCAGGTAGCCGCTCCGCTCTTCGCCTCCTCCGACATGAGGGGTGGGAGTAGAAAGGACAGTTTCCTCCCTTTCCACTGACAACAATCCCTCTTCCAGCAAACTGCTCGCCTGGACAAACGGGCTATGGAACCTCATCCTCTCCCATTTGCAATCGGGTGCACCACCCCTGCAACCTGCTCGGGGTTCCCCACAGCCCTGGCAACCCGCTTACCCCGTCTACAGCGGAGTAGCGAGGTGACGGCG
This sequence comes from Armatimonadota bacterium, assembly GCA_026003195.1. Taxonomy (NCBI): domain Bacteria; kingdom Bacillati; phylum Armatimonadota; species Armatimonadota bacterium. The sequence continues at coordinate 190,802 of BPGU01000001.1, forward strand.
GTGACCGACCCGATGGGCAGGCAGACGCAGTTCACGTATGATGCCACAGGCAACCTGACGCAGGTGCGTGACCCGCTGGGCAACACCACCCGTTACAGTGACCAGTGCTGTCGGGTGACGCAGCGCACGGACGCATTGGGCAGAGTGACCACCTACAGTTACGACGGTTGGGGCAGGCTGGTGGGGATAGACTACCCGCAGAGCGCGGACGTGTCGTTGCAGTATGATGCGGAGGGCAGATTGATACAGTCGGTGGACGGCACGGGCACGCGCACCTTCAGTTACGACAGTTGGGGCAGGCGGGTGCAGCAGGTCTCTCCTGCGGGCACGACGACGGCGACGTATGATGGGGCAGGCAGGCTCACCCGCCAGACAGACGTGACGGGCAGGCAGATAACCTACAGTTACGACGGCGCAGGCAGGCTGGTTCGGGTGTCGGACCCCACGAGTTGGGTGCAGTATACGTATAACGCCAACAGTGCGGTCACCCGTGAGGTATATTCCAACAACACGCGGGTGGATTACACTTACGACAGCGCGGGCAGGGTGACGAGCGTGCAGCATCGGGTGCACTCCACGGGAGCGCTGATCATTGGCTACGCGGTGACGTATGACAGTGCTGGCAGGGTGACGCGCATCACCGAGAGCCCCACGAACGCGGTGACCACCTACCAGTATGACGGGGCTGGCAGGCTGTTGCGCGAGGAGCGGACGGTGAACCGCCCCTACTTGGGAGAGTATCAGTATGACGCTTCCGGCAACCGCACCTATGCTCGTCGTGTGGAGAACGGTGTAGAGACGCATCGTGGCACGTATACGTATGACGGCGCAGGCAGGCTGGTTCAGGTAGTGGATGCAGCCACCAACACGACCGAGACGTATGTGTGGAACACGGACGGCACGTTGGCGAGTTTTCCGGGTCCGGGTTACACGCGGTTCCTGGAGTATGACGAGGAGGGGAGGCTCATCCGCATTCGCCGGGATTACGGTGGTGGCAACGTGCAGTTGGCATACGAATACGCCTACGGTTTTGACGGCGGCAGGCGGTGGCGCAAAGACTACGTGAACGGTGTCTGGACACGGTATCCCTGTGGTGTGGCGTGCGGAGCGGGTGAGCTGGTAGAGCAGCAGAAGCCGCTGGAGGGTGGCAGCTGGACGACGAGTGCCCTGTATCTGCAGGGTATCTCTTTGGTGCGTCGAAACAGTGAGTGGCATCACTTTGACCCGCTGGGCACGGCGGGGGTGATCACGAACGGTTCTGCTAGTGTCATCAGCAACAACCTGTATGATGTGTTCGGGGTGTTACGGTATCAGCAGGGCAGTGCGCAAACGCCGTGGAGGTGGTGGCTCCAAGGCGCAGAGGAGTATTACCTATATATCGCCGGGATGGGCATTGTTTACAACAGCAAACACACATCAAGCAGCCTACTGCGCTATTACTCCACTACGGCGACGTTCCGTCACAGGTCGGCCAGGCTACCCAAGTTCCCCAAACTCAACCCTGCATGTTTGGGATGTTTACTTGGTGTTCCACTATTTATACCCTACTTCGCAGATTGCGGCTGGCCTTGGACGCCAGGCTGGCGCGATTGCATTAACACGTACTGGGATGCTTTTTACGAGGAGTGTACCAGTGACGTCTTTTGTAAGGCAGCGATAGCAGGTTGTCTTTTCGCTTGTGGGCTAGATGCGCCGGATGTAGTGAAGTGGCTAAGGCGCGTGTTGAAGGTCATCGGTGCGAGCCCTTCTGAACACTGAGACCTAGAAAGTTACACAGTAGTCTTTCGTTCATTACGGTTAGAGGAGGGTTCAAATGAAGAGGCATCTTTACCTATTATGGCTTGATATACTGTTCGCCTTACCGGTGTTGGTTGTCTATCTGCTTTGGGACATGCGAGAGATAGAACGCGGCCTGACAACGGCTCGGCACTTGGTGCTTGCGACAGCTCTCGCTGTGTTGGTTGGGCTACCTTTGAGATTTTTGTATCACCATCTACCGTTCCGGGTTGCCGAGGTTTACGCACGTGCCGTGTGGCTGTCTGCTGGGATATTGATGTATTCTGGATGGGTTGGGCCCAGTATGTTGGCTGTACTTGCCACGTCTCCCTTTGTAGCAATGAGGTTGGCTCATTTCACGTACTTCGACCGAACATGGCTTGTTCTAAACGCGTACTATTTTGTTACGCTCAGCGTATACTCTGGCATTGGTGTGAATCGCGATGCTCAAGTAATAGCGAATACCGTCTGTGGATTAATGTTGATTGTTATTTCGTTCGGTAAGGCACTGCGAAAGGTCTTTGCGCGCTTGCAAGGGGAAGATGCGGCGAGGGACCAGCAGCATACGAAACAATTCGCCTGAATATACAGCGGATGTGATGACGAACGGGAGTGCACAGGTGATGAGCAACAACCTGTATGACCTGTCCGGGGTGTTGCGCTACCAGCAGGGCAGTGCGGAAACGCCGTGGAGGTGGAGGCACATTTCCATAGGTGAAGACGGTATGCAGGTCGTTCCTACAAGCGCTTGCTGGATAGTGGCTTCAGCCAGTGCGTCCTCCGCACCGCACTGTAACAATCCTCACTGCGGGCGCATAATACCACCACCGAGCCACTACCCGTTTCATGACCCAATATGGCGTGGTCCCTGCTGGTGGGTGTGCTCAATGCTTGCTGGCGCGTTAGCGCTAGGCTGGATTAACTGCTCAAACAGGGGGCTTCAGTGGACGCAGTTCGTAGAGTGCGTTCTTTGTGACGTCCTCACCTCTAACCGCAACCTCACCTTAGGAGGATGCTTAGCATGTCTTTGCGGGCACTGGGGACCTTGGGCGGCGGCTATCTGCGGTATAGTTGGGTCGTTAGGCGGTTACCTATACTGTCGCCTGCGGGGATACGGCGGCCCTTTAGTAATAGGGTATCGCTGATACCGTAGACGGAGGAAGACGCTATGTTTCTGTGGTGGCGTCAAAAGCAGCGAGAGAGACAGTTCTTCGAGAGCTTAAGGACGATGGGAGGGAACAGACAGTCCTTTCAGGGTGAGGCTGATGTATCACTGTTGCTGAAGGGGCTGTTCCACCGCGATCCTGACGTAGTGCGCGCCTGTGCAGAAAGGTTAAGGGAGGTACCTAGCGAGCGAATAGCTGAGGTCTCGCGTCGCTATCTACGGAGCGAGATGAAAACCCTCCCAGGGCTACCCCGCAACGCTCGCAGTGTTCGTGCCTATCTACACATTGTGGACCTTTTGTCTACCAATCCTGGGGTACATGCCATAGAGGTACTTGTACACCTCGGTTCCACTGAGGGAGGCGAGGTTCGCAGGAGAACTGCTGAAGTACTACAACGGCTTATTGGAACCCAACAGCAGGATATAGTGGCTCTCATGCTATTACTAAAAGAGCGAGATGCACACTGGATACCAAAGATGTGGAGAGCCTATGATATTGCTGGCATTTCGTTTGGCTTGATAGCCTACATGTGTTATTTGTTGATAGAGAAGATCATAGTCGTGACTGACCTACAAAGGTTTGCAGTGATGCTCGGGGCAAGTGCTTTTGCGCTTGTCTTGATGGTACTGATCTTCCGACCTGTGCGGACCAGTAAAAATGCCATGCGAGGCCTTCACGATTTTCTTTTCACACTATTCCGGCAGTTAATGGACAGGAGGGATCTTTGCTCAGCATTACGCACATATATGACGGAGCGTTTGCCTTAACTAAGGCACTCGTGTCGAGACGGCTACAAGTGCCAGCGTCCTGACCAGGTGGCGTGTGAGCAGCAACAACCTGTATGATGTGTTCGGGGTGTTGCGCTACCAGCAGGGCAGTGCGGAAACGCCGTGGAGGTGGAGAAAGGCACAAACGACTGACGAAACGATGCTTTTGGTGACACCTACAACAGTTGTTATTCCCAATCGCGCGATGCACCAGAAGGCTGGTGCTGACACTATTTATGCTCAGATGGCATGCTTTGGTCTCGGTACGCCCATAATCGGCGGCGGTGCTTTCTTGGCCGTGCCGGCGTCGGTATGGAGGTGGTTCGAGTGCCGTATGGTGTATTATGCCTGCCTTGCTGTAGGATTAGCGGCGTTTGCTGCATGTATCGCGGTGGTCACTTTGCTGGTTACCCTATGTCTGGGATCTTGTGCACTCGTGCCTCCCCCTTATAACCTACTCTGCTTCTCAGGGTGTGCCGCTCTTGCTGCTGCTGGGCTAGCTGCATGTACTTATTTGTGGGCGGAATGGAAGGGATGGTGCCGACAGGAGTTCCAAATGTGCCTGCGAACTGGGAGGTCACCATGAAACGGGTACAGTGGATAACCTGGGCTACAGTGGGCTGGGTGGTTCTGGCTACCGCATGGGTGGTGTATCACGCTTGCGCAGGATACACCTTTGTAAGTAGATATAGTATCCATCTTGCGGGTGTATACCTTTCGTCCAGTTTACTGGCGATTGCCAACTGCTTTATCCTCGTGGTAATTCTCGCTAAGGACGCGCAACGAACCTCTTTTTCACGTCGGACGCTGCTGCTGCTCGGAGTGACAACAGCTTTGCTCGTTGTATTGGCGTTGATAAACTTGGCCAAGGCTTATTCCATCTATACGGAGATGAGAACAAGCGTCTTCGGCAAATCTTGACATATTTAGGAGTTACGCAGTCGGCTGCACGACAGAGAGGGGATGCCTCCAATAGGCACGTATCACATCCCGAATGATGCGCTGCTTCGCCTCATACCAACTCACCCCGCTGCGTAAACGATACGACTCCAACCGTCAAAAGGCACGTAACGCACACTGCAAGTGCCCCAACCAGGACACCACCTGACGAACCTGCGCGCGCTCCACCCCGCAACACTGCTTCAAAGCACGATGGTATTCCTCTATACCCCAACCCATCTGTTCCCACTTCGCACGCTGTGCCTCCGTCATCTCTCAGTCGTCCGTCGCCCAGTATTCCACGTCTCCGTTGGAGGAAACTGTCCGAAATACTTTGACGAAACCGAACGCCTTCAGATGAACTATCCGACCCTGCGCGCCTATCTCTACCGTGCCCAGAGGCACGTTCCCTTTCCCATCGGGGTTCACCAAGCGGTTGCTCTTGAGCCTCGTCAGAAAGTGCCAGCCCAAAGTGCGTATCGCCTTCAGGTTCTCTACCCCACAATACCAACTGTCCATCTGAACATACTTGGGTGTGAAACCGCGAGCGGGCGCTACCCCAAGCATCGCCCGAAAGAACTCGTTCTTCGTCTCCCTCTTGGTATACACCCAATAGTCACAGGGAACGAGCGCCTCCCCTTGTGTCCACAGCAACGTCAACAGGCAAATGCCTTGGACCACGCGACGGTGTTTGCCACTCCAGTGGTCACAGACCAACTCCATCTGCTGCGCATAGGGCTTGTCTAAGATGGTGTCGTCTAAAACCAGTATCCCCTTCTGCTTGTCTATCCACTGCTGTGCTTGTTGCCACAACGCCTCCGTATCGCAAGACTGTCTTGCCAGCAGGCGGGTGCAGGCATCGTGCGCGGCTGTGCCCTGTGTATCGGGTTGGCATCGGGCGGCTTCCGTGCAGGTGAACACCCTTTGGCTGGCGATGAGGAAGTGGGTGTAGTCCGTGTCATCACATTGGGGTGGGTTCACGCTGGTTCACTCCTGTTGACTGGATTGGCATGGTTGTGGTAGTCTGATACTCAGAAAAAGGATTTTACGTCAACTGCGTAACTCCTAATCCTATAGCACGTGATAGTATGAAGAACGGTAAAGCAGTCAGCAGTATGGCAACAACCTGGTTGACCTGTTCGGGGTGTTGCGGTATCAGCAGGGCAGTGCGGAAACGCCGTGGAGGTGGCAGAGTGCGATCTTAGCGGAAGAAGGGTTTTCTCCATCCGAGGGACTATTTATACTGCCCAGTGTGGGAATATTTACCGACAGGATGATACTACCTGGTATTTTCATCGGGATTAGCATTTGTCTGCTGCAGGCGTGGCGATATGTCACTCAGTTTGACTTTGGTAGTGGATTCCCAGAAGTGGACAAAGACAAATTGCAGCACTGCTTTCTGTGTTGCCGAATCGTGAAATGCACATTACTGCTTGGTCCAGATATGGCGTTCAGATTGCAGGTGCTGTGGGAGATCATTGGTCCCCTGCTTGGAAGAGTCCGGTTCGACCTGGAGGACGCTCTCAGGGATACCGCAGCCTGTGCAAGGGGTATCGGAATTGGGTATATAATCACCGAGTCTTGTCTCACAGGCTGTGCTCGCTCGCTGAATAGACCTGTCCAAGTTGCGACGCCGCTTGTAACACTCGCACAGCCTTGCAGATACTGAGAGCACTTATGCGTGCACGACGCAGCGCACCAAAGACAAATGGTAACCAGAACAACAGGGTATTGGAGTCGAAAATGAACCCAAGATGTCTCATTCCGTTAGCAGTACTGGTAGTGTATGCAACGTGGAGTTTGCCTGTTTTGTACCTTCGGGGAGAACTCTTAGCCCTGACCGGAGGTATACGCCCCGGTATGACGCAACAGGAGGTGCTTCGAATCGCAGGTAAGCCAAAAGGTGTCTACACTGCAGAACAAATGGACAGCGTTTACAGGGGCTACCATCCCGTTCCGCTTATCCAGGCGGAGGGTGATCTCTGGATATATGACGTACTCATGTTCCGTGTGATTGTGCATTTCGATAAAGCGGGCAAGGTACGCTGTACAGATATGGTATACACCTGAGTGAGGGACGAAGCCAACAGAATCGGTGGTCAGCCATAACCTGTATGACCGGTTCGGGGTGTTGCGGTATCAATAGGGCAGTGGGAAACGCCGTGGAGGTGGAGCCAGCATGCAGAGGAAACCTTTCCACCTGGTTTCATGCACTATGCTATCGCGGGATGTGGCAAAGGAATCTTCGAAGGAGGCGGCACCAACGAGGAGAAACTGTATGACCGGGCTCAACAGTGGGAGTGCGTGATAGTGGTGGTTACCGAGCATGAGAAACGCTGTGTTTGTTCCTATGGTGCTTGGCAGAAAGAGGATTGGGAGGATCACTACCGATACCGTTTGTACAACAACTGCAAGCATTTCGTACTCGACGTCTTGCAGGCATGTCTATTCAAACCGCCAAAGGACCTGCCCGCGCTGTACAGGTTGTTCGGCGACGGCAAGTGCCGAGCTTTATGGTGACCCCGTGAGTGTCCGGACGGTATAACAGGTCATGCGGTGGCGTTGGTGCATCATCAGTTTGTGCGCGGTTGTGGTGCTGGCTGGCTTCGCTTGGTTTCTCTGGAGTAGAACGGCGCCGATCACCATGACGCAGGGCGCTGTCCTGTGGGGTGCGAACGCTGTGCCACAGCCGCGGCGGTCTAATATGTCTTTCGTAAGCGGGGCGGCCGGTAGAGGGATATATATCCTTCAGTTGGACTCGTTGGAGCCGCCGCGGCTGGTGTATGCGACTTCGGGCACTCAGCCTGTGGTATTCTCTGTAGACAAGAGTACTGTGGTTGTTGTCAGAGACAAGCCTCAGGCGCACGCAGCTCGAAAGCCTTTGTCGTCAACCCCGCGGGTACAACACTCTTACCTTTTGCTGGATTGGCGTACTGGGCATACCAAGCCCATCGTAGTACCGGATGGGGAACTGCTGTCTTTGCATCTCGGCAGGTTGTTGGCACTGTTGCGCAAGGACGCACATGTGTTTCGAGTGCAGGTCCACGTCGAGCCGTCCCGAATCGTCATATTGCCGACAAATCGCCGGCTCCTGTCGCCGTTGCCGGATTGGGCAGGCGCCACCTTGTCCCCGAAGGGGAGGTACGTTCTTATTCATGATCGCGGGCATGGGTCAGGCGGACATGCTACAGTACGCTCTGCGAGCGACGGCATGATAGTCACCGACTTTGCGGCGAGCTCGGCACAGTTTCTCAAGGAAGGGAAGGATTGGTTTCAGGTCGTGTACACCAGCCGCGGGCGACTGTTTCTTTTCGACAGCAGAGGAAGACTGCCTCGCGTGCTCTCAACCGATGTCGGCAATGAGCGGTTGGTCGCTGCTTCTCCAGATGGAAGGTGGGTTGTTACAGCATTCCGCACAGCCGACTTCCGGGAGTTGTTGAAAGGGTATCCCTACTTGGAACACGCCAAGTTACGCATACGTTCTGCAGAGGACGGCAAGGTGTGGAGAACATGGACAGCGGGGAACTCGGTGGGCGGAGTCGTAGCGGCATTATCAGAGTGAGACACAGATTCCCGAGAAGGCGACCGATCGATCGTCCGATCCTTGCCTGGTCACGCATCGTGCCTGCTGTGATAGCGTGCGTGTCACTGATTCATCTACTCGTGTGTCAACCGTTCCACTCTCTAGCCACGTTGGTGTTACTCTTTGTCACCGTGCTTGCAGGCTTAACGGCTTGTGCTGCTGGCGATTTGTCCTCTGCGAGTACGTCCTTTGCATGAGTGTCCAACACCCCGGAAGGCTCTTGCTGGGCGCACACTGGCTCGGCGGGAGATTCGCGATCCACAACAGGCAAGGAAAGGAGGGTTATTTGTCTACCAGCGCAATCTGTAGCACCTCGTCCATGTGGCGCACAAAGCGGAACTCGATGTCGTTCAGCACTTGCTGGGGGATTTCGTCCATGTCGCGCCGGTTCTCTTCAGGCAGGATGACCACGCGGATGCCCGCACGGTGCGCTGCCAGCACCTTTTCCTTCACCCCGCCGATGGGCAGGATGCGCCCGCGCAGGGTGATCTCACCCGTCATCGCCACGTCACGCCGCACAGGGCGCCCCGTAAACGCCGATGCCAGCGCAGTGGCAATGGTGATGCCGGCAGAGGGTCCGTCTTTAGGCACCGCGCCCTCCGGCACGTGGATATGGATGTCCGCGTTTCGGGTGAACTCCGGGTCTATCTGCAGCTGGCTGGCACGGGAGCGGATGTAGGTGAGCGCGGCTTGTGCCGACTCTTTCATCACCTCACCCAGCTGACCGGTAAGCAGCAGTTGTCCCTTGGTGGCGGGCAGCACGCTCACCTCGATGGACACGATGTCCCCGCCGAACTGCGTCACCACCAGCCCCGTCGCCGCGCCGACCTCGTCTTTCTCCTCTGCCATGCCGTAGTGGTACTTGCGTGCGCCCAGATATACGGGGATGTCTTCCGGCATAACCGTTTGGGATTCTATCTGTCCTTCCGCCACCGCGCGCGCTACCTTGCGACACACCGAGGCGATTTCGCGCTCCAGATTACGCACACCCGCCTCGCGCGTGTACTCGCGCAGGATGAGCTGTATCGCCGCGTCGGTGAACTGGCACTGTTCGGGGGTTAAGCCGTGCTCCTTCAGCTGCTTGGGCACCAGAAAGCCCTTCGCGATGTGCATCTTCTCGTCTTCGGTATAGCCGGGGAAGACGATGACCTCCATGCGGTCGCGCAGAGCAGGGGGAATGGGATCCAGCAGGTTGGCAGTGGTGATGAACATCACCTCACGCAGGTTGAAGGGTACCTCCAGATAGTGGTCGGAGAAGGCGTAGTTCTGCTCGGGGTCCAGCGCCTCCAGCAGGGCGGAAGAGGGGTCGCCGCGAAAGTCCATGCCCAGCTTGTCTATCTCGTCCAGCATAAACACCGGATTGCGCGAGCCTGCTTGTCGGATACCCTGAATAATGCGCCCGGGCAGTGCGCCCACGTAGGTGCGCCGGTGACCGCGAATCTCCGCTTCATCCCGCACGCCGCCCAGGGATACCCGCACGAACTTGCGTCCCAACGCACGAGCGATAGACCTGCCGATGGAGGTTTTACCCACGCCCGGCGGTCCTACAAAGCACAAGATGGGTCCTTTCATCGCGCTGCCTGCCAGCTTGCGCACCGCAAGGAACTCCAGGATACGCTCCTTCACCTTCTGCAAGCCGTAATGGTCTTCGTCCAGCACCTGCGCGGCGGCGGCGATGTCCAGATTGTCCTCCGTGACCGTGCTCCAGGGCAACGACACCAGCCAATCCAGATAGTTGCGCACTACCACGCCCTCTGGCGCGGCGAAGGGCATCTTTTCCAGTCGCTCCAGCTCCTTGAAGGCGCGCTCCTGCACCTCTTCGGGCATCCCCGCGGCGAGGATTTTCTGGCGGAACTCCTCCACCTCGCTGGCGCGTTCGTCGCGCTCGCCCAGCTCCTGCTGGATCACCTTCAGCTGTTCGCGCAGGAAGAACTCACGCTGGGTATCGCCCATCTCCTTCTCCACGCGCGAGCGGATGGTCTTCTGCAGCTCCAGGATTTCTATCTCCTTGCGCATGATGACCACCAGTCGCTCGAGCCGCTCGCGCACGCTCACCATCTCCAGTATCTGCTGTTTCTCCTCCACGCGAACGGGCAGATAGGGCGTGACCGTGTTGATGATGCGTTCAGGGTCGCTCTGGTTGCTGACGCTCAGCAGCACTTCGGGCGGGATGTTCTTGCCCGCGTTCACCAGCTGCTCAAAGAGCGACACCACGATGCCCATCAGCGCCTCGATCTCGAGGTCATGCTGCTTCTGGCTGGGGATGGGTTCTACTGCCACCAGAATAAAAGGCTCGGTTTGCACATAGCGGGTAACGCGCACCCGCTCGATGCCCTGCAGCATGAGACGCAGGGTTCCATCGGGCATGCGCAGTACCTGCAGTATCTCCACTACGATGCCCACGTCATAAATGTCTTCAGGCTCGGGCTCTTCGGTGATGACCTCTTTCTGCGCGGCGAGGGCGATCAGACGGTCGCCTTCCATCGCCTCTTCCAGTGCGCGCACCGAGCGTTCTCTACCCACAAACAGCGGAAACACCATCTGGGGAAAGTACACCTGATCGCGCACCGGCACGAGAGGAAGCTGAGAAGGAATAGGCGAACCGATACCTTCCTCTTCCCACTCTGCCTCAGCAGGGCGTGTGCGCCTGCGCCGGGTGGAGCGGCTCTTTGGCTGCGTTTCGTCGCTCTCTGTTGTCGCCTTGCGTGCTCTGGGCATAGTGTTTATGATGCCTGCTTGATGTCTTCCGCACGCAGTACCTGCGGTTCCGTGCGCTCTCTCACCGTTCTCTCGTCCACCACCACCCGCTTGATGTCCTGCGAGGAGGGCACCTCGTACATGATGTTGAGCATAATCTCCTCGATAATGGCGCGAAGAGCGCGCGCACCCGTTCCTCGCAGCATGGCTTCCTGAGCGATGGCACGCAGTGCACCTTCGGTGAACACCAGGTCCACGCCGTCCATCTCGAAAAACTTCTGGTATTGCTTGACCAAGGCGTTCTTCGGCTCCACCAGAATGCGCATCAAAGTCTCTTCGTCCAGCGGTTCCAGGGTGGTGACCACCGGCAGTCGCCCGATGAACTCCGGGATGAAGCCGAACTTGAGCAGGTCTTCGGGGATGACATTTGCCAGCAGTTCGCCGTAGCTGAGCTTCTTCTTGCCCTCCAGCGAGGCGCGGAAGCCCATCGTCTGGTTGCCCAGCCGTTGCGCGATAATCTTGTCCAGTCCCTCGAACGCTCCCCCGCAGATGAACAGGATGTTGGTGGTATCCACCTGAATGAACTCTTGCTGCGGATGCTTGCGTCCACCCTGCGGTGGCACGTTGGCGATGGTTCCTTCCAGAATCTTCAGCAGTGCCTGCTGTACGCCTTCGCCCGAAACGTCGCGCGTGATGGAGGGGTTATCTGCTTTACGTGCGATTTTGTCGATCTCGTCGATGTATACAATACCACGTTGTGCGTTGCGCACGGTTTCCTGAAGGGAAGTGCCGGTGTCGGCAGCCTGTAGCAGGCGAAGCAGAATATTCTCCACGTCTTCGCCAACGTACCCCGCTTCGGTGAGAGAGGTAGCGTCTGCAATCGCAAAGGGCACGTTCAGAATCTTGGCTAACGTCTGCGCCAGCAGGGTCTTTCCGCTCCCTGTGGGACCGATCAGCAGGATATTGCTCTTTTGCAGTTCCACATCGTTGTCGCGTGAGGTGTGCTGGATACGCTTATAGTGGTTGTACACCGCTACCGACAGGGCACGCTTGGCGCGCTCCTGTCCCACCACGTACTGGCTGAGGATGCGGTATATCTCTTTGGGCTTAGGAACGCTGGGTAGCCCATAGGAGGCGGTGCGTTCATGGCGCGCCACCTGCGACTGGATGAGTTCGTTGGCGTACTGGATGCAATCGATGCATACCCCGCCATGCATACCCTGTATCAAGCGCGGGCGTATCTTCCCACAGAGTACACAACGCCCTTCCAAAGGCTCAAATCCTGTTCGTGCCACCGGTTCGCTCCTCTATGTTGAAGAATGGTTTAGCGTGCGCCACGCGACAGTATCTCGTCGATGATGCCGTATTCCTTCGCCTCTTGCGCCGACATAAAGTAGTCGCGCTGAGTATCTTGCTCCACCCGTTCGATGGGCTGTCCGGTGTGGTAGGCGAGGATTTCGTTCAGCATCCGGTTATAGCGCAGCACCTCTTGCGCTTGAATATTGATGTCTATCGCTGTGCCCTGGAAACCTGCACTCACCTGGTGGATCATCACGCGAGCATGCTCCAGACAATAGCGTTTGCCTTTCGTGCCCGCTGCGAGCAGAACCGCCGCCATCGATGCCGCCTGTCCCACACAGATGGTGGCAATTTCGCACTTGAGCACCTGCATAGTGTCGTAGATCGCCAGCCCTGCCGAGACACTACCGCCCGGCGAGTTGATATACAGTTCGATGTCGCGGTTGGGGTCTTCCTTTTCCAGGAAGAGCATCTCCGCGATGACCAGGTTGGACACATGGTCGTCAATCGGTTCGCCGATGAAGATGATGCGGTCTTTCAGCAGACGCGAGTAGATGTCGTAAGCGCGTTCACCGCGCGCCGTCTGCTCTACCACCATGGGTATCAACGAGTTGTGAATGCCGCGCAACCTGTTCATCTTCTACTCCTCATTATCGGTCTGCTCGCTTTGGGACTGGATGCGGAACTCCTCTTCTGTAACATCGGCAACATCCCACAGAAACTGCAGGGTTTTCTCGAGGAGAAGGTCCGCCATCCTGTCTTCCGCTTCTTCCGACTCTTTCGCCGTCTGGAAGTCTACCTGATCCTCTTCGGCGATTTGCTGGATCACCTGATGGCGCTCCTCTTCGGTGATCTCAATACCCTCGTGTTTGGCAATCTCCTTGAGTATCAGCCCGTACAGGATATCGGAGGCGGTTCGCTCGTACCAGTAATCGGCGAACTCCGATTCGCTCATGCCGTAGCTGTTGGCATATTCTTCCAGCGAATATCCTGACCGACGCAACCGTTCATTGAGGATCGCGAGCGACTCGCGAGTTCGCGCCGCAATGATAATGGGCGAGATGTCCACCTGCGCCGCCTGCAGCACCGCCCGCCGCATACTGTTGCTGGATGCCCGTTCCGCATGTTGGGTGAGCTCTTCTGTCAAAGCCTTTCGTACTTGCTCGCGCAGCTCCTCCATCGACTCAACGCGCAACTGCTTCAACAGCTCTTCATCATCGGGCATCTTCATCTTGGAGACGCCATGCACCGTGACCTGCAGCTTCGCCGTTTTGCCACGCAGCTCCGCATCGGGGTCTGTGTCGGGGAACTGTATCGTCTCCTCTTTCACATCGCCCGCTTTCGTGCCCAGCAGCATCTTGCCCAAGGGGTGAGCCAGCATCTCTTCCGTCAAGTGTATCAGATTGCGCCGGGTAGAGAGTGGGTTCGGTTCCCCCACAATGTGGGGCACCATGGTCACAAAGAGCACATCTCCCACCTGCGCTTCACGGTCTACTCGCTCGTATCGGGTGAACTGGCGTCGGCGCGACTCGATCTCTGCCGTGACATCCTCTTCGGTCACCACTGGCTTGTAGCGAGTGACCTTCAAGCCGCGATACTCGCCGAGATCCACCTTGGGCTCCAGCGGTACCTTCAAGGAGTAGAGCATGGGCTTGCCCTCTTCCAGCTGCTGCACATCCAGCTCGGGTGGGGCGCCGTAGGGCTCGACCTGCGCCTGCTGCAAGGCGCTGTTCATCGTCTCTTTCAGAATCTGCTCCAGCACGCGCTCGCGCACATAGTCCTCGCGTAGCGCCTGGCGCACCAGCCCCAGCGGTGCCTTGCCCGGACGAAAACCCGGTACCTCCACGTATTTGCTCAGCTGTCGGTAGACCCGCTCAAAAACCTGGTTGACGCGCTCCGGCTCGACCTCTACCTGCAGGGCTACCGTCTGGTTTTCCAGTGCGTGTGTTGTAACTTGCATGGTACCTCTATGCCTCACCGACTTATTGACGACAATTTCTCAACCTTTTCGCAAAAAGAAGGATACAATCCGCTCCTCCGAGAGCACGCCGGGAGCGGGTTGCATCCTTCCTCTTCCGCTGAAGACCATCGCAAACTTGCTTTCTGTGGTCACGGTGCTAGTGTACCACACGCGGGGGAGGCTGTCAAGGTAACGGGGCAAGTCCGTGTGTCTGCTTTCTCCACCGCATCGCGGACAGCCTTGCTGCATCACTGCGAAATTTTTTCAAAATCTGCTCCAAAACCCTTGACACCCCTATATCTTGTGTGATATAAATGGATTAGCCCAATATCTGGGCAATACCCCATTGCCGGCAAGGGGGAGTCACAACGTGAAGTGCCCATACTGCGGTCACCCCGAGGACAGGGTGCTTGACTCGCGTCCGATACGCGATGGCGAGGCGATTAAACGACGGCGCGAATGCCTGGCGTGCGGTCGTCGCTTCACCACCTTCGAGGAGATTGAAGAGTTGAAGTTGATGGTGGTCAAGAACGACGGACGGCGAGAGCCGTTTGACCGCAACAAGGTACTGCGCGGGATGCAGGTCGCCTGCGAAAAGCGCCCTATTTCTATCGACGCCCTCGAGGAGATCGCCAACGACATCGAGCAGGTGCTCATCAATCGCGGAGAGCGTGAGGTGAAGTCCTCGGAGATCGGGGAACTGGTGATGGAACGGCTGAAGCAGCTGGATCAGGTGGCGTACGTGCGCTTTGCCTCGGTGTATCGCCAGTTCGAGGACGCGACGCAGTTCCGCGAGCTGGTGAACATGCTCACCCGTCAGCGGCGGCAGAAATAGCCCCGCGCCGATGCTCAGTTTGGATAAGGAGGAGTGCTTTATCTATGGAACCGACGAAGGAACACTTCGAGCTGGAGATTATCGAGGAGACTTCCCCGCCGGCGGAAGACGTGGTGTCTACTGTTCAGGAGAAGCGCGCCCCCGGTTTGCGCTTTGAGCGCTACTTCACCCGACCCGGTGTGCATCCTTTCGACGAGGTGCGCTGGGAGCTGCGCACCGCCTCTATCACCGGCGAACGCGGTGAGGTCATTTTTGAACAGAAAGATGTGGAAGTACCGGAGTTCTGGAGCCAGCTGGCGACGAACGTGGTGGCTTCCAAATACTTCCGAGGACTGCTGGGCAGCCCCCAGCGCGAGCGCAGCGTACGACAGCTCATCTCCCGTGTCGCCGATACTATCGCCACATGGGGGCGCAAAGACGGCTACTTCGCCACCGAGGAGGACGCCGATACCTTTCACAAAGAACTGGTCCATCTCTTGCTGATGCAGAAGGCGTCGTTCAATAGTCCCGTGTGGTTCAACGTGGGCGTGCCGGGCGAGCGACCACAAGCCAGCGCGTGCTTCATCAACTCCGTGCAGGACAGCATGGAGAGCATCCTGGACCTGGTCAAGACCGAAGGCATGTTGTTCAAGTACGGTTCGGGCACAGGCACCAACTTCTCCCGTCTGCGCTCCTCGCGTGAGCATCTGCAGGGCGGGGGCACGGCGTCGGGTCCTGTCTCCTTCATGCGCGGCTTCGACGCCTTCGCAGGCGTCATTAAAAGCGGTGGCAAAACGCGCCGCGCCGCCAAGATGGTCATCCTGAACGCCGACCATCCCGACATCCTGGCATTCATCCGCAGCAAGGCGGAAGAGGAGAAGAAGGCATGGGCATTGATCGAAGCGGGTTACGACGGCAGCTTCAACGTGCCCGGTGGCGCATACGATAGCGTCTCCTATCAGAACGCCAACCACTCGGTGCGCGTGTCCGATGCCTTCATGGAGGCAGCCATCAAAGGTTTGCCCTGGCAGACGCGATATATCACTACGGGTGAAGTCGCGGACACCTACAACGCCCGCGACCTGCTGCGCGAAATCGCTGAAGCCACCTGGATTTGTGGGGACCCCGGCTTACAGTATGACGATACCATCAATAAGTGGCATACTTGTAAGAACACGGACAGAATATATGCAAGTAACCCTTGTTCGGAGTTCGTCTTTCTCGACGACACATCCTGTAACCTCGCCAGCCTGAACCTGATGGCGTTCCGCAAGCCCGATGGCGAGTTTGATATCGAGGCGTTCCGACACGCGGTACGCATCATGATTACCGCACAGGAGATTATCGTGGATAACGCGGCGTACCCCACGCCCAAAATCACCCAGAATAGCCACGATTACCGTCCACTCGGGCTGGGCTACGCGAATCTGGGCGCACTGCTGATGGCTCGCGGGCTGCCATACGATAGCGACGCCGGACGCGCCTACGCTGCTGCCATCACTGCCATCATGACCGGCGAGGCGTACGCGCAATCCGCCGTCATCGCGCGCGACTGTGGCGGTCCCTTCCCGGGCTACGCCCGTAACCGCGAGCCGATGCTGGACGTGATTCGGATGCACCGCGCGCACGTGGACCAGATTGAGGCGAAGGAGACCGTGCCGCCCGACCTGTTGCGCGCCGCCACCGAGTGCTGGGATAACGCCCTGTCACTGGGTGAACAGTACGGTTACCGCAACGCGCAGGTGACTGTACTTGCCCCCACCGGAACCATCGCTTTCATGATGGACTGCGACACCACCGGCGTGGAACCCGACATCGCGCTGGTGAAGTACAAAACGCTGGTGGGCGGCGGCATGATGAAGATTGTGAACCGCACCGTGCCGGAAGCGTTGCAGCGACTGGGCTACTCGCAGGAGCAGATTGAGGACATCATGGCGTATATCGAGCGCACCGATACCATCGAGGGCGCACCACACCTGAAGCCCGAACACCTGCCCGTGTTCGACTGCGCCTTCAAGCCCGCCAATGGTCAGCGCAGTATCCACTACATGGGGCACATCAAGATGATGGGCGCGGTGCAACCTTTCCTTTCGGGCGCGATTTCCAAGACGGTGAACATGCCCAACGACGCCACCGTGGAAGACATCATGGAGGCGTACATCGCGGCGTGGAAGCTGGGCGTGAAAGCGATCGCTATCTACCGCGACGGCTCCAAGCGCACGCAGCCGCTCAGCACCAAGAAGACCAGTGAGCAGCTGGAAAAACAGCCCGTGCAGGAGGCACGCCCGGTACGCCGCAAACTGCCCGATGAGCGACAGAGTATCACCCACAAGTTCAGCGTGGGCGGGCACGAGGGCTACATCACCGTCGGGCTTTACCCGGACGGCACGCCCGGCGAGATATTTATCACCATGAGCAAAGAGGGCTCGGTGGTGTCGGGGCTGATGGATAGCTTCGCCACTGCCATCTCGCTGGCGTTGCAGTACGGCGTGCCGCTGGAAACGCTGGTGAACAAGTTCGCGCACATGCGCTTCGAGCCGTCTGGCGTGACCAACAACCCGCAGATACGCTTCGCCAAGTCCATTATGGACTACATCTTCCGCTGGCTCGCGCTCAAGTTCCTCCCACCGGAGCAGCAGCCTGCGGGCGAGGTGGCATCTATTGAAAACCACACCGGTCTTGCGGAGAAGGCGCCAGAACCGGCACGAACGTTGCGAGAGGCGGAGCAGCTGGTCTTCCAGTTACAGGCAGATGCACCGCCCTGTCCCGAATGCGGCTCCATCATGGTGCGTAATGGCGCATGTTACAAGTGCCTGAACTGTGGCGCGACTTCGGGATGCTCTTAATAACCGGGCTGCCACATTGGTTGCGAGGGTGGCGGCACCCTCGCAACCCCTTTTTCCTTTGGGGAGGTGTCTCATGTTTCGCGTGATCGGGGTGGAAACGGGGGACCATCCGCGCAGGGAGTTTGTGGTCATTCGTAATCAGTCTCTGCGTTACGAGAACCTGCGTGGCTGGGCGGTGACCGATGAAAGCTACTTCTGCGCCGACCCGCGCACACTGGCAGAACGCCTCTACATCTTCCGTGACGACCTGATGGTGGAACCCGGGGCTTATGTCGCCCTCTGCACCGGCGTGGGAGAGAACCACTGGACGCGCGCGGCGGACGGACGCAACGTGTACGTGGTCTACTGGGGCAAAGAGCGTTGTATCTGGTGCGATAGCCAGCGCGTGATGCTGATACAGGTGGCGCATATCGCTCCCTCTACGGTGATGACACGAACGCAGCAAGCCAGAGGATAGTGATCTCCTGCCGATAATTCTGAAGGGGAGATACCTCGTGACGACATCGCTTGCTCAAAACGGTATCTCCACCACGTCTCGCCCGAGCGGGAGGAAAGTATGGACATTTTGAAACAGTGGGCTTTTCATCTTGTGGAAAACTACGGCATGTGGGGGCTGTTTACGGTTGCCTTCATGGAATCGTCTTTTTTTCCGATCCCTCCAGATGTCATCCTTATCGGCATGATTTTCACCCCGCAAGCGCCTCATACGGCGTGGATAGCCACTGTGTGTACGGCGGGCAGTGTGCTGGGAGCCGTTCTGGGATGGTGGATAGGAGCATATGGTGGTCATCCTCTCCTTCACCGCTGGTTTGGCGAGGAGAAGGCACAGCGGGTGGAGCAGCTGTATCAACGATATGGTGTATATGCGGTGCTGGTAGCTGCTTTCACTCCGATTCCTTACAAGGTGTTTACGATCGCTAGCGGAGTGTTTCGCTTCAACATCTGGTCCATGCTGGGTGCCAGCGTCATCGGCAGAGGCGCCCGATTCTTTCTGGTAGCCTATATTACTGAATGGCTCGGCAAAGAGGCACTGAAGCGCCTGGATATAGTCATGTTAGCACTGCTGGCGATAGGCACATTGCTGATCGCAGCTTCTCTTTACTGGAGATACCGTCGCAAAATCTACACTCAATCCGCAGAACCACATGCATAAGCCTCCCTGATTGAACTTCTCGTCCGCCTGTTGCATCCAACATACGGAATGGAGTGGGCATGGGGGACGGCGGTGTGCGACGAGGCATCCTGCAACGGGCATCAGCAACCGATCTGCGAGGGGGACACCGAGCAGTTCTTCGCGCAGCTGCTGCGTCGCTACCGCAACCCGATAGTGAATCTCGCCTACCAGATGCTCGGCGACCGCGAGGAGGCGGAGGATGTGGCGCAGGAGACCTTTGTGCAGGCGTTTGTACACCTCAGACGCTTTCGCGGGCAGTCCAGCCTGTTCACGTGGCTCTATCGCATTGCGGTCAACGCCTGCCGGATGCGCCTGCGCCAGAGGCGTCTCCTCCCTTTGCTGGACGAGCGTTATGCTGACGACGCCGACTTCGACGAGCGAGCGTGGATGCTGAAGCAGCAGGTAGACGAGACACTGCGCCAGCTGCCCGAACCTTTGCGCGAGGTGCTGATTCTGCGCGAGATGCACGAGCTGAGCTACGAGCAAATCGCGCAGGTGCTGGGGGTGCCGGTGGGCACGGTGCGCTCGCGCCTGCACACCGCCCGTCAACGGTTTGCGCAACTGTGGGAGCAACAGCAGAAGGAGTAAACCTCTATGCGCTGCCATCAAGCACAGCAATGGATGAACCTGTGGCTCGACGACCAGCTCGCCACCGACCGGCAGGTGCAGCTGCAACAGCATCTGGATGCTTGCCCGCGCTGCCGCCAGCTGGCGGAGCAGTGGCTTCGTGCTCGTGAGGCGTTGCGCTCTTACCCCGCTATCACCCCTGCGCCCGACTTTGACACCCGGGTGTGGCAGGCGATAGCACAAAGGCAACGAACGTCGTGGACGCCCTCGCCGCTGGTGCGAATAGCCACCTCCGCGGCGACAGGGATGCTGGTAGCCATCATCCTGCTGGTGGTGATGTGGCTGAACACGCCACGGGAGCGCACGCCATTGCCAGTGTGGTGGGGCGGTCGCGAGGCAATGGAATGGGCACAGCTTCTGTGGGGAACGGAAGGGGGAAAAGGCAAATGGTAAGACGGTTCCTCGTCACGCTCGTTCTTGCCCTTCTGCCTGTGGTGGCGGTGCTAGTGCACCCCGAGTTGAGGCGAGTGGCAAGGCAAGATATTTCCGTGCTATTCGGTGTACACGCCGGATTGCATACGCTGCCTCACGATACCGCCGAACGGCGGGAGATACTTCGTCTGGAAAAAGTGCCTGGGGAAGCAGGAACATGGCAGCGCGTGCGGGAGTATGCCCGTATGGCACGCGAGAGAAGCCAACCCTACCTGTACGCTGCTGCACTGCGAGATGGTATGCAATTCCGCATCCATCCGCGCATACCCAGAGGGATGCCCTCTCCCGGCAATAACGAAAGGACCCGCCATATGGCGCAACAGTTATCAGCCATCGCAGACGAAATGCTTGCTATAGATGCGGATAACGCTTTCCCTCATCTGACAAAGGCGTGCGCTCTGTTCGCTTTGGGGCAGGAGGAGAAAGCATTGGCGAGTTTTCTGGTCGCAGCCGCTTGCTCACGCTACGACGATTATGTGCTGGACTGGTCGCGTGTGCTGGCTCCTCCATCCTTAGCTGCTGAAGAGCGCACGTTGTTGACTGCTGGTGTGCTCTTCCCTCATCTGTCATGCTTTCGAGAGACTGCCCTCTATCTGGTCTTCCTCGCACAGCAACAGACAAAGAAGGGCAACCATGCTCGTGCCATTGCCCTGCGAGAGGCGACCGCTGAGATCGGGAGGAAGATGCGCGATTCGCGAGGCTCTCTGATCACCGCACTAGTAGGTGTTGCTATACAAAAGATAGCATGGGACGGACGCAGCGTATCTGCTTCCTCCGAGGGCAATAGACAGAATGACGACCTTCTGGATGCAGCCTCGCGGTTTGCTGCCTATGCCCGCCAGCACGGACATGCAGACCTGGCACAAAAAGCGTTGCAGGAAGCAGCTATCAGCAAGGAGCTGAGGCGAAAGGTGATGGAATATTCGCATCAGAACGGCGTGCTGGAGCTGGGATGGCTGCAACCTAATCAGCGTGTGATGGGTATGCGTATGGCAGGTGTCATGCTTCTGTTGTGGTCGTTCGCTATGTTGTTCCTGCTGGGGTCTGCTCTGGTACTCTCTCCCCTGTGGAAAGACACAGAAACCTCTCCAGACTGGACAGCATCCCTGACTTCTTCGCTCATCGTAGCGGGTTTTTTTGTGGCGGTGGCAGTTGGCGGGGCGTTTGTGCTGGATGGGTTCCGTAGCACATGGGAGGACTGGCTCAAGGGATCTCTGCTGGAGGAACGGATACCGTCCAGCCTGTTCACGGATAAACAGTTCACTATACTCCATGCGAGCGCCTGCGCGATACTCTGCTTGCTGGCTGCAGTGGCGTTCATCATCCCCCTTGTTCGTGTGAGCAGAGCCACAGGGCAATCATCGCCGGTATGGCTTATCACGCTGGGTATACTGCTGGCTTTATCGATGGCTGCCTCAGGGGGCACTCAAGAGTTAGGCACCACGGGCTACAATATGGTTCTTGTTGCGCTGGCAGTCGCCGTAGCTACCGGCGGTTTGGCAGGGCTTCTTGCCTCACCGTTTTACGCCTTTGTGCTGCACAAACCGCTTCCTGAACCGCTTCGCGGGGGGATCGCCGCGCTCTGGGGGCTGGCGTCGATAGTCGCGTGGACAGGTTTTCTGACCGAAACCGCTCTCTGGCTGGCTGCCGGACTACTGCTATGGCTGATATGGGGCAGAAGCCTGCCTGAAGATGCCCGTTTGGAGACGCAACGTACTGTGTATCGCTTCGGCATGTCCGCGCTGATACTCGCGATATTCGGACTGTGGCTGTACGCCATTCTGGGATACACCAGTCTGCCCGCACGCGCCCAGCAACACGCTTATCTGGACCAGATGATCAAACACGGCGAGATGAGTCTGCTGGAGCGGATGCGGTGACAACGCATCGAAAAACCTTCCTGACCGTCTGGCGGCAGGCACAAACCTGCCGCCTCTTTTTGGTGAACCTCACCTGACCTGCACCACACAGCCTACCCCGTGTGGCGGCAGGCTCACGGACAGGATCGCCTTGCCCCCCGAAAGCACAGGTTGCAACGGTTTGCCGTTCCAGGCGTCCAGATAGCGCGCGCCCGGTACGTGGGGGACGGCAATCACTCGCCCCTGCACGCTGCGCCAGTTCGCATTGTAGAGTGTCCACATGCTCTTGCGTCCATCGGCGGAGGTGAAGCGGTTGGCGAACACGCCTTCCTGCAGAGTGGGCACCAGCGGCTCGCAGTCGTCGCTGGCGAAGGCGTCGGCATGCTCGCGCAGGGCACGGATACACCTGCGCAGGGTTGCCCGCGTTTCAGGAGTGAACCACGTTTCGGGGTTGCCCTGCAGCCAGTAGCCATCGCCGTTGAAGAACACTTGCCGAACCGCCTCCTCGTTGCTGCCTGTCGGATAGTCGCACACGATAATCTGGAACACCTTGAAATCGGGGAAGGCGAAGCGCGACAGACGCAAGGGCAGAGGTGTCCAGTTGTGGGCAATGTTCTGGTAGTAGTGGATGGCGTAGTCGAAGCTACCGTCCTGCAGCACGGTGTGGATATCCGGCGGGAAGTTCTCGGTGTACAGCGCCGCTTCGGGGGGCAACGCCTGGCGGATGCGACGGGTCATTTTCCCCTCAGCAGGCAAAAGATGCCAGCCTGCGGGATGCTCATGCCCCTGTGCGAAGCAATCGCGGTCGCAGAAACCGAACTCGTCGATGTAGAAGCCCATCGCTCCCGTCTGTGCGCTCACGCGCCGGTAGGTCTCGGTCAGGTACTGTTGCCACCCCTCTGCGCCCGGGCACATGAAGAACTCCGGCGAACCGGGCGACCAGCGGAGTACCTGTCCATCGCGTCCTCGCCAGCCCCATTCTTGCAGGTGCGCCTGCGCCACCTTCGAGCGCATATCCGCCAGATAGCCCTCGATGTACAGCCCGACTGGCACGCCCTGCGCCTGCGTCTGCTGTACCGCTTGTCGGAAAACCTCTGCGGAGGTGAGGGGGTTGCCCCACGGGTCATAGTCCCCTACCCGTCCGAGAGGGGTGGTTCCCCAGTCGAAGAGGTGCAGGTAATCGCACGCGCCGAAAGCCTTCCGCGCCATCTCGATGCGTTCCCCGAAGTGGTAGGTCTGACTGCCGAAGTCGTATAGCCCTTCGGCAATATAGTCCTGTCGGAAGGCGAACACGTTTCGGAACCACCCTTTGCGCGGTGCGAGAGGGCGATACCATGTGCCCACCCAGCTTTTGTAGTGGGCGAAGGTCTGCCTCCAGTCGCCCGCATGCGCTATCAGCTCTATCTGCAGTTCTTTGCTTTCGCCGGGCTGAAGCGGGTCACAACGCCAGTCGGTGCTCATGGTGGTCACCGCGCCCCGCCGCGTGAGGTGCAGGTAACGGTCGGTGCCGGTCAAGTCGGTCATCACCATGCCGATGCCAGCGCCCAGCGTGTGGTTGCTCACGTCCAGCATTTGCAAGGGCAGGGTGCCGCTGTAGCGGAATCGCCAGTCGCCGTCGCGCTGGCTCAGCAGCAGGGTGCGCAGAGGATAAGCGTACACATCCCCGTTGCCGATGCGCAATGCCCATGCATGCGGCAGGGAGACAACCCAGCGGCGGTCGACCTGCTCGCGGTTCTGTACGGTCGCCACGATGCGCAGGCAGTCGCGGTTATCCAGATGCAACTGCAGGCGCACGCCGGGCAAATCTCTGCGGGGCGGCACACACTCCAGTCTCACCGAATCCGTCTGGATGGAAATATCCGCCAGCTGGTACTCACGGCTGGTTACAGTATCCGCACCATCCCACGCGCGCACCGCAAAAAGAGGCACAGACTGTGTCCACACGTTGCGGCGGATGGGTAGCAGGGTGAACTCTGTCCACTGCACTCCCTGCGCAACCTCCAGCCGCACACGCACGTTCGCGTTCTGCAGGATGACGCTACCGTCTACCTGTCGTACTTCCGTTCGGGAGGGCGGATTCCACGTGCCGCAACGTCCGCTCACGGGCACCGCCGCTGTCCACAGGGAAGTTTCAAAACGTCGTTTGCCCGTGTTCAGGGTGAGTGCGCACAGAGCAAACTCCCCCAGGCGCATCCGATCGTGCAGGCGTACCTCTCGCAGGCGTCCCCTGACAGGCACCACATATACATCGGCGCCTGCCACCACCTCGTGCCGCCGCGTGGCGACGCGCAGCGGGAACACTTCCTCCGCCGTACCGTCCGCGTAGAGCAGCTGCACCACAAAACGATGTGGATGCCGCACCCGGTAGAGCGTGCCCCCGCCGTAGGAAGGCTCCTCCCACTGCGGGAAATCGGCGGCGAGTAGCAGGTATATCTCGCTCGGCGGCTGCCTTTGCAGAGAGGACGGAACAGGCACGCGGATATTGCCGACCTCACCTGCCACCGATAGCGCATGACGCTCGCCGATGCTCACCCGAAAAGGTACTCCCGCTGCAACTATCCGCTCTTTACGAAACCGATAACTACTCAGTGGCAAGCCCGGAGCGACCTGTTTCAAGCTGAGGTTGTAGCGCGCGCTCAGGTCTACCGGCAAGAATCCCGCTGACACTGCCGCTCGTGGCTCAGGCAGTTCGTCCTCCAGGGAGAGCCTCTGCTCGCGCGGCTGAGAGGCGAATCGGATGGAGCGTATCACTACCTCTGCGTTCGGCTCGCCTGCCTGCACCTGAACCGCCACGGTAGCCAGCCCGTCCAGCGTGGCTTCGGGCACACGGGCTATCAGCGTGCGCCATTTGCGTAGGGATACCAGCTCCTGGAGGCGCAGCGGCGTGTATCGCTCCTGCGGCAGGGCAGGTTGCTGGGGCGCCAGGTAGAGGAAGTAGTCCCCGCTGTTGGCGACGCCTGTAGCGCGATACTGCACGATAACGTAGGGCGTCTCACGCAGGCGCAGGGGTTCCCGCAGGTTCAGGCTCCATTTCATGCCTCGTCCCGCCTCCGGTACGCGCAGGTGCACCCCGTCGGACGCCGATAGCACCGAAGCCTGCGCGGATGGGTTGCCCAGCCAATCGGGTTGTGCCTGCAGGCGCGCCAGTTCCGACTGGGGCAACACCAGCTCACGGTACGGTGCGCTTGCTTTGCGCGTTGTGGGCGCATCTTCTGGGGGCGTATCCCGAAACGACAGGTCGGCGATGACCACCTCCGCATTTGGCTCTGCCGCTTGAACCTGCAGAGCGAGTTGTTTGAGGTAGGGACGTATCTGCCACTGGCGCAGGTCTACCGTTGCCCAGTGCCACTCCCCGTCGGCACGCAGGTCCGAGAGAGGAAGCAGATAGCGCGACGTGTCAGGAAGTTCGCTACTATCGTCCAGATAGAGAAAGTAGTCGCCCGGATGGGGAGAGATGCCTCGCGCCCGGTAACGCACCACCAGATAGCGAAATCGCTGTGTGTTCACCCAGCGCGCGGGGAGAAGCCATTTCATTCCCTTGCCTGCCTCGGGCACCACGAATCGCAATCCCTCTCCGGTCGATTGCACCCGAGCACTGGGCGAAGGATTACCCAGCCAGCCCGGCATCGGCTGCCACAGGGCGGGCTGATTCGTATCCACCCGCCAGCCCACCTGCGCTTGCGCGGTGCCCATCATTACGAGCATCACCCATCCGACCGTCGCGATCTTTGCCATCTGTACCTCCTCGTCCTGTGTAGGGATGTGTTCAGAGCCAATGGGTCGGTATCTGCTCGCGTTTTCGCGCCCCGCCTTTCTGGCTCCTGCCAGCTTGTCGAGAGTATCTTCCCTGTGCTCCTGCGTGAATAGCTGGGGTAGGGGACACCCGCCGGTCGCCCTGCCGATTTCGGTCATGGATACTCTGTACGTGATACAACCTGCAGGCTTCTGCAGGAACAAAAGGCTCCGTCACGAATTGGAAAGAGTAAAAGTCTGTTGTCAGGGAGGAATCGCCATGCGTGTCGCCTGCTGTGCCTATTCGTATCGGGACCTGCTGACCAGCCGCAAGATGAGCCTGCAGGATTTTATCCGCACCTGCGCCGAGATGGGGCTGGATGGTGTGGAACTGACCGCCTACTATTTCCCCAACACCGAACGCGCGACGCTGAACGACATCAAGCGCACCTGCTTCCAGTACGGCATGCACATCTCGGGAACGGCAGTGGGCAATAACTTCGCTCAGGCAGACCCAGCCAAGCGCCGCGAGCACGTGGAGATGACCAAACAGTGGATCGAGAACGCGGTCATCCTGGGGGCGCCTTGCATCCGGGTCTTCGCCGGACCGGTGCCCGATGGGCACACGGAAGAGGAGGCGTTCGGCTGGGTGGTGGAATGCCTGCGTGAGGTGATCGATTATGGAGCGCAGCGGGGGGTGGTGGTGGCTCTGGAGAATCACGGGGGTATCACCTCCACCGCAGAGCAAGTACTGCGCCTCTATAAAGCGGTGCAACATCCCTGGTTCGGCTTGAACCTGGACCTGGGCAACTTCACCGGTGATATCTACGCCCAGTTCGAGCAAGTCGCCCCTTATGTGGTCACTACCCACGCCAAGACTCACTATCGCGGCAACGGAGGCAAGCACACTGAGGTGGACTACGAGCGTGCCCTGCGCATCCTGCAGAAAGCCGGTTACAAGGGCTATGTGTCCATCGAGTACGAGTACACCGAGCCGGCGGAACAGGCGGTGCCGCGCTTCGCCCGACACCTGAAACAATTGCTGCAACGTATCGCGTAGGAGGCAAAGATGGCTGAACTGCAACCGCCCATCTCGGACAACCGTCCGTTGCGCCTGCTTTCCGTCACGCCCAGCCGCACGCAGGTGCCTCGCTACGACCTGGTAGAGTTTCGCCTGAACCTGCAAGCCACCTACCAGAACGCCTTTGACCCCGAGCAGATAGCGGTGGAGGGCATCTTCACCACCCCTTCCGGTGGCAAGGTGCAGGTTCCCGGCTTCTTCTACCGTGCTTACAGCCGCAAGCTGGAGGGGCGTGAGGAACGCCTGTCTCCTGCCGGTGAACCCGACTGGCGCATCCGCTTCGCTCCCTCTCAGGTGGGCAAGTACCAGATGGTGGTTACCGTACGCGACCGCACAGGCAAGACGGTGCGCTCGCAGCCTGTTGTTTTCCGGTGCGTTGCCTCGCAGCAACCCGGTTTCGTGCGTCTCAGCAAGGATGACCGGCGGTACTTTGTCTTCGACAACGGTCAGCCCTATCTCCCCATCGGGGCAAACGTGTGCTGGGGTGGTAGCCGTGGAACATTCGACTATGACGACTGGCTGCCCCGTTACGCACAGGCGGGCGGGAACTACTTCCGGGTATGGCTGGGACCTTCCTGGGTAACCTTCGGACTGGAGCGAACCGGCGAACCGCGCGAACGCTATGGAGTGGGCAAAATAGACCTTGCCAACGCCTGGCGTCTGGACTACGTGCTGAACCTGGCGCGTCAGCTGGGCATGTACGTGATGCTGTGCTTCGACAGTTTCAACGAGCTGCGCAAACGGCAATACGGAGGCTTTCCCTTCTGGGAAGAGACACCGCATAACGCCGCCAACGGCGGTCCGCTCAAGGAGCCCATCGAGTTCTGGACGCATCCCGAAATGCTGCGCGCCTACCGCAACAAGCTGCGCTATCTGGTAGCCCGATACGGATGGTGCACGAACGTGTTGTGCTGGGAGTTCTGGAACGAGGTGGATATCGTCGGACCCGATGCCTACAATCTGGAACTCATTACCCGGTGGCACCGTGAGATGGGCGACTACCTGCGGCGTTTAGACCCGTGGAAACACCTCATCACCACCAGCTTCGCCGACTCGAATGGGCGCGAGGTGATTGACCGCCTGCCGCAGATAGAGTTCTCGCAGACCCACAACTACGGCTCGCGCGATGTTTCCTCTGCCTTAACCTTCTTCCATCGCAAGAAAGAGGCTTACGGCAAACCGCATCTGGTAGGCGAGTTCGGAGCAGGCGCGATGGGGGAGGACCCTTCCGTAGACCCCACCGGCATCGCTCTGCATAGTGGTATCTGGAGTACCGTGATGGATGGCTCGGCGGGCACAGCGATGCTCTGGTGGTGGGATAACCATATCCACCCCCATGACCTGTACTTCCACTTTGCCGCGCTGAGCCGATTCCTTCGGGGAGTGAACTTCCCCAAAGAGGGATTCCGCAGGGTGGAAAAAGCTACGTTTACCCTGAAACAACCCGCCGCATCACCCGTCTACAGCGACCTCGCCCTGCAGGGACCCACCTCCTGGGAACCGCATCCTTCGAATCGCCCCACTACCGTGCAGATAGATGCCGAAGGAAGGGTGACCATTCGGGAGCAGGTTGCCGGTCTACTGCATGGCTTGCGGAACCATCGCGATAAGCACAACCCGCTGACCCTCGAGACGAACTTGCCTCATCCCACGCGCCTGCACATCTTCGTCACCGGCGTCTCGGGACATGGCGGGGCACATCTCATCGTGGAGCGCAACGGCGTGCGCGTGCTGGACAAAGACATGCCCGACCCCGATGATACCGAAAAAACGGACACTCTGAACCAGTACAATGGCGAATATATCGTGGAGATACCTGCCGGCCAGCAGACCGTGAAGGTAGAGAACATCGGCAACGACTGGTTGTTCGTCTCCTACGTGCTGGAAAAGGCGGTGAAGCAGACGCAGCCACCGCTTCGCCTGTTCGGCTTGCATGGCAGGAAGACCTCTTTGCTGTATATCGAGCACGCACAGCACACGTGGTATCAGGTGAACGTGGTCAAACGACCACCTGAGCCCGTGCCACCCACTGTGTTGCACATCGCCGATTGGACGCCCGGTCGTTACCGGGTGCAGATTTGGGATACCTACGAGGGCAAGCCTGTGCGGACACAAACGGTAACGGTAGACGGGGCAGGGCTGAGGCTGGACGTGCCCCGAGTGGAACGAGACCTTGCGGTGAGGCTGGAAAGAGTATAACCACATCCAGAAGCGGGGTGTGGCACAGGCTACGGTTACACGGGCGTGCTTCGTGCCCGCACCGCCACATCGGGATTATCGGTAATCACGCCGTCCACACCGTATCGCCAGAACATGCGCCTGACCGCTTCCTCGTCTTGTCCCATCGTCCAGACGAAGAGGTTCAATCCCCTCTCATGGCACTCTGCCGCCAGAAGTCCCTCGTTGACGGGGTTGCCTTCCCCGTCTTCAAGAAGCCAGCGTTGCGCGGAGATGCCGTCCGCATAGGAGGCGACCTCGTCGATCTGCTCTTGCGTCAGCGCGTGTCCTGTCAGCTGGTAAATGGGTAAGGCGGTGCGCAGCTCATGGCGCAGTCTCTGCAGGCTGTGGGCATCGAAACTCTGCAAGATGACCCCACAGTCGGCGGTGGTGCAGCCGTAACGCTCCAGCACCTGCAAGACGGCTTCCTCCAGCGGCTTGCCCTGCTCCCGATGAAACTGCGGGGCTTTCAGCTCCACCAGCAGCACGAAGCGCTTGCCGGTAGTACGGTACAGGTACTGCCGAAGCCGCAGGAGGTCCTCCAGAGTGACCACATGCATTCGAGGAACCTCCGTGCGCTCTGCGTGGCTCACTCTTCCGAAGGCGCGTAGCTGCACGATTTGCTCGGCAGTGAACTCTATCGCGTAGTAGTGTCCATCCGAGCGCGACCGCCCATCATAGTGTTCGGCGACATCGGTGGTGGTTTCCAGCCAGAGGTCGTGCAAACAGAGGGGTACTCCGTCCGCGCTGAGCAACACATCGGTCTCGATGCCGTCCGCCCCCTGTCCAAGCGCCAGAGCGTACGCCGCCAGAGTGTGCTCCGGCAGATACGCACTGGCGCCCCGATGCGCAATCACCAGTCGGGATGAAGACCGGTTCATGCTAATCCTTCAAAGGTCGTATCCAGATGTTGCGGTACTGGACGGGATTGCCATGGTCCTGCAGCAGGATGGGTCCCTTCTGGCGCATCTTGTTGTCTATCCCGCCCGCGGTGATGTGCGGTATCTCTACATTGTCGTGCACCAGCACGCCGTTCCAGCGCACCGTGACGCGAGGTTTGGCAATGACTTTGCCTTCGCTGTCGAACCTCGGGGCGATGAAGGTGATGTCGTATGTTTGCCACTGCCCCGGCGGTTTAGCGGCGTTTTTATCCGGGTCTTTGATTCCGTAAATGGCTGCGCAGCCACCCTTCGCGTAGGTCTCGTTCTGGTAGGAATCGAGAACCTGCAGCTCATACAATCCATGCAGATAGACGCCACTGTTGCCTCGTCCCTGTCCACTGGCTTGCGGCATCGGCGGGATGTTGAATTCGATGTGCAGCTGGAAGCTGCCGAACTCGTCGCGGGTCATGATGTCGCCCGTTCCCGCTTTGACCTGCATGGCTCCGTCGGGAGTAATCTCCCATCGGGCAGGCGATTTGCCGTCTCGCGAGACCCATTGGGACAGGTCCTTGCCGTCGAACAACACGATAGCTCCCCGGGGCGGTTTAGCAGGCTTTTGCTGTGCCAGGCACATCCCCGCCACCGCTACCGCGAGGAGTAGAGCAACCGTCCTTCTCCACCACATGGAAGCGATGGACCTCCTTTTTCGCGTGTGTTTCCAGCAAATCTTACGGCGTGGTAGTAGAGAGTTCCTGCCTGCCGGGAGGCTGCCAGCCGTTGCCGTCGACATCGATGTAAATCGGATTGGTGAAGGAAGTGGGACGCACGCCCGGATACAGCGCGGTGAACCCCTCCCCTTCCGCCAGCACCACCAGCCACGAATCCTTCTCCACCCGCAGAGGCACGGTCTGTTGCCAGTTCAACGGCTTGCCTTGAGGATGCTCTACGGGCAGTGTCTGAGCCACCGAACCGTTGACGTAGAGCTTCACCCGGTTCACCCGCACCCACGATGGCGCTGCCAGACGTATCTGCACCTGCACCGTGCCCCCGTTGGCGACTACGGTGGAACCCATCGGCTGATTCCCTTGTGCTTTCACTTCTATCAGAGGTCCTCCGCACACCAGCACGTTGCCACTGCGTATTGCCCGCACCACCTGCTGGGGAGTGACGCGCTGAACCTGTTCCTGCCCGAAGTAGAGATAGGTGCGGGGAAAGCCGGGTTCCAGCTGGTAGGCGTGGTGACTGTCGGTATTGCCGATGGCAATGTATCGGCGTCCTGTGTTCAGGAAATAGAACCAGTCGGGCAGGGTCTCTTCCAGCTGTCTGCTGTCCACACCGTTGTACACCTCGATGGCGTCGAAGTTGGGGGAGAACTGTTCGGGGCGGGAGATGGTGCCCTCTGCTGGATTCAATCCCACCCAGCGGAAGTATCCTGCATCTGGGCTACGCGGGTGGTTGATTTGCACAATCGTATCCCCGCTGTTGTTCGCGCGCGCGGCAGCGAATATCTGCTCCGCCGTCAGGTCGTACCATTCTATCGCGCCGTTGTTGGGCTTGTTGGGGTCGTAGCGCTGCGGATAGGCGTTGAAGTGTCCTAAACCGAAGTTCGGCGTGATTTCGCATCCCACCACCGAGGTGATCCACCGCTCGGCACGCAGGGAACGAATCACCGGCTGGTAGTCGGTGAGCACATCGTGGTCGGTGGCGGTGAGTATCTGCACCCCCATCGCCGCATATGCCTTCACCTTGTCTGCCAGGGGGTCGTTCGAGTCGGGCGAAGGCAGGGCGTGCACGTGGAAATCTCCCGACAGATAGCCCGGTAGCCGGGCGGTGCGTTCCAGTGTTGTCCGCCAGACGATTTTGGCATCCGGCTGTAAGTCCAATTCGCGCTGTTCTATCTCGTACTCAAACCCGCGCGTCAGGGTGATGCGGTATCGTCCCGGTTCCACCGGAATAGTCTCGTTGCCGGACAGGCTGTAAGAGACGCGGTCAAAGCGTCCATAGTCACCCTGTTCGCCATAGCGCATCCGTTCGCTGTTGGGCAGTGCACCGGAGAGCCTCTCGAAAACCAGCGCACAGGGCAGAAACGTTCCCTGCTCATCTCGGACCGCAATCTGCAGATGCGCAGGTGGCTGCAGGGTGATGTCCGCTTCCCCTTTGAGCGAAGCACTGGCAGGTGCATAACCGTCGGCAAACACTACCGCGCGGTATTCGCTCTGCGGGACTTTCGCCTCGAAACGCCCCCGGCTGTCGGTGCGGGTCACCGTGTGCATCTGCCCATCCCCCTCACCCTGCTGGATCAGGTACACGCGCGCATCCGGCACGGGGCGGCGACCGGCGGTGAGCACCCTGCCCCGTATGGTGGAAAGGGGTTCGGACTGCCGGCGCAGGCGGCGCATCTCCGCTCGCAGAGGCTCCATATCCCCGTCACTGACGGACAGAGCCAGCTGGATTTGCGCCTTCTGACCGGCGGGGAGGTTGAGCGCGCGCCCTATCATCATCAGGTAGATGTTGGAGGCGTTCATCACCTGCGAAATCGCTTCTTGCTGGACGATGAAACCGTATGCCAGGCGCGAGCCTATCGCCGACACCATCGGGATAGGACCGGGCAGCGTTTGAACCAGACCCATGAGAGGGGGACCTCCTGCCTTCTGGAACGCATAGTCCACACTGCCCCATGGTGGGATGAAAGTGGTTAATCCGTCCCCCAGAATCTGCCCCCAGAAAAGAGAATAGACCTTCGCCTGCTGGGTGCTGTTGTTCAACGCGCAGATGATTTCCAGCGTGGGGCTATCGGGAGAGAGGATATAATCTATGGTAACCTGTAGACCCTGTGGGCTGCTGGGTATACGGATGGTGGTGTCCACCACGGGGAAGCGGTCGTCCACCGCATGGACGCGCAGATGGGCAGGCTTTCCTTTGCCTCCTGCCGAGAGGATTTCTGCCCGAACGGCTCGCAATACGCGCAGATTCAGAAGGCTTTTCTCATCGGCGGTGGCGAAGAAGATTTCGCCGAGCATATCCTCGTCGTGCCCGGCTTCGTTCAGCACTGCATCCAGCACCCGCCCGCCATAGCGCGAATACCCTCCCGCCATACGCGGCGCAGCAACCACAAAGGTTGCCTCGTGATTTCTCAGTATATAGTCGCCCGGCTTACCCTGCGCCTTCGCGCCACCGGGAAGATCGCGGGCAGTTGCCACCACGCATTGCGCTGTGCCCACCTCGGGAACGGGCATCTGTGGATTGTGCAGTTTACCGATTTCATGGGGTAAGGCGACACTGAGGGTCAACAGGATCATACCAGCCATCAGGCAAAAGGTAGTTCGCTTGCTTGTCCGCATTCAGTTTCTCCTTCCGCGACGTCATCTTCCTGAAGCAGGGATAGACACGCAGTCTGCCCCTGCCATCACGCATCCCGTACACCTAATAGGGACAGACACGCAGGTCTGCCCCTGTCATCACGTATCTTGCGCGCCTAGTAGGAACAGACACACAGGTCTGCCCCTACTTGTTTGCGTGTTCCGCACGGTCGCGCGCCAGCAGCTCCTGCACTTCCTTCTGGAATTGCACAGGGTCTTTCGTCGCCTTGCTGAAATCCAGATCGCTTTGCTTGCGTCCCTGCCCCGGCGGCACGCTCTGTGGCAGGTTCTTCCATATCACTGCCCCCACCACAGCGATAAACACCACGATGATGATGACCGCCAGCACCGGGTGGATTTGCTTATTCATGCTTCCCTCCTTACTGTCGCAGAGGCTCCATCACCATACGCACCAGGTCCAGGAACTTGCCCTTCTTGTAAAGGGCATGTCCGTCCACCATCACCGCGTAGGTGGCTCCGACAGCCTCCTTGCCGTTGCCTCCGAAGACGGCAGGTACGACGTCCGAGTCGCCATAGCCCTCGTGCGAGCCGTACGAGTTACAGAAAGCGATGATGGACTTGGCGGGTGAGCCGACTGCCGCCAGTGGCTGTCCAGCGATGTAGTAATCTTGCGGGTTGCCAGTGTTATAGGGTGGTCCCAGCATCGGACCCAGGATGCGTACGAACAGCTCCAAGGGGGTCATGCGGGGTGAGGGAACTTGTCCTACCCCACCGTATGCATAGCCGTACGAGCCAAACTGGTTGAGCGGTAGTCCGTCAGAACCCAGACGTACCGGGTCGGACCCCAGCGTGGGGCAGGCGAACAGCCCATGGTTTTTGATGTAGGGGTAGAAGGCGTACTCCATAAACAGCCCGCGCTTGTTGTTCAGGTCTACCGACCAGTTGGGGGGACCGCTGGGCATGCCGCGGCTCAAGCCTGTGTTGTCATCGTTGTTGCGTCCATCCTGCATCAGCCATGGGAAGGTCTCATCGTAGTCCTGTACGTACATGAGTGCTGCCGTGCCAATCTGCTTCAGATTGGATAAGCAGGTGGTTTTACGTGCCTGCTCGCGGGCGCGAGCAAACACAGGGAACAGGATCGCCGCCAGTATCGCGATAATCGCGATAACTACCAGCAGCTCAATCAATGTGAAAGCGCGTCTCATTCTTCGTTCGCCTCCGTAGTGATTGATTATTCGCTTAAGCGAGATTTGCCTCCATTGTACAATCAGTCGCGTGAGGTGTCAACTCGTATTTTTACATGTGCGTTCACTGCGGATTCGTTTCGCTCACTTCAGGATGGGTGTCAGCCGGATGTTGCGGAAATGTATCTCTGCTCCTTCCGACTGCAGGCAGATTTTACCCGGCACCACTTCCGCTCCTGTGCCTTCGTTGACGATTTGCCCGTTAATCTTCAGCACCACGTGCTCACCGTCCACGATAATCTCGTATTCGTTCCATTCGCCGATGGGCTTCTCCGCCATCTTCGCTTTGATGCGGTTCGTCGGCGCGTTGGGATTGATGCGGGCAGGGTCAGTATCCAGTTTCACCCCGTCAATCAGCCAGAAGTCACCCGCGCTACCGCTCATCAGCTGCGCTTCAATGGATTTGGGCCATATCTTATCTTCCCCACGCATCCGCAGAAGCACACCACTGTTACGTCCACCTTTGTCCTCTGGAGCCCAGCGCCACTCCAGCTTCAAGATGTAGTTGGTAAAGTCTGCCACTGTGCGGATGTAGCCCGCCGGTCTACCTTTGCAGATCAGGACCCCCTTGTCGCCGTCGATGCTCCACACGTCTTCCATCTTCACGTTCGGGTCGGCAAGGAAGTACGTCCACCCGCAGAAGTCCTTGCCGTTGAACAGCTGTATCTCCTTGCCCAGTTTGCCTTCTATCTTCACCTTTTGCGCTGGCGCCGACAGGGTGCACATCACGAGCATCAGCGCCATGACCCACTTTGTCTTCATCTTCTCCTCCTGAACTCCAGAGTGCTGTCGTATCCTTCGCCATGTTGGCGCATTTTCCTGCTAACCGTGGGTGAACACTTCTCAGAAGGAGGAGATTTGTGGGGACTTTTTTTACTGGGCGCACCCTTGACAAAAGCGCGGATTTCTGGTAGATTCTATTCCGCGAGGTTCCCCGGTAGCTCAGTCGGCAGAGCGGGTGGCTGTTAACCACTAGGTCGCAGGTTCGAGTCCTGCCCGGGGAGCCATTTTTTACATCCCCTCGTACATCTGCTCAATGTCCACCGGCAGTAACTTTTACCCTCTGCCTGTGCTCGTGCTTTGTGGAGATATGATTGGTGGATGATGCCGAGGCGGTCTCGCCTCGCTGTTGTTCTGGGTGCAAGCGAAGAATCTCCGTGAGCGTTTGCGGCTGAAGCCGCACCCCTTCAGACAAAGCCAGCCTTCGCTGGCTGAATACGGAGGGGATTGCTTCGCTCACGCTCGCAAGGACACCGCACTGGAGGGCGAGGCTCCCGCCGAGCCGTTTTTCGTGTCCTTGCGAGGCACGCCGTGCCGAAGCCATCTCCTGCAATAACAGGTGGGGGATTGCTTCGCTCCTTCGTCGCTCGCAAGGACACGGGTTGTGCTGCTTACTTCAACGGGAACGCCACCACCTTGCCGTTTGTCGACGCTGCCACGATCACGTCGTCTGGCGACAGACCCGAAATGCTGGGCGAGCGCACGAACGACTCGCCGGCGTTGCTGCCGTCGTACAGGTAGAACTCCTGTGGGTTGTCGGCATTGATGGCGTAGAACTTGCCGTTGTCGCTGCCGATGTAGATGTAGGGGGTGTTGCTGCCCTGCTTGCGCACCACGATGGGCATCGCCAGGAACCGGCCTGCATCACGCGGCTGGATGGGGTAGCCTGATTTCGCTGTGCCATCGGCGGCTTTGACTGCGTGAATCTTGCCGTCCGCCGTGCCGAAGTACACCACCTTCTCCACCCAGTCGAAGAAGGGACTGCCCACGATGGGTGCACCGGCATTGTACATCCAGCGCACGTGCGGCACTGTGGGGTCAGGGGTGGCGTTCATGGCGTAGAGAAAACCGTTCTGCCCACCAATGAACAGCGTATTGGTGACGAGGTCAATCCATGGAGAGCTGGTCACCGGCTGTCCGGGTGATACCATCTCCATCCAGACGCCTTGCAGGTCGCTGGAGCGGAAGCACACCACAAAGCCGTCGCCCGTTCCCGCCCACAGGTGCGTGGTGCCCGGCGCGGATGGGGTAGAAGAGAACTCGCTTCCCCACTGGGCAGACACGGCAAGCGGCATCCCGTTGGCGTCGAAGGCGCGGATGCGTCCGTCCTGCGCGGGTACGAACAGGATGCCGTTCTGAACCACCGGCGATGCAGCGATGCTCACCCCACTGGCGACGGTGCGGGTTCCCTGAACGGTGCCGGAGTGGAGGTCTACCAGTTGCACACGCCCGTCGGCGGTAGGCACGAACAGGGTGCTACCCCGCGCCGAGACCCGCCCGGGCATGGCGGCTCCCAGGTTGACCGGAGTGTCCCAGGCGGTGGTGCCTGCGTTCTGCCCCTTCACCCAGTAGGTATACAGTTGTCCCAAACCGGAGCCCACGATGGCTTTACCTGCCGTGATGGTGACATCACCCTGCACGCCGCCGGGTACGCTGGCTGTCCACAGGGGCGAGAAGGGGTTCACCACGTCCGCTGCCACACTGTTCAGAGCGTACTTCTGGTTATCGAAGTTGGAGGTCACGCGGAAGGGAAGCTCTTGCACCGAGCTCCCTGTCACCGGATCGGGTGGGGCGGTGACCGTCACGAGCAGTTTGTATTCCTCACCCATACGCAGCGTAGGGGTGCGGCTGATGGTAGTATTCTCGTTGCTGTCGCGTTGACCATTGCCGTTCGTGTCCTCCACAAAGACCACGGACCATCCGGCAGGTAGCGTGCCCGTGCTCAGCCGATAGTAGTCATCGCCGTTGCCGGTGTTTTTCACGGTGACCGGGAAGTGGTAGGAACCGCCCGGATTGAGTGTGGCGTTCTGAACGGCGAGAGTGACCTGCACGTCCGCCACCTGCGCCACGGTGAGCGTCACCGTGTTGGAGACGGCAGTGTATGAATTGCCGCTGCTATCGGTGTACGTAGCGGTTGCCTGCAGTTGTATCTGCGTGCCTGCAGGTGTCATCTGGGCAGAAGTGTTTATACTGAACGCACACCAGAAGGCTATCACTAGCCATAAGCGACGGGTTGTCCTCATCAGACTGCTCCTTGGGTATGGAGTCTCGTTGAGGTTGTTCCACAGGCTCGGAAGGCGACTAGCTGATAAATCTATCAGGAGGCTCCATTTCTGGTACCAATGCCGATGGTAGGAGTACGGGCTGATGGGGAGAAGAATGTAGCGTATGCGCTGGGTATGCGGAGGGAACGCTGTGATGAAAGCGGCGATGGTGATAGCGATGCAGTGGATGCTTTTCGCGTCTGGCGTCAGCGCACCGGATGGCTGAAATCTTCCGCTGGCACAAAAGGCGGAGCGATTCGAGCAGTATATCTTGACCAAAGGAGCACACCAACATGACTGAATGGTTCTCACGATGGCGTCTGCTGGGCATGGTCAGCGTGATAGCAGGATTCCTGCTTGTAGCGGTTCCCTCTGCCCGCGCGTTTTCAGGCGAGGACATCCTGCGTGGCAATCCCTGGTACCACCAGTTGCTCACTGAGAGGGCGGCGCGTGCCTGCGGCTTCTCCGAACCCGCGACGAACACCCTCAAATGGCACGCCGATTATATCGACTCCTACGGTTACAATCCGCTGTGGTGGGCGGCAGGAGGTTTCAACCGCCTGAAGGTATCTCTGGCAACTCAAGGCGAACTGGCGAAACTCCATTTCGACGACCTGTTCTCCACCCTGCAGGTGGAGGCGAACTGGAAGCGCATTCTGGCGGGCACGCTGGTGGGGCTTCTCTGGGCGAAGGAGCAGAACGATGTGTCGGCGGCACAGAATATCCTCGGCATTTCGCTGCACGCCATTCAGGACTTCTACGCGCATTCCAACTGGGTAGATGCTCCTGACAGACGCAACCGCACCTGGTTCGAGGTGCCGCCAGAGGAGCGCAAACGCATGAGCCTCTGGACAGGAGCCTACGAAAAACCGGTGCAGCTTGGCGTCAAGCCGCACGGCAAGATGGAACCGGCAGCCACTCTGCTCAAAATGTCCGGGGTGGCGGAAATAATGCCCGTCGTTTGCTCGCCCTTCTCGCCGTTGAGCAACAGTGGTTTGTGTCAGCAGTGGAAGAATGTGCAGGACGGTACTCCCATCCAGCCGCAGGTACTCGGCGTGCGCGTGCCGGATAACGCGGTGTATCTGTCGCCGCCGGGCATTGCGCTGGACAGCCGATGGGTGGCGAACATCGCAGTGCAGGTGCGCGGGATTACCGATGTCACCGGAGAGCAGCTCTTCGAGACCGCTCTTGCGCTGGCAGAGCGCACTTCTGTGCAGTGGTTGACCATTCTTGAAGAGAAGATGAACGCGCTGGGAGCGGGCGAGTTCTGGCAACGTGTGAAGACGACGGGATTCGCCGAATCCGAACGCACCAGACAGTTTGAACGCTACCACAATCTTCCCTACACCTTCCTGAGCGCAGGAGCGTATCCAACGCCTGCTTTTCGAGCAGCGGGTGACAATCAGTTCTTCCTGCGCGTACGCCTGAAGACTGCTTCGCAGACGGGTTCTGGCACGGACGCGGATATCTACCTCGAGGCGGGTGGGCAAAAGTTCCTGCTGGACTACGCACCTCGAACGAACCCCATTCTGGCGGTCAATGACTTCGAGGCAGGAGACGATATGGTATATGTCGTCGGTCCGCTTCCCAGCCTGCCGGAGAGTATCACCCTGCGCAACGATGCAGCCACAGGCTGGGAGGTGGTCGAATCGCTGGGCAGAGCCTTTGTGGAGGGCGTGGAATGGGCGGTCTCGAACGCACGCACCTTCCTGCTGAGCCTGATTGGTGGCAACGCAGACCACGTAGCCACCAGCAAGAAGGTGTGGACGGCAGAGGAACTGGCTCGGGTTGGTGCTGGAGGCTCGGAGTTTTCGGTCTCTCTCAACGGTGGTGGCGAGGGCAAATACACCGTGTACGGCACAATACGTCAAGTACAGCAAGGCAGCGACGCCACCGGCGAGTGGGCGGAGTATCGCGTCAGCCTGGACCGCCTGTACTGCAACGACGAAAGCAAATGGGACCGCGGCAGCGATTCCGATGAGCCTTTCGTGCTGGCGTTGCTTGTCCCTCTCCCCGGTAATGTGCAGAAACACCGGGCAGGTCCGTACAGCGATGTGGATGACAAGGAGTCGCGCAACATCGGTCACGTCTTCCAGACGGTGCGCATTCCAAAAGGCTCCGGGATGCTGAGCCTTGCGCTTTCGCTGTGGGAAAGCGATGACGAGAGCGCAGCCGACCGCGACAATTTGCTGAATAAGTTCGCTGGGGAGACCGACGCTAAAACCGAGACGCCACGCCGCGGCTTTCTGGACACGCTGGGGGCGGCGATAGCAGCGGACTGGCGTCCGGCGCATATCGAGGTATACGCCTTCTCGAGGGTGGATAGCTTGCGCAGTGGCAAGGTGCTGGATACGTCGGTAAACCAGTGGGTCAAAGCGGATAAGAGCATCACCTTCCGCCTGAACCGTTCGGCAGTGCGTGATTGGCGAGTGTCACCTTCCGCACTGGAACAGTTGCCTGTGCGTTTACCGGTGTTCCATCCGCCGGTGATGAGACAGTAGAGGGCATATTACAGGGGGTAGTTGCGTTCCTGTCAAACGACTGGCACAGGCAGGAAGTCGTCTTTCTCTGCCGAAGCATAGCGGTGATTCTATCCTGTGGAGGGCATGCGATGTCAGCAAAGGTTACACTGGCAATCGTCGGATGCGGCGGTATTGCGGGCGCGCACCGCGAGGGACTGCGCAAGCTGTGGGAAGCCGGTATTCGTGATTTCGAGGTTATCGCCACGGTGGATATCGACCGCTCCCGCGCCGAAAAGATGGCGGACCAGGTGGCGGAGTTTCAGGGCAAGCGCCCCACACCCTACCAGCATCTGGAAGAGGTGCTCCAGACCGAGAAGAATCTGGATGCGGTGGACATCTGCTCGCTTCACCGTAATCATCATACGCTGGCGATACCCTGCTTTGAGGCAGGCAAGCACGTGACCATCGAGAAACCGCTTGCGCTCACGCTGAAGGCGGGGAGGCTCATGCT
Source organism: Armatimonadota bacterium (assembly GCA_026003195.1). NCBI lineage: Bacteria > Bacillati > Armatimonadota > Armatimonadota bacterium. Next base: position 231,233 of record BPGU01000001.1, read on the forward strand.
GGCGGCGGCACAGAAAGCAGGCACCGTGTTTCAAGTGGCGGAGAACTATCGCCGCGCTCCCGAACATCGCGCCATCCACTGGACGGTACGGCAGGGCGACATCGGCGAGATTCGCATGATATTCTGGCTGGACGTAGGCGAGAGGTTGTGGTACTGGACGTGGCGCGAGCACCGCATGGACGCAGGTGGTGGCTGGGTGCTGGACGGCGGGGTGCACTTTGCCGACCTGTTCCGCTACCATGTGGGCGAGGTGGATACCGTCGCCGCGCGCGCTCACGCCTTCCATCCCTACCGCTACGGCAAGCCCGAAACGCTGGAAGACCCTATCCCCGTCGACGTAGAGGACACCGTGATGGCGACGCTCACCTTCGAAAACGGTGCGATGGGGCAATGGACCTCCGTCTCTGCCGCGCCGGGCAAAAGCTTTAGCCAGCGTGTGCTGTACGGCGAGCACGGCTCCATCGATTTCAGTAGCGGTCTGAAGACTCGCTCCGGGCGCGAGGAGAGCCTGCAGGAGATGGTGGCTCGCTTCCGCAAAGCGATTGGCGAGGATGGTTGGGAACAGATGTTCCCGCGCGGTGTCACCGATACCATCGCTACCGAGCTGTGGGAGTTTATCCAGGCAGTGCAGGGCAAGATGCGGGTGGAGATTGATGGTGTAGAGGGCTACAAGGACGAAGCCATCTGCATGGCGCTGTACGAGTCCAGCTGGCTGAACGGTAGTACGGTGGTTGTCGCCGACGTGGAGGCGGGAGCGATTGCCAACTATCAGCGCGACCTGGACGAGGCGTTAGGGTTGTAGGAGCAACCCTTCTCCAGCGAGGTGGCAAACCCATTCCCGTACAATTACCGTGTGCATTCTCCATCGGATTGCCAGAATAGAGTGTACGGGATATCAGGGATGGAGTTCGCAGGATGCCCAGTCGAAAATGGACACCCCTCTTGTTTCCACATAGCTGGCAGGTGGTGGTGGTGGAAGTGCCCGCCGACCAGCTGGAGCACGTTTCCCGTCGCAACCGCCAGATATGGCGGCAGCTGGCGCACGTGGACCCCGAGCTGGCTCGTGAGGTAGAACCGTTCCTGAATTTCTGCCTCGCGAAGGGCGACTCCACGGGCGAAAGAGCTCACAACACGCTGTAGGGGTCTATATCCACCTGCAGTACGCCTCCCTGTGGACAGGACACTCCATCCAGTGCATCGCGCAGCAAATCGGGCAGTACCTCCGGCTGATAACACTTCACCAGACAATGCCATCTCCATAAGCCGCGCAAACGAGGGATGGGCGCCTGCACCGGTCCAAGAACCTCCGCATCAATCCGCTCCGCCGCGATGACTTCACGCAGCCGCTCCGCTGCACGATGGCAGGTCTCTTCCGCTTTCGCCTCTTCGGGGTGTGTGGCAAGGATGTTTGCCAGTCGGGAAAACGGCGGATAGCGCAGCTCCTCGCGGTGCAGGATTTCGCGCTCGTAAAACTGCAGGTAGTCGTGTGTGGCGGCGGTCTGTATCGCCTCGTGTTCGGGGTTGAAGGTTTGCACCACCACCTCGCCCGGCTGCTGCGCCCGCCCCGCTCTGCCCGCCACCTGCGTCAGCAGCTGGAATGCCCGCTCAGCGGCACGGAAGTCCGGGATGTGCAACGCCGTATCCGCGCTCACCACGCCCACCAGCGTCACTTTCGGGAAGTCCAGCCCCTTCGCCACCATCTGCGTGCCGATGAGCACGTCTGCCTCATGCGCCCGGAAGCGAGCCAGCAACACGTGATGCGCCCCCTTGCGGGTGGTGGTGTCCCGGTCCATGCGCAGCAGGCGCGCTTCGGGGAACAGCTGCTGCATCTCCTCCTCTACCCTCTGCGTGCCCAGCCCAAAGGGGTAGATATGCACCGCGCCACACGATGGACATTTGGCGGGCACGCTCTGGCGGTAGTCGCAGTGGTGGCAGCGCAGGGAATGGTCTACCTTGTGATAAGAGAGCGACACTTCACACCGACGGCACTTCACCACATAGCCACACTTGCGACACAGCACAAAGGAAGCGTAAGCCCGCCGATTGAGGAAGAGGATGACCTGCTCGCCTCGTTCCAAACGCTCTGCAATCGCCTCCGCCATCTGCTGGCTGAAGACGCCCCCTCGCGCGCGGGGGGACTGGCGCATATCCACCACATGCACCTTCGGCAGGGGGCGTCCCTCCACGCGGGTGGGCAGGTGCAACAGCATGTGCATTCCCCGCCTCGCTTGATAGAAGGTCTCCACGGAGGGTGTTGCGCTGCCCATCAGCAACACCGCCCCCTCCCGTCGCGCCCTTTCTAAAGCCACCGTGCGGGCATGGTAACGCGGCACATGCTCCTGCTGTTTGTAAGCGCCCTCATGCTCCTCGTCGATAACAATAAGTCCCAGATGGTCCAGCGGAGCAAACACCGCCGAACGCGCTCCCACCACCACACGCGCCCGCTGCTCACGCGCTCTGCGCCACTCATCGAACCGCTCGCCCGCCGACAGCGCGCTGTGCAGCACCGCCACCAGATTGCCAAAACGCGCCTTCACCGCCTCTACCACCTGTGCTGCCAGAGCGATCTCGGGTACCAAAATCAGTGCGCTGCGCCCGCGTGCGAGAGTGATGGACACCGCCCGCAGATACACCTCCGTCTTGCCGCTGCCCGTCACCCCGAACAGCAGGAAACTGCGATGCTCGCCCGACTCGATCGCCTGCCCGATTTCCCCCAAGCATCGCTCCTGGTCGGGCGTCATCTGCAAGACCGCGTCCGCCTGCGAGAGGTTTATCCTGCCGAACGGGGAGCGGTACACGGGCACGTCGGCGAAATCCACCACCCCGCGCATCTGCAGGCTCTTCAACGCGCTGGCGGAGACGCCCACCTGCCGCAGCAGCTCCGCCATCGGCAGCATCTCCTCTTCCGCTACCGCCAGCGCACGCAATAACGCCGCCTGTGCCGGAGCGCGCGGCGCACACGCTTCCGCCAGACTCTCCGCCTGCTCCGGCGAGATGTTCAGCCGAACGTGACGCAACACGCGCGCTCTGGCGGTGGCAGCCTCCAGCACGTTCTTCCCCTCCACCAGCCCACGACGCTTGAGACGATAGATGGCGGTGTTGAATAGCGTCGCGCCCAGCTGCGCCTTTGCCGTTGCCTCGGGCAGTTGACCGCCCGCCGACTGCAGCAACTCCAGCAGGCGACGTTCGGGAGCGTTCGGGGAGAGTTCCCACAGCTCCTGTTGTTGCGCCTGCGGCGTCAGGCGAAGCACGCGCTGCACCTTCGCGACCATCTCGGTGGGGGCAAGCAAACGCACTGCCGCCGCTAGCCCGCAGCGGTACTCCCGCGCCAGCCACTCCGCCAGCGCCAGGCGGTTTTCATCCAGAGGCAAGCTTCCTTCCACCACATCGGCGACCTGCTTGAGCTTACCTGCCTCGCGAGCGTCTAACACATAACGACGCGCAACGTAGCCCAGCACCTCCTGACCGCTGAACGGGACCAGCACGCAACTGCCCACCTGCACCTTCGCCTCTAAGGGACGCGGCAGCAGGTAGGTGAACACCTCCTGCAACGCCGCAGGCAGGTCTATCACCACGTCGACCACAGGTTGTAGGGAGACATCTGTGTTCAACGGGCTCTCCTCGCTCTCCACATGCTTCTTATTGTATCGAATTCGAACACAGCACGCAAAGGGAGTTTCCTGTAATGCATTCCTCCCCAAAAGCGTCTATAATAGTGAGTGGAGGAGGGACGCCATGCGCGGTGCGATTGTGCTGCTCATAATTAGCGTGCTGATAGCGTGGTTACCAGCGGCGGCGCAGCAACCGGCAAATGTGCCTGCGGCGCTGTCGGGTGGGGATTCGTCTCAACTCAGCTATACCGACGTGTTCATGGGGCGCAACACGCGCGGTCCCTACCTGCTTTCCTGGAAAGGCATCCGTGTACGCAGTGAGCGTGTGGCGGTGGATGGGCGCACCTTCCGCCGCGACGAGGAGTACACGATAGATTACACCGCAGGGACGCTAGTGTTTGTGCAACCGTTGCGCAACGGCAGCATGGCGCAGGTGACCTACGAGATAGACTCCAAAACCGCGCAGCGCAACCCCAGGACCCTGCAGATGCCTCTGGATATGGAGCTGCTCAATGCCGCGCGTGGCAAGCTCGCGCTGACGGGAGCGTACTCCGCGCCGCTGGATAAACCCGGCAAAGAGACTACTCTGCTGGGGTTGACGGGCGAGCTGCTGCCGACAGGAAGCACGCAGGTCTCTGCCACTTTCCTGACCGATGTGAACGCGCGCGGTCGGCTGGAGGAGAAGAGCGGATTGCGCCTGCAGGCGACCTCCAAAAGCGAACTCGCAGAGTGGACTCTCAGCTACCTGACCGCCGGGCGCGATTTTTCCGGTGCGCAGGCGTGGAAGGTGAAACCAGACACCGATGCCTTCAGCACGTCGCTCAAACTGCTGTTGAGCCAGCGCATGAATGTATCGCTGGGCTTCCAGCAGAGCGAGACCGGCGGAGCGCGTGCCGGAGCCACCTCTGCCTCGCTGGCGTACGATGTCTCTGAGGGCGTGCGGGCGGTGGTATCTTATCTGAATCAGGAGAACCCGCTGGCAACCGTGACCACCACCTCTACGGCGGTAACCATGCATCGTGGCGCGCTGGCGGCGGGTATCGAGCGGCGCACCCAGCAGCAGGAGGGCTTGCTTCAGGGTCGTTCGGAAGTGACCACCGACCGCCTGACCGCGCAGGTGAACATCACCCCCAACACACAGGCACAGGCTCTGCTGGAGCAGCAGCGGCTGGAGGGTGTGCAGGGTGCTAACGAACGCTCCACCGCCTCGCTGGGTGTCACGACCTCGCCCAGGCAGGGGGTGCAGCTGCGTACGGGTATCCGCTACGACGAAATCGGCGAAAAACAGCAGACGGAGCTGAGCCTCGGACTGGAGGCGAAACCCTCTTCTGCCTATCGATTGCTAGGCAGCTATGTGCAGAGGCAGGGCGAACTGGGAGAGCGCGCCACTACCACCAGCGTGCGCGTGGTCGGCACTCCTCGCCAGACCCTGCAGCTGGAGACCGGCGCGTTGCTGGAAACAACGGGCGAGCAGGCGTCGTTGAAACAGGATGTTTTGCTGGCGCTGCAGCCGTGGCAGGGTATTCGCCTCGAGACCGGTGTGCAGGGCATGTACGCGGGCGACCGTGAGGGGTACGTGCGCACCCTGCGAGCGCAGCTGGCTCCCAACCGCACGTGGCGGGTGGATGCCATGCATCGCCTGCGCCTGACAGATAGCGGTGCGCCGCCGGAGACATGGGGGGTGGCTTTGAGTGTCACTCCTTCGCAGTCGCTCAGCCTGACGGGCAGCTACACGCGCAACCCGGAAGACAATAAGGGCAATATCAAGCAGGAGGAGCAGGCGGAGCTGAAACTGCAGGCGAGGCTGAGTGCGCTCACTCTGCAAGGGAGTATGGGCGTACGGCGCGACCTGCTGAGCAACACGAATATCACACTGGCGGATGTGGCTCTCATCTACCGCCTCTCGCCGCTGATGGAGCTGATGACTGGCTATCGCCTGAACCGCCAGCTAACCACCAGCGAGCTGGCAGCACACACCTACCGTCTGGGCTACCGCTACGCGCTGAGCGACATCTTCAATATCAGCCTGGAAGGCAACCTCACCACCTATCAGCGCGACCGCATCTTCCAGCCCAACCAGACCGAGTACGAAGCGCGGCTGAAGCTGGGAGTAAAGTTCTAGGGGGCTCACCAGCGGGAGAAGGCGAGACCTCCCGTCTCCTCGTCACTGCTTGAACCGCCAGAGGACACCTCTGCTCCCCCGGAGAACTTCCATACCCAAGAATGTGCACGGAGGACGAAGATGGTGAAGCTTCCCGTAATCTGCATCCTCGTGATTCTGCTGGGAGGAGTGTCGGCTATGGCACAGACCGACTTCTGGAACGTGCGCGACTTCGGCGCGAAGGGCGATGGCAAGACCGACGATACCGCCGCCTTTCAACGCGCACTGGACGAAGCAGGTAGGGCAGGCGGGGGCGTGGTTTTTGCCCCGCGTGGAAACTACTTGTTCAAAGGTCATCTGGTGGTGCCGAACGGCGTTACCCTGAAGGGCGTGTGGGAATCGGTTCCGGCGCATAACGGCATCCGTGATGCAGGGCTACCCAAGCCCACCGATGACGGCACAACCTTTCTCATCACCGAAGGAGCCGGCAGTGAAGAAGGAGCACCGTTTATCACTTTGAACACCAACAGTACGCTCAAGGGTGTGGTGCTCTACTACCCCGACCAGAAGACCGACGATGTGCCTGTCCCTTATCCCTGGGCGATTGCCATGCGTGGCAAGAACCCTGCCGTGCTGGACGTGGAGATATTGAACCCCTACAACGGCATCGACGCCACGCAAAACGAACGCCACCTGATACGCAACGTACACGGACAGCCGTTGCGGCGCGGTGTGCTGGTAGACCAGATATACGACATCGGGCGCATCGAGAACGTGCATTTCAACCCGTGGTTCAGCATGAAGCCCAAACTCTTCGAGTGGCAGATGCAAAACGGCGAGGCGTTCATCTTCGGGCGCAGCGACTGGCAATACGTGCTGAACACCTTCTGCTACGGCTATAAGGTCGGCTATCTTTTCACGCAGACGAAAGCAGGCGTGTGCAACGGCAACTTTCTGGGTATCGGCGCGGACGACTGCCTGGTGGCGGTGCTGGTAGAGCAGACCGCTCCGATGGGGGTTCTCATCACGAACGGCGAGTTCGTTTCCTTTCGGGGCAACAACCCCACGATGGTGCGAGTTGCATCTACCCATTCGGGCACAGTGCGCTTTGTGAACTGCGCCTACTGGGGACCGAACAAGCAGATTGCGGTGATCGAAGGTAGCGGAACGGTGGGCTTTTCGGACTGTACCTTCATGCAGTGGGATAAGGATCAGGAAGGGCGTTCGGCGATCCAGGCACGAGGCGGCACCGTGCTGGTACGTGGTTGTGAGTTCCGCAGCGACCGTCCGCAGGTGGAAATCGACGAGGGGGTGGTGCGCGCGGTGGTGACGGACAACGTGGTAACCGGTGAGGTGCGCATCACGAACCGTTCTCGCGGAGCGGTGCAGATTAGCGGCAACGTGGGCACGGCGTCGCGATAGCGCCCTTTGCGGAAGCCCCAAGCCTTCTGGCAGGAATCCGGCCGCCGCTGAAGAACAGCACATCAGGAAGTATCACCTTGAGGAGGGGAGGAAACAGCATCCATGTTCCGTTGGACACCCGTATGTACCATGGCTATCCTGTTTGTCCTGTTGCCCCTGTCTGCGTCATGGTCACAGAGCCTCCAGGCAGGTGCAGCTCGCGTGAAGATAACCCCGGAAAAGCTGCCTTACCTGGCAGGCTACAGCGCCAACCGTCGTGCGGAGGAGATACATGATGACGTGTATGCCAGCGCGGTGGTCATTCAGGCGGGTGAGACGAAAATGGCTATCGTCTCCTGCGACTTGCTTGGTCTGCTGTATCCGGCGGTGCAGGAGATACGCAGCAAAGTGACCTCCGTACCATCAGCGAACATCATCATTGCAGCCACCCATACGCACAGCGGCCCCGACAGCATTGGTCTGTGGGGACAGCCAGAGCAGGGAGTGTCGGGCGTGGATAAAGAGTGGTACGCCCAGATGAAGCAGAGGGTGGTGGACGCGATTGAGGAGGCGGCGAAGAAGCTACAGCCAGCGGTACTGCGTGTCGCCAGCGCAGAGGGCGTGAAGGGCGTCTCTCGCAACGTGCGCGTGGCGGAGATACTGGATACGTCTATCGCGGTGCTGCAACTGCGCAGTGCGAGCGACAATAAGACCATCGCCACGGTGGTGAACTATGCGGTGCATCCCGAGCTGATGAATACCCGCTCTCTGACCTCCGACATCGTGCACTATATGCGCCAGACGATTGAGGGTGCAGAGGGTGGTATTGCCCTCTTCCTGAATGGCGCACTGGGCGGCATGGTCACCGTGGACTCGCCCGGCAACGACTGGAAAGAGTGCGAACGAGTAGGCAATGCGCTGGGGCAGGCAGCTCTGGACGCGCTGAAGAACGCTACCGAGCTGAAAGAGGCGCCTCTTGCCGTGCAGCGTGCCGAAATCACTATTCCGGTGGACAACGAGCAGTTCAAGATGGCGGCGAAAGCCGGACTGTTCCCCGAACCGGTTCTGCAGACCGACGAGGTTGTCACCGAGGTGATGCACGTCACCCTGGGACCGGCGGAGATGGTCACTCTACCCGGCGAGGCGTTGCCCAATATCGGCTTCCAGATCAAGCGGCACATGAAGGGCAACCCCAAGCTGGTGATCGGTCTGGCAAATGACGAGCTGGGCTACATCCTCTCTGAGGCGGACTACGGACTTTCGTTGTATCGCTATGAAACCAGCATGAGCGTTGGCGAGAAAGCGGGACGATTAACCGCCGACGCGCTGATCGCGATGGCGAAGCAGTCACCTCCTGCGGTAGCAGGTACTGGCGCCAAATCGCCGGTAGCCGCTTTCTTTGACAACCTGCCTTCTCGCTTCCGCCCCGAGCGGGCATACGGAGTCAAGGTGCTGTACCGCATCACGATTACCGGAGAGGGCGGTGGTGTGTGGGAGATTGAGATCGCCAACAACAAGTGCAACATCCGCCGCGGTGTATCCGGTGCACAGGCGGATGTGACCATTACCACCAATGCGCAGACGTTCCTCGCGCTGGTGGAGGGCAGGATGGGACCGGAGCAGGCGTACATGAGCGGGCAGCTGGTGGTGGACGGTGACCTGTTCCTCGCCCAGCGCATGGCGGACTTCTTCGCGTTCTAAGCAAAAAGGGGCAGGACGGCGGCGCCCGACGTTCTCCACCGGCTCTTCCGCCTTCCTGCCCACCGCATCGGCTGCGTGGCGCGTAGCCACTTCTATCTTAGGATATTCGACAACGCCCGATAGCTGTGCAAAGTACGGTATTTTGGCGTCGGAGGAGGACGAAAATTGCCCCGAGCGGTAGTGGTTCATAACGTGGTCAAAATGCACGCCCAGCCCGACGGTGAGAGCGAGCAGGTCTCTCAGACGATACTGGGACATACCCTGTTGCTGCCAAGCGCGCCCGATGCCGGGCAAGACTGGGTGAGCGTACAGACGGACGACGGTTACACGGGGTGGGTACGGGCGAAGCAGATACGCCTGCTCGCTGAAGGGGAGGAGTATCCTGTACCCGGGCAGGTTTACCGCGTCAACGCGCTATGGGCTTTTGTCCGCGAGAGACCCGACGCCAATGCTCCCCACCTGACCATTGCTCCCATGGGAGCCTGGCTGGAGGGGAACGAGTGGTATGAGGATTGGCTGCAGGTTGTTCTGCCGGACGGACGTACGGGCTGGGTGGGGGCGCAGGATATGACCCCGCAGTGGGTCATGGTCACCCGCGCTGGCTCGTTGCGTGTCGAGGGAATGGTTCTTCTGCAGGGAAAAACTGCAGAGCCTTACCGCGTGCCCCGCATAGGCTGGCAAAACGCTCTGGTATACACCGCCAAAAGGCTGCTGGGCGTTCCCTACCTGTGGGGAGGCAGTTCGCCTTTTGGACTGGACTGCTCGGGCTTTGTGCAGCTGGTGTATCGGATGTGTGGGGTGGTGATACCACGAGATGCCGACCTGCAGGCGGATTTTGCCCGAACCACCGAGGTGGAGCTGGCGCAAGCGCAACCGGGCGACCTCATCTTTTTCGCAGGGGGCAACGACCCTCACCGGCGCACCGTGACACACGTGGGGATGGTTGTGGACCCGGAGCACTTTATCCACTCTGCGGGCGGTGTGGGCGTCCACATCACTCGTCTGGACGAGCCCTATTACCGCTCCATCCTGTGGGGGATGCGGAGAGTGCTGGACCCTTAGCTAACGCACCCCTGTCATGCGGTCCAGTTGACGCGCCCAGGGAGTGTTCTCTATCCACTGGCTGAGCGAGACACGCTCCGCCACAAGGTGCAGCATTGCCAGCAAGAAAAGCACTATCGCCTGCGCCCACAGGGGCAAACCTGCTGCCAGTGATACACCCAGCACCCCGCCCAGCAGGTTGGAACCCACATCGCCCATCATCGCCTCGCCCGCCGCGTCGCGCCGGCGGAGCAAAAGCGCCGCCGCCATCAGGAAGCCCAGCAATGCCGCCGTCAACGCCTGTTCGGTGCGCAACAGGTAAATCACCACCACCACCGACAACACCAGAAACACGGAAACCGCCCTGCCGGGGCGCATGTCCAGCAGATTCATCGCGTTGGCCATCAGCGCGATGAGCAAACCTCCCACCAGCACCGCCCAGCCGGTCTGCAACAGAGAGGCGGTGACCAACGCCAGAGCGAGCCCTCCTGCCGCCTTCAGCAGCCCTGTGGTCACCTTGCCCTGTCGGAGAGCACGCAGATGTCCTCGTAATCCTTTGAACTCCGTGCTGCCCTGCAGGTCGTCTACCAGCCCCAGCAGTCCGAAGCCAAACGCCGAGAGCCAGAACGCCGTCGGCAACGGGCGTGTTTCAGTGTCTGCCGTCCATGCCAGCTCCGCGTACAGCACACTGCAAAACGCCCACCAGATAACCCCGTAGCTGCAGGGCACGACCTTCCCACGATAGTTCACCTTCAGCCAGTTCCAGCGACGACAGAGTCTGGGGAAGGTGGCAATACCGCCTAGCAGCACCACGAAGGGCGCCGCCACAAAGAGGATGACCGCTACCAGTCTTCCGTCCATAGCTGCACACGCCTCCATCCCATGCTGGCAAGCAACACCTGCCAGCCCTGTCTCGCCCGGTGCAGGAAACCTTGCCAGCTTCTGCCCGTGTAGCGATGCGTCATGCGCACCTCCACTTCCTGCACACGCGCGCCCCGGTGCATCAGGTCAATGGTCAATCCCACCTCTACTCCGAAGCCTTCTGCCAGTGCGTCCAGCTGCTGGATCACTTTCCAGCGAATGGCTCGCTGACCGCTCAGGGGGGCGCGAAACCGTCTGCCTGTTCGGCGTCGCAATACCCATCGCGCGAACTTTGCCACCAGCCCGAAACCGCCATGCCGACCCGCGGGTGGGAGCACACCGACAGCCATGTCCGCGTCACCGTCCAGCACGGTTTGCAACAGGTGCACTGCTTCGCCGGCGCTGGAACCCACGTCGGCATCTATCAGTAACACCACGTCCTCGTCGGAAGGTTTCTGCGACCGCACACCTTGCAAGCCCTTTGCCAGCGCACGTGCCTTATCCCCACGTCCCTCTCGCACCAACACCGTCGCACCAGCCTCCCGAGCGCATTCAGCGGTGTCGTCACTGCAGGCATCGGCAACAACCAGCACCTCCGCAGGCAACCTCATCAGCGCCCGCACCGTCTCTGCCACCGTTGGCGATTCGTTGTGTGCCGGAACTATGGCGAAGATACGCCTCATCTACCCTCCACAATGGAGGCGGGAAGGACCCTGTCTGCGCTCTCTTTTACCCCGTACGCCTCCGTCTGCGCTCCAAACAAGAACGGCAGCACCATCTGTCCCAGCGCGATGTCGATGCAGTCCACACTGGCGATATCGGTTTCCCGATACACCGCCACATGCGAAGTCACGCAGTCGCTTCTTTCCGCAGCGACCACTTCGATGCCTGTATCCTGCCATTGCCGGATGAGGGGGCGGTCCACCTCTGCCGCACGTGGGCTGTCCGGGGTAGAGCTCCCTCCCACTATCACCACATAGCGACAGGGTAGTGTGTATTCCCCCGAGGTGCGTAATAGCCCCTCTTGACGCAGTATCTCTACCGTCTGGTCGTAACCGTACAGCGCGACACCGTTCGCCAGCGCTTTGACGACGGCGGTGAAATCATCGGGCAGATAAGGTTTCAGTCCGCGCAGGCTGCGGATGATACGCTCTTTCTCCTCGTCGTTCAGTTCCAGCCAGCGGTTCGTGACCACTGTGACCGAGACGATTTCCGCCCCCGCGCCTCGCAATGCTTTCAGGGTATCTGCCAGCGCGCGATCGTCGTCGCCTGTTTGCACCACTGCTACTCGACGCCCCTTCAGTCGCTGTTTGACCAGATGCGGGGTTAACTCTTTCAGTGCCTGATCCATGCGATCGAAATCACGACGGTTGCGGTCGCTCTCCGCGGAAATCCGTGCGAGGTCTTCCTGAATGCGTCGAATCAACCGCTGTTGTGTCTCCGTCGGTGCGGTATTGAGAAATAGCCCCCCGATGAGCATCCCGACGGACAGTGCGAGGAACACCGCCGCCAGGCTGACCAGGTGGTAACGCAGGTCTGCAAACATCCCATCTTCCCCCTAAAAACGCAAGCGCAAGCGCAGCCATACCATGAACAGGCGAACGAGGTCACGCCCTACCGGCGACAGAAGGAACGCCACCACCACCGGCATCAGAGCCGCCACAAACAGCCATCCGAACTCGCGCCAGGCGAACCGCCGGGGATAGAGCCTGCTCACCCCCTTGGCATCCACCAGTTTGTCGCCCACACGCAGGCGTGTCAAAAAGGTGCTGGACATCCCTCTGCGCCCTTTTTCCAGAAACTCCAGCAGGCTGAAATGTGTGCCGACCGCAACGATGATCTCTGCTCCCTTCTCATATGCCAGTAACATGGCGATATCTTCACTGGTGCCCGGAGTTCGCCACACTTGATGAGGCAGCCCCAGTCGCTGTACTCGTTCCAGACCGGGCGAGACGCGCTCTGTGCTGGTATACTGATGCACCACCAGCTCCGCACCGCACCGCAACGCCCGGTCGCTGACGCTATCCATATCGCCCACGATGATATCGGGCTGGAAGCCCATCTCCAGCAGCGCGTCTGCTCCTCCATCCACTCCGATGAGCACCGGGCGCATCTCGCGCAGATAGTTGCGAATGGCAATCAGGTCCTGTTTGAACCGCTCACCGCGCACGACCACCACCGCATGGCGTCCTGCTATGGGTGTGGTGATTTCAGGCACCTCCAGGACATCCAACAGGGCATCGCTCTCCTCCTGCAGATATTCCAGTGTGTTCTGTGCGAAAGCGCGCAGTTCGCTCTTCAACCGTTGCTGGGCGAGAAGGAGCAGTTGCTGGGTGCGCTCTTCATCCAGGCACTGCAGCGGGAAGCAAGTGTCCGGCAGGTGGCTCAGGTACAGGGTGTTTTCGGAGAGAGTAGCCATCGCCCCCTCCTGCACGACCTCCGCCAGACGGGTATCGTGGCATTCGTAGAGGGGTATTCCCGCACGCAAGAGGATGCTCGGTCCCGAGTTGGGATACCGTCCCGTGATAAACGGGGAGAGATTCACGACTGCCGCTACCTGCCGCGCCGCCAGTGCCTCCGCCGCCACACCGTCGAGGTCGGGGTGGTCGATAATAGCGATGTCGCCTGCGTGCAGCCGCTGCACCAGCCGCTTGGTTCGCCGGTCAAAGCGAGCTGCACCCTGAATGCCCGGGGTAGAGCGTGGTATGTGGGCAGTAGTGCGTGACACACTACATTAGTAACCGAAACAGGGGAAAAAGTCAAGGTGAGTGCTTTTCCGGAAATGCTTGCTTGGCGGCGTTCAGACGTCGAGGTAATATCTCCTTGCTAGTCTCGGAGGAAGATGGCAGGTGAGATGCGTCATCCCTTTCTGCCTGTGGCGATACTCTTCTTGCTTTGCACATGCTTGCTGTCACCTGCTGCCCCACGCGCAAGGAGCCTCCGCACGCCACTTTCCGGTTGATGCATGAGGCGGCCTGCGCATTGTTCTGGGCAAGCTGTTGCCGGAAGAGTGGAGCCTGCTGTTTGCTGGCGAAGAGGTTCTCCTGCTTTCTCGCACGGTGTCTATTGGCGTCCTTGGCGAGTACGAACCGCTCAGCAGGATTCCGGCTGGGGCAGACGGAATCGGCAAGGAGAGATTGCGAACGAGGTGTTTCATGCGTTGCGCTGAGTATTGCGAGGTGGTTGCGAACCGACCGGTGGCGACCAACCAGCTGGAAATAGAAATCCATTGCCCAACCGTTGCACTGCACGCGCAACCCGGGCAGTTTGTGCAGATGCGTGTGCAAAGCGGTTACGAGCCGCTGTTCAGCCGACCGTTCAGCGTGTTCCGCAGGTTCCCCGAGCGGGGAAACTTCTCGGTGGTCTATCTGGCGCGAGGTACCTTTACCCGAATGCTTGCCGCCAAGAAGCCGGGCGAAACCGTGTTCGTCGTTGGACCGCTGGGCAACCGCTTCTCCCTGCGGCAACCTGCGAACGAAATACTCCATGTGCTGGTGGCAGGTGGTGTGGGCGCGCCGCCGCTGTATCTGCTGGCGGAGGAGATGGTGCAACAGGGCATTCCTCGCCACAGGATTGTGGTCGTCAACGGAGCGCGTCGGCAGGACCTGCTGGTGTGTCAGGAGCATTTTGCCGAGTTAGGCGTCCATCTGTGGGCGGTCACGGAAGACGGCAGCCTGGGCGAGCGGGGTAAAGTGACCGATGTGCTCAAGAGCCTGCACCGGCGCGGTGAACTCCCTCATGACCATTGCCAGATATACGCCTGCGGACCGACCGCGATGTTGGAGGCGGTGGCACAGTTTGCCCACAAGCACCACCTGCGCTGTCAGGTGTCGATGGAGACGCTGATGCCGTGTGGGCTGGGGGTATGTTTGGGCTGCGCGGTCAAGGTGCGTACCCCGCAAGGTACAGACTACAAGCGGGCGTGTGTGGACGGTCCCATCTTCGATGCGACGGAGGTGGTATGGAAATGAGCGCGGTAAAGATGGCGGTACAGCTGGGACCGCTGCGCCTGCAGAACCCCGTGCTGGTGGCGTCGGGCACGTTCGGCTACGGCAGCGAATACGCCGACCTGGTAGACCTGAACCGCTTGGGCGGTATTATGGTGAAAGGCACTACCCTGCATCCTCGCGCAGGCAACCCCATGCCCCGCATGGTGGAGACGGCAGCAGGCTGTCTGAACTCCATCGGCTTGCAGAACGTGGGGGTGGAGGCGTTCGTTCACGAAAAGCTGCCCTTCTTGCGCCAGTATCGTTGCGCGGTCATCGTGAACATTGCAGGCGACTCTTACGAGGAGTTCGAGCAGCTGGCGGAGCGACTGGACGGGGTAGAGGGCGTACACGCGCTGGAGATGAATATCTCCTGTCCCAATCAGGAGAAGGGGGGCATCCACTTCGGCGTAGACCCCGAAGCCACGCGCGAGGTGGTGAGCAGGGTGCGCCAGCGCACACGCCTGCCGTTGATGGTGAAGCTCTCTCCCAACGTGACGGATATTACCGTGACCGCACGGGCGGCGGTGGACGGCGGCGCGGACATCCTGAGCCTGGTCAACACCTTCGTGGGTACGGCGATTGACGCCAAAACGCGCCGTTTCAAGCTGGCGAACATCACGGGCGGTCTGTCGGGACCGGCGATTAAGCCCCTTGCGCTGTACATGGTCTGGAAAGTGGCGCAGGCGGTGAAAGTGCCCATCGTCGGCATGGGTGGCATCATGAACGCCACCGATGCAGTGGAGTTCCTGCTGGCGGGAGCGTCGGCGGTGGCAATAGGCACGGCGAACTATGTGAACCCGCGCGTGAGCATCGAAGTGCTGGAGGGGATCGAGCAGTACTTGCTGGAGCAGGGTGAGAAGGATGTGGAAGACATCGTCGGCACGGTGAAGCGATGCAAGCCCGAGAGCGAGTTCTGATTGCCCTGGACACTTCCGACGCCGAGCAGGCGGTACAGTGGGTGAGGGTGCTCTCGCCGTATGTGGGCGGATTCAAGGTGGGGCTGGAGCTGGTACACGCCGCAGGCTTCGGTATCTTTGACCAGCTGCGTGAGGCAGGAGCCAGCCGACTGTTCTACGATGCCAAGCTGCACGACATCCCGAACACGGTCGGGCGGGCGGTGCGTGCCATCGCGCGGATGGGTGTATGGATGGTGAACGTGCACGCTTCGGGAGGGCGCGCCATGATGGAAGCGGCGGTGGAAGCGGCGCACTCCGCGCCTCAGCCGCCTTTGCTGATTGCGGTCACCGTATTGACCAGCCTTTCCTCGCAGGAGCTGCGCGAGCAGGTAGGTACGCGGCGTGGGGCGGCGAATCAGGTGGTGCATCTGGCGTTGCTGGCAAAGCAATCGGGTATGGATGGCGTGGTAGCGTCGGCACAGGAGGCAAGGGCGCTGCGCCAGAGGCTCGGGGGAGAGTTTCTGATTGTCACCCCGGGCATACGATTGACTGGAGACAGTGCAGGCGACCAGAGGCGCATCACCACCCCCTCTCAAGCGGTTCGCGCGGGGGCGGATTATCTGGTGATCGGGCGTTCGGTGACGGCGGACGCCGACCCCGTGCGAAAGGTGCTTCAGGTGGTGGACGAGATAGAAGCCCGGCAAGGTAGTTAGCAAACTGCCGCTTTGTTAGCACGGGTTTGGGGGGTGCTGGTGGACCGGCTCCACCAGCCTGTTGTTCTCAGCGCAAGCATCGTGGGGATACCTTTGCTGCAGAGCGCGCAGCAGTTCTTGCTCGTAGTACTCCAGCGCCGCCAGCGTGAACAGTGTCTGTTCTGCCGATTCGCGCTGCATGTCGCAGAGCAGTCTGGCTGTCGCCGTGGGGCGGCGCTGTGGTTGCTTATCGACGTCTGCGAAAGCTAAGCCGCTTCCTCTCCCCATAATGCTTTCCATTCCTCTTCATCCCACTCGGCGTAGTCCCAGTTATCGCAGTCTAAGCGACGGCAATACAGCATCTCTTTGAGACTGCCGTCCATCAGTTCCACGGTGGCAATATATGCAAAACGACACTCCACGCACAGCGAGGGGTCGATAATACGCACCACTTTCAGGTCGGTGGGTTGTTTCTGCTCCATGCGTTTCACTCCTCATCCCTGATCTTCTTGCCAGCGCACATGCACGGAGAGCGATGCCTGCAAACTCGCTGCCGGCATCCGGGTAATGTGGCTCAGCGCCAGAGCTACCGATTGGGCAATCCGTATCCTTTTGGGATGGCGTACTGGCGGACTACTCGCAGGCAACACCACCTCTGCGTGCGTGTGGTCTGGAAGCATTCTCTCCAGTGTTCGTAAGAGCCTCCACAGTTCGCGTGGGGCAGTGATGGTTGCCCTCTGCAGGTCCAGAACCAGTTCGCGGTATCCACTGTGTGTCAGCGACTGCAGGATGCGCTCACAGTGCCCCAACCTGGCATTGTCCAGCACACCCTGCCACTGCAGCACGGGCACCCCACAGATAATTTGAGTATCGATGACTGTGCTCTGCGGCATCCTCATCGCCCCTTTTCTGAGACTATTATCGGTTGTGAGGATGGGGGAGCAGAGGGTTTCTGCTCAGAAAACCGCAAAGATACGGGTTTTCGGGGAGAGAGGGTGTGGAAAGGAATCTGTGAAGAGATACAGGGAGGGACTTCCTGAGATGCCAGACATGCAGATGATACCGCTGGAGCAGATTGTTGCCGGGAAAAACCAACCTCGCCAGACCTTTTACGAGGAGAGCCTGCAGGAGCTGGCGCAGTCCATCAAGGAGCGCGGGGTGCTGGAGCCCATCGTCGTTCGCCCGACGGCGGATGGACGTTACGAAATCGTGATGGGTGAACGTCGCTACCGGGCAGCGCAGATGGCTGGGTTGACCGAAATACCCGCTATTATCCGCGAGCTGAGCGACGAGGAAGCGGCTGCGGACGCGCTTTTGGAGAACTTCCAGCGCGAGGACCTGAACCCCATCGAGCGAGCGCAAGCTATCCAGAAGCTGCTGACCATGATGAGCTGGGAGCAGGTAGCGCGCACGCTGGGGGTGAGCGAAACCACTCTGCGCCGCCACCTGGAGTTGCTGGAACTGCCCCAGGTCATTCAGCAGGAGCTGATGAAACCCCCCTCGGCAAACGGCAACAACGGTGCGTTTACCGAAGGGCACGCCCGCGCGCTGCTGCCCCTGAATAAAGAGGTCAGCACCCAGCTGCGTCTGGTGGAGAAGGTGCGCAACGAGAAACTCTCCATCGGCGACCTGGAAAAAATCGTGAACGCTATTCAGGAATATCCGAACAAGAAAGAGGCGTTCCTGCGCGTGCCTTTGCACGTCACCGAGGAGATGCTGAAGCATCTGGGAGCGCACCGTGAACGGCAGCGACCCTACAAGCCACAGACCGCCGAACAGCACTTGAAGAACCTGCAGAAGGCGTGTTCGGCGGTGTCGGACCTGCTGGATGACCGCGTGATCGAGTTCATCAATACGCAGCAGATGAACCAGCTGCTGGCAACAACGGGCGAGCTGCAGCATGAGCTGGAGCAATTCAACCAGCGTGTCCGTACCGCCTTGCAGAACAAAGAGTACGGCTTCCGCGAGGTGTACATCCACTGCCCGTTGTGCGGGCGTGTGGAGCTGATTGGCAGCCTGCGGTGCAGTGTGTGCTGGACGGTGCTGCGTCGGTGCTACGACTGCGGCAATTACGACCGCACCTACGAGCGATGCGCCGTGACGGGAGCGCAGATATTCGTCAGCGAGGCGGAGAACCCGAAAGAGTACTCCAAGTCGTACAAGTGTCCTGATTACAAACCGAAGTTCGAGGTCTTAGCCCGCAAACCCCAGCCCAAAGCAGCCTGACCCCTCCCGCCCGCACGGGGGTGCGTCTGCCCAGCGCACCCCCGCTTTTTGTTACCGCCAGCAGAAGGTGCATCTCCACGCGCGGAAGCCTGCTCGTCGCAAGCGCGTGAGAGCGCGCTGTGCGGTCACATCATCGGCATACACGCCCATCACTCCGGAGCCGCTTCCACACAGCAAGGCAGATTGCGCCCCGGAAGAGATGATATGCAGTTTGGCGCGTTGTATCTCGGGATGTTCGGTCAGCACTACCGCTTCGAAATCGTTGTGCAGCAAGGGAAGCCAGTTCAGCCCTGCCCGCAAGGCGTTGACCATTGCCGGTGTGCGCGGTGGCGGCAGTTCCTCCACCTCGGCGATGGCGCGTTCCTCATCGATGCGCCCGTACGCCCATGCGGTGGAGACGCCCACTGAAGGAACCGCGATCACCAGCGGGTGGCTGGCAGGCACGGGCAGGGGAGTGACCACCTCACCAAGCCCCTCTACCAGTGCGGTGCCCCCAAGCAGGAAGAAGGGCACATCCGATCCCAGCGAAATCGCCAGCGATTGTAGCTCCTTCAGGGAGAGAGGTTGCCCGTACAGGATATTCAGCGCGCGCAGGGTGGTTGCCGCGTTGCTGCTGCCGCCTCCCAATCCCGCTTGCACCGGAATACCCTTGCGCAGGGTGATATGTATGTGTGGAGGCTCCCCCAGCCGGGCGTAAAAATGTTCGGCGGCACGCCATGCCAGATTCGTCTGGTCGCAGGGAATCGCCGGGTCTGTACACTCCAGGCGGATGCCTTCCTCACCATCCATCTGCACGGTGACCTCATCCGCCATACTGATCTGCTGCATGACCGATTGAATCAGGTGGTAGCCGTTGGGCAGGCGTTCCCGCACGTCCAGTGTGAGGTTCACCTTCGCATACGAGGGCAGGGCTACCACGCGATGCCTATCCATAAGCTCAGCACCAATCCTCCCAGTACCAGCAGTGACGGTATGAGCAGGGAACGTTGTTTGTGCGCGATCGCATAGAGGCAAATCGCCAGAGAGAGCAACATGGGCGTCAGCACCACCATCTGCAAGCCTACTTCCAGAAATCCCAGAGGCTCTCCGCGTCGCAGGTTGTGCCAGGCGTCCAGCAGAGAGTGTGTGCGGTGAGGTATATGGTTCTTGAACCACAGGGAGAGCAGAATACCCGTTGCCAGGAGCAGCACACTTACGGTGTTGCCTGCACGCAGCAACCCCGCGCTCATCGTGTACAGCTTGTCGTCGTTCTGTTCGGGCGTCTGATTGGACATGACAGGATTATTATACTGCATCTACAGTTCACTTCATCGCCGCATAGCGCATCCCCTCTGTATCCCACCAGCGCAGGGTCACCCGCTCTGCAAAGTCGGCAAGCTCCTCAAGGCAAGGCATGTGCTCCCACACGCTGCGCCGCACTCCCCGTCTCTACCGCGAGGTCGCCCTTCTCTGGGGCGCGCAGGCGCGGGTTCACGCCGTATACTCCTTCCCTTTCAGGGGTCGGGAGTGTCGGCTTGCTTCGCTCTGGCGCATCTTCACAGTACCACCAGTTTCGGGCGAAAGTAAAGGTGTCGGGAGCGGTGAAGGGACCGATATTCACACCCCCTTCAAACCACTCATCGGAGCGGAAGACGATGAGGTTATCGGTGAATCGCCCATTGCGGCAGGGCACGAAACCCTCGGCGCGCGTCTCCTGCAGGATGCGAATCGCCCATCGCTTCGGGCGATAGATGGTGTTGAAGCGCACAGTCGCCCCGTTCACGCCCACGAAGCTCACCGCCGCCGTGGAGCCAATGAAAGTGCATCCCTCCACGGTGATGTTTCGCGCTTCGGCGTGCTCGCCGCCGGTTTTGAGCGGGGGGCGAAAGAACTGCAAACCGGTGCTGCCGCCGATTTGCATGGCGCGTGCCCCCGCGTGCTCAAATCGACACCGGCGTACGGTGATGCCCGTACATCCACCTTTCGCCTGAACACCATACCCTTTATCATCCACGAAGCGCAGGGTACATCCTGCAATCAGCCCACGGTGACAGCCCACCATGTCGATGCCCTGACCGCCGTCGCCCCAGCGTTCTACCGTGCATCCTTCCACGCGAAAATCGGTGACGCCGGAGAGTTTGATGCCGTCGCAGTTGCCCTCGGGACCGATGTCTCTGACCGTGATGCCCTGGAGCACAATGTGGTGAGCAGGAGAGTCGTAATGACCACCATCGTCGATATTGAGACCGTTGTAACGCGCACCTGCCAGTACCAGATGGCGGATCTCGATGTGGGACACCTTGCTAAGATGCAGGCACTCGCCGCCACCACGAATCACAGGGGGATTGTCCGGCTTTTCTCCCGCGATGACGATGGGTTTCCCCGGCGCGCCGTGCACGTTCTCGAAGAACAGCCCTCCCTCATACTCCCCCGAGGCAAGCAGGATAGTATCTCCTGGGCGGGCGTTGCGTATCGCCTGGCGGAGCTGGCTCACATTGTGCACGCGGGTCACCTGCGCCGCCGTACCGGACGCTACGAGCATGAACATCAGCAGGATGTAGCTCGTTTTGACCTGTTTTCGGCGAAGTAGGATGTTCATGTATCTCCCGCACCCGAATACACGTTGCCCGGTTGCCACGACTCGCAGGGGAACATGTAAATGTCCCTCGGGTCCTCAATCTTCCATGCCACCGTTCGGGCGTCCACGCGCTGCACGCCGGCGAACTGCGCACGATAGTCCGCCAGTCCGCTGTATGCCCACTCTACCGAGACCTCTATCGGCACGGGCACACGCCACGCGTGAGAGCGGTCGGCAGTGCGAATGGCTTCGGCGATGTCGTGACGGATGCGCTCACGCACCTCATCGGGAGGATACAGTTCACAGGTCGCCCAGCCGGTGCCACGCTTGGTGGGGGTGCAGCGCACGTGTGGGAACAACCGACGTGCCTCTTCGCACAATGCCTCGTCACCGGATACATATACCAGCGGCACCCCATACGCGCCTGCATACAGAGCAAACTGGCTCATCTCGCCGTGCTCCTGCCCGTTGATGCAGAAGCGGCATATCTCTTTGGGCGCCTGTGTGTGGTCGATGAAGGCGTTCAGCGTGCCTGCCATGGCGTGCTGCCCAATCATTGCTACTGCCTGTACGCTTTCGTCCAGCCCTTCGAAGCGAATGGGGGTGAAACTGCTGAACCAGACCAGTTTTGCCCGCGGGTCTAACTTCTCTCGCAGGAAGCCCCGGTTGCGGTTGCGTCCATGCCCGTCAATGACGCGTACTTCGGTGGCTCCGGCGTCGAAGCAGCCAGCCACTGCCGCGTTCACATCGGCGGTCAGCTGCTCACGCCCGTAGAGATATTCGGGAGCGTTGTCGTCGGGATGATAGCACTGGTCCCAGCTGTCGATACCCGCAACGCCTTCCATGTCGGTGCATATCCAGATTATCATGGGTGTACCTCTGGCTCAGTAAGCTCCGATCTCACGCAATCGCTCGTCGCTGATACCAAAATGGTGCGCAATCTCGTGAATCAACGTTCGACGGATAGCATCGCGAATCCGCTCCGGGGTGCGATAGCGCCGTTCAATCGGTCGCTGGAAGATGGTGATGCGGTCGGGGAAGAGGGGTTCGCCGGAGGTAACGCCTCGCTCGGTGAGCGGCACTCCCTCGTACAGCCCGAACAGGTCCTCCCAGGGACGCAATCCCATCTTGCGTCGCTGTTCGGGCGAGGCAGTCCACTCCACCAGCACCTGCACGTTTTTCAGGTGGCGCAGGATGTCCTCAGGCAGCGAGTCGATGGCTTCCTGCACCAATCCGCGAAACTCCGCAGGCGACATCGCTCACCCTCGCCTCCTGTAACGCAGATACAGCTCGCCTTCATGCTCGTACACCGAGAGCAGTTGCATCTGAACTACCTGCTCGCGCGGCAGTCCCGCGCCTTCTACGGTGGTGGTGATGTGGCGTCCCCCCTTCACCTTCGGCGCGAGGGTCAAGAACCATTCATCTATCCCCCCCGCAGCGAACATTTCGAAGTTCAGCTCTCCGCCTCCTTCGCACAGCAGCCGCTCGATACCCAGCTGGTGGCGCAGGAAAGAGAGCGCTTGAGGAAGGTTCACTCGCTCTGTCCCGCATATCACCACGTGCGCCACTTCTTGCAGGTTTTTACGCTGTTCCTCAGGCATCCTCTCGGTGGTGAAGACCACCGCTTTGCCGGGCGCCTCGGTGAAGAAGCGAGAACTGGCGGGAATGTCGCCTCTGCCAGTGACCACCGCCCGCCACAGAGACGAGGGGTAGGTGATATGTCCCACCCGCAGAGTGCTTGCGCCGATCAGCACCGCCTGGGCATTAGCCTGCAGACGCTTCATGAGAGCCTGGTCCATCGAGCTACCCAGACCGGAGGCGGTGTCTCCTACCTCTCCCAGTGTGATTTTGCCGTCCAGCGTGCTCACCATGTTGAGAAACACATAAGGGCGGTCCGCAGGGGCGGGAGGGAAGGATAATTGCCGATAGAGCGTCTCTTCGGAGTGTGTTTCACCGGTCATGTCCAGCAGACAGCGCACGACATCGTCTCCTTTCCTCAAGGTTTTATCGAGTATACCCGACGAAAGGGCAAAAACCCCCTGAAACAGAGGGAGTGATTCGTCATGAGGCAAACACGCCGCTACACGTGGATTGTTGGAGTATGGGCGAATCGGTGCCGCTGACAGGGTGCGGCTTCGGTCGCAACACCCAACCGAGAGGAAAGCAGAAAAAGCTTGCAGCTGGTTCCGAAAAACTATTGACAAACATTGCACATCAGGTATATACTGCAAGTAAGCCTGTGGAACAGGCGATGGACGAAGGGAGGTTCTTCAAGGTGTCTTGCAAAGCACGCTTTTCTGTCCCCCCTGGGCAGTTTTCAGCCTGTGCTTGCTGTTGTCTCCCCTGCAAGCGCAAGAACTGTACATCACCCTGCTCAACGGTGACTGTGACGGCGATAACGAAGTGACCCTCTTGGACTTCGGCATCGTGGTGAGCGCTTTCGGGAGCACACCGAATGACCCCAACTGGGACCCTCGCGCCGATTTGGACGGTGATTGTGAAGTGACGCTGTTGGACTACGGCATTGTGGTACGCAACTTCGGTGCAATGGGTGCGGAGCCGTTTGACCCCGCGTTGCCTCGGCAGCCTGCACCGAGTGAGGGGTATAGTATTAGCGGTATGGTCGATCTGGAGGCGTGGGAAGGGGGACCGCTAACCGTGTGCATCGAGGCGCTGCGCGAGGATGATCCGGCGCAGGTGGTATACTGGATGGAGGTTCCAACCGACGCTCCTTTTGTCATGAACCTGCCCCAGTCTGGACTATGGAGATATCACATTGCAGTATCCGCCTTCGGGCTGAGTGCAGCACCGCGGGACAGAACGGTTTACGCCCCGGGCGACGCTATCCGTGTGGTCGCTCAGTATCCCTCATTATGGGAACGATTTAGCGTGACATATCCACCTCAGGCAATCGGTTTAAGCGTGCGACTGGTTGATTACGACAACGTGTATATAGAAGGAGGAGACCCTCGTAAAAGATTGCCGGATGGCATAACGAATAAGGAAAGGGAAATCCCCGCAAACCTTGTTTGCAGCTGGCAGCTCGTCAGCGGTCAAGGAGAATTGTATCCTGTTGGTGGACAGCTGCCCTTCCATGACTACGTTTCTTTGCCTAATGCCTTTGTGTAACCGCTTCCTGACGTAGTTTGGGTAAAGTGTACCATCACAGATACCAACCCAGACTACGCACGGCGGGACGGCGCTTTGACGATAGACTTCGTTTTCCTTATAGTGGGAGAGCCTACCCTGCACATTGGAGCGCAGGCTGACAGCGGCGGAACGCCTGTTGCATCGGCGCAAGCATCAAGCATGAATTTACGCACCGAAGCTGGTTCTTGCAGGACTGGCTGGGTTTTGGCGTCGCCGAAATCGGCGGCACCCCACCCAGGTATGACGACTGGAAACCAAGAAGCCAGGTTTACGACGACGACGGTGACGCTCTGAGCAATGAGTTTGAAACTCGTATGCAAAACCGATTCCACTGCGACCCTGGCAACCGTTTCAGCATCATCGAGTGGTGGACAGGAATTCCCGGTGGCAATTTGCGCAATCTGCCCCCGGATGTTAAGGAAGATTTCGAAATGCTGGTCAGACTCTGGGGGGACTGGGGTGGCTACCCGGAAGGATTTTACATTATCGGTTCCTTGGATGATAAAGACTGGTCGGTAGGAGGACGTCAGGACCACTGGTAGCACGCTCACAAACCATATCCTGTTAACAGGCAAGGAGGCACCTACATGAAACACGCGAGTCTATTGTGCTTTGTGCTGAGTCTGCTCTTCTGCACTGTAGGGATGGCAGATTCGCCCTTGAAGGTGCCCAAGACGCTGGTGAAACCTCAGCTGCTGATGGAACCCACACCGCCGGAGGCGATATGGCTATACGACATAGCGCATACAGCTCCCCACTTGCTGCTGCAGTACATCGATCCCGAAGAGTACTACAACCCCAACAGTCAGGTCTACCCGCCATGGGCAACAAGCATACGCCGTTGCCGTAATTACGCCATCCTTCTGCTGGGTGACGTAGGCGGACCGGCGTTTATCCCCGCCCTGCTGCAACTTGCCAACCGCTACCGACAGGGCAAGCCGGAGCGGTTTGGTGAACCGGGCTATCCATCGGACCGGCAGGTCGCCTTTGTGCTGGAGCTCACTGCCGAGCGCATTCGCTACCGGATGATGGGTAGAGAGGCTTATGTGCAGGAGATGATTCGCTGGCTGCGGACACCGGAACCCGATTCTCCAGCCAACCAGCCGATGCTGGAGTACTTAGACCGGGTGGTGCAGGCGGCGCGTGCTCTGGGTGTCATCCGCGCCAGTGAGGCGGTGCCCGCGTTGCTGGAGTTGTGGCAGACCCCCCGATGGCACGGCGGGGCTCTGGTAGAGTATCTGGTACGTCCACTGGCGCGTATTGGCGACAAGCGGGCGATGCCGATGCTGAAACTGGAACTCAGCCGGACGCCTTTATATGGTTGGAGGAACGCCCTGGAGGTAGGGGAGTTAGATCCGTTGCTGGTCTACTGGCTGATGCGAACAGACGGGATGAGTCTTGAGGAGGCGACATGGGAGTTATTGCGCTCGGCGGCGGAAGAGAGTAGCTGGCTGAGGCAGGAGCAAATCATAGAAGACTACGTCGGTGCTGTAGCCATACCGTATCTTTTGCGCGCATTGACCGACCCGCCTAAGGGCAGGAATGGGGACGTTGCGCAGATAGTTATAGCGAACCTGCTTGGGAAGTGGCGCATCCATGAGGCGGTACCAAAGTTGCGGGGGCTGATGCGCAGTCCGACAGCATCGCCGAGCTTGCGCAGCGCTGTGGCGCGAGCTTTAGGTCGTATCGGCGCGCGCGAGGCGCTGGATGACCTGCTCTATGTAGCCACTTATGACCAGCACTTCATGCCTCAACTGGGCGCGCTGGAGGCGTTGCGTTTGCTGGGCGATGCGCGCGCGGAGCCGGTACTTCTGGATCTGGCTGGCACCCATCCCGACACGAGTGTTCGCTTGAACGCCTTCAGAGCGTTGCAGACGTGTGCCACGTTGAGTTCGCTCGCCACGCTTCGCCAGTTGTGGTCGGAGGAAAAGGACGAGAACTTGAAGGAGATGGTCGAGGTAACCATCAGGGAGGTGCTCAGGAGGAGGCGTTGAACTCCTTTTCGAGGTTGCCTACACCGCAAAGAGGGCATCTTATCGCGGAGTACGCAGGGAAACAGGTTCCCACCTATATCGATGCTCTGGGCAACATGGGGGACAGTCGTGCGGAGCCGGTGTTACTGAAACTGCTGAGCGAACACCCCAACAACAACATCCGCTACAGGGCGGCAGAGACGCTGGCAAAGGTCGGCACCTCTGCAGCGATACCGGTGCTGGAACGGCGGTTACAGGTGGAGTCTTCGCGGAGCGTGCAGGGGCGCATCAGCTGGGCGTTGCGGATATTACGCCAGAAGACGAGGTAGCGTCAAGCAAAATCCCCCTCTCCCGAAAGCTTTCGGGAGGGGGGTAAGAGGGTGAGGGCTACTCATCCCCGATTGCGCCGAAGTTGCGCACGAGGATACCGAAGTCGAAGAGGGTCACCTCTGTATCCCCATCCAGGTCGGCGTTGGGGTTCCAGTTGCCTTCACCCGGCATCGAGCCAAACGCCGCCACCAGTGCGCCGAAGTCAAACAGCGTGACCTCGTTATCGCTGTTAGTAAAGGAATGGCAGAGGAGCCAAGCGGGATTTTTACAGGGTAAAATGGTATAGGAGTTACGCAGTTGGCTGCGCGACAGAGAGGGGATGCCTCCAATAGGCACGTATCGCATCCCGAATGATGCGCTGCTTCGCCTCATACCAACTCACCCCGCTGCGCAAACGATACGACCCCAACCGCAAAAAGGCACGCAACGCACACTGCAAGTGCCCCAACCAACACACCGCCTGCCGAACCTGCGCGCGCTCCACCCCGCAACACTGCTTCAAAGCACGATGGTATTCCTCTATACCCCAACCCATCTGTTCCCACTGCGCACGCTGTGCCTCCGTCATCTCTCAGTCGTCCGTCGCCCAGTATGCCACGTCTCCGTTGGAGGAAACTGTCCGAAATACTTTGACGAAACCGAACGCCTTCAGATGAACTATCCGACCCTGCGCGCCTATCTCTACCGTGCCCAGAGGCACGTTCCCTTTCCCATCGGGGTTCACCAAGCGGTTGCTCTTGAGCCTCGTCAGAAAGTGCCAGCCCAAAGCGCGTATCGCCTTCAGGTTCTCTACCCCAGAAGACCAACTGTCCATCTGAACAGACTTGGGTGTGAAACCGCGAGCGTGCGCTACCCCAAGCATCGCCCGAAATCACTCGTTCTTCGTCTCTCTCTTGGTATACACCCGATAGTCACAGGGAACGAGCGCCTCCCCTTGTGTCCACAGCAACGTCAACAGGCAAATGCCTTGGACCACGCGACGGTGTTTGCCACTCCAGTGGTCACAGACCCACTCCATCTGCGGCGCATAGGGCTGGTCTAAGATGGTGTCGTCGTATCCCCTTCTGCTTGTGTATCCACTGCTGTGCTGGCTGCCACAACGCCTCCGTATCGGTGCCAGCAGGCGGGTGCAGGCATCGTGTGCGGCTGTGCCGTGTGTCTCGGGTTGGCATCGGGCGGCTTGGGTGCAGGTGAACACCCTTTGGCTGGCGATGAGGAAGTGGATGTAGTCCGTGTCATCAGGTTTGGGTGGGTTCACGCTGGTTCACTCCTGTTGACAGGATTGGCATGGTTGTGTTAGTCTGATACTCAGAAAAAGGAGTTGACGTCAACTGCGTAACTCCTATCACCTATTAAGGCGAGGTGCAAGTGGGTGATGCCAGCTATCTTGTTCGAGCCCACCCCTCACGAGATGGTAGAAATGTATCACCTTGCCCAAAGAGACCCCGCAGCCTTGTTATCCTACCTGGACGAGGAGTGGCTTGACCGCAAACTGTATGGTGGAACCCCTCCAGATTTGAGCGACGGGTGGCTGCGCTACCACTTGCGCCTGTACGCCGTACGTCTGCTAGGTGACAACGCCCCGCCCGAATTAATAGCGCCTCTGGAAGAGTATGCCCAACGGTTCGAGGCACGGGCTAAAGCAGCCAGGGGTATGAGGGAGGACTTGAAACAGTTCGCGGACGAGGTGCGTTGCGCGTTAGAACGCATCAGATACCGCCTACAGGGCCAGGACGCCTACGTGAAAGCGATGATGGAATGGGTACGGACACCAGAGCCTGTTGAATTGCGTCCGGGAGACAACGTGTATCCCATCTGGCAAAAGGTCGAGGAAGGCGCGCGTGCGCTGGGCGTGTTGCAGGCAAGGGAGGCGGTGCCGGTGCTGATGGAGCGTGTGTCCTCAGACCTCACCAAAATGTGCGGGCGGGCTCTGGCACGCATTGGAGACAAGCGAGCGATGGAGGTCTTGCGAGAGTATGTCGGTAGTTGTTTTCCAGTGATTGTGCATGGAGGGATCTACACGCTACCGCTAGAGCCCGGCGAGCCCGATCCTGCCTGGGTATACTGGCAGATGCGTACGGAAGGCATGAGCCTGGAGCAGGCAATACTGGAGATCGCTTATGAGTCAAGCAAAGGGAACCTTCGCCAGCGCGATATCCTCGAGTACATCGGTCAGCCGGCGGTGCCTGTGCTGGTCAAAGTGTTGGAGGACCTGCATAGTCCTGACCATGCCGTTAGTGTTGCCCTTGACGTGCTCATCACGATGCGTGCGCCAGAAGCCGCTCGCGCTTTTTTGAACATCCTTCGGCGCGGTCCGTATAAGGCGGACGCAGCGCGCGGACTCGGGTGGCTTGGAGCGCGAGAGGCTTTCGACGACCTGCTGGCTGCAGCAAAGCAAGACAGAGACATGAAGTTACGTGTGGCGGCTATCGAAGCTCTCGGACGGTTAGAAGACAAACGTGCCGAGCCACTGCTGCTAGATCTCGTGGCGCATCCAGACCCAAACATCCGTGTTATCGCTGCTAAGGCGTTGCATCGAGCAGGTACGCCTGCTGCTATCCCCAAGCTAGAACAAATCTTGCAAAATGAACCATATCCGGTGATCAGAGGAGCCATGCGTTCGGCGATAAATGTGCTACGCCAAAAAGCACGGTGACCTGCGCCGAGCAGAGATAAGGAGGAAACTAAAATGAGACGCAAAGCGCTGTTCGCCATCGCTTTATGCCCGCTGCTTGCATCGGTGGTGATGGCGGACTTGCCTCAGCCCAAAGACCCTCTGGTGATGCCCGCTATCGCTCTACGGCAGACGCCAGCACAGTGGGTGCGTATCTACCGCGAGTCCGAGAAAGACCCCGCTACACTCTTGCGCTACCTGCACGAGCACATCCGCTTCGTCAGCACACGCCAAAGCGCTCCGGTGATAGAACCGCTTTCTGCCCCTGAAGGTATCCTTCAACTTGAGACCCGAACGTATGTGTTCAACCGGTTAGGGGACGTGGGCACACCCGACCTGATACCCGAGATAGAGCAGTTCATTCAGCGCAGAAGGGAGATGAACGACTGGGCAACGCAGTCAGACGTGGTATTGGCGCAGTTGAGCATAGAGCGCATTCAGGCTCGCGCGAAGGGTCCGGAGGCTTACAAGAACACGATGCTGGACTGGGTCAGAAACCCAACAAGCTACCCCGGCGCTCTTACAGCAGGTGAGCGTTGGACATCAATGGCGGTAAAGCGGTTCGGCTATGGTATACGTGCACTGGCGAAGATGGGTGCAAACGATGCGGTGACAGTAATCTTGGAGGCGCTGGAGAAGGCAAAGCAGCAAATGACGAAGGCACAGTGGTTCTTCAGCCGTTTCGCTATCCTGCACTGGCTGGCGCAGTTCGAGGACGGCAGGGTTGTAGGCTTACTGGAGGAAGACCTTTTTCTCTTTGGCTCTGTTGCAGTGCCTTGGGCTGGCTATCATCTTGAACCTGGGGAAAAAGACCCGGAGTGGGCATACTGGCAGATACGCACGAAAGGGATGGATGTTTCGCGCACAGTGGAGACAATTCTACAAGCGGCGGGTAACGGGGGACCGGGAAGGTTCAAGTTCCAAATACTGTCTCTGCTCGGTGACCCCGCTATTCCTGCCTTGCTAAAGTCTGTCGCAGAACCGCTACCGTGTAAGCTGCCTGAGAACGCGCAGGCAGTAGCTATCCGCGCTCTAGGAGAGTTGCGTAGCAGAAATGCGGTGGAGCCTTTGCTTGGGGTAATTCGAGTGGGTTCACCCAGGCTACGGCGCGAAGCCATTGACGCACTTGGCAAAATCGGCGACCCGGTGGCTTTGCCCAACCTGCTGGAGCTGGCACAGAGCAACGACTTTTCCCTCCAGATGACGGCTATCGATGCTCTGGGCAACATGGGGGACAGTCGTGCGGAGCCGGTGTTATTGAAACTGCTGAGCGAGCACCCCAACAACAACATCCGCTACGGGGCAGCAGAGACGCTGGCAAAGGTCGGCACCTCTGCAGCGATACCGGTGCTGGAACGGCGGTTACAGGTGGAGTCTTCGCGGAGCGTGCAGGGGCGCATCAGCTGGGCGTTGCGGATATTACGCCAGAAGACGAGGTAGCGTCAAGCAAAATCCCCCCTCCCGAATCTTTCGGGAGGGGGGTAAGAAGGTGAGGGCTACTCATCCCCGATTGCGCCGAAGTTGCGCACGAGGATACCGAAGTCGAAGAGGGTCACCTCTGTATCCCCATCCAGGTCGGCGTTGGGGTTCCAGTTGCCTTCACCCGGCATCGAGCCAAACGCCGCCACCAGTGCGCCGAAGTCAAACAGCGTGACCTCATTATCGCCGTCGATGTCGCCGTTGGTAAGGGAGACGTCGATGCCCGTCACATCGGCGTCCACCACCTCGACACCGCGCACTACCGTCCGCAGCCAGTGGCTGGCTTTGAAGGCAATGTCGTAGCTGCCGTTGTCTACGTCCGTGATGGTGTAAAAGCCGTCCGGGTCCAGATAGATGACCTCGCTAC
Source organism: Armatimonadota bacterium (assembly GCA_026003195.1). Lineage (NCBI taxonomy): Bacteria > Bacillati > Armatimonadota > Armatimonadota bacterium. The sequence goes on from BPGU01000001.1 coordinate 262,282, forward strand.
GGATGGGGTAACCTCCCAGACGCAGTTGCACCTCAATGGGGATGTCTATCACAGGAGCGTCCCAATCGCGCAGTTCCACCCTGCCCGAGATGCTATGGAGCTGGGGCACAATAAAGTACTGATTGCCCGGTATGCTGGCGAAGTTCACCAGACGCGGCTCACCGAGATTGCCCCCGCCACCTATCCCCGCCAATACCTGGTTGGACAGGTAGTCGTGCTGGAAGCCGTTGATGAACACGCAAACCTTGAACGCTCCGCTGGGGTTGCCGAGGGCGCTCAGCGGTATCGCCAGCTCTACACCCGTCATCACGTCCAGACCGTTGCCCGAACCAGTACCGCCCGTGACGCCTCCTGTGTTGCTGTTATTGATCGTCACACGGATGCCAAACGGGTTGCTCCCATCTACCAGAACACCGTCACTCACCGCACCCGTGTTGCCCAGATACAACCCCACACCCGGACTGCCTAACTCCGCATAGTTCGCATACAGACGATACGGCGAACCACCACCGGTGACCCCCACCCAGAAGTCTGCCTCAAAGTCGGGGTCAAAGGTCAAGCCGTTGCCGCTGCCGTCGTCCCCCATGCGGTTGAGCCCGTTGAAGTCCACATCGGGGTTGTCTCCGCGCAGGCGGTTCTGCCCGCCGGGGCGGGTGTCGAAGAAGATTTCCAGTTTGTTGAAGTTGGACTCCAGGTTACCCGCCAGCAGCAGGTAGAGCCACCCACCCTGGACGATGCCGTAGGCGACGTCCAGTTCGGAGCCGTTGGCGTAGTCCACCATGCCCAGGTTGCTGTCGCCGAAGCCGGTCTGGGTGTTTTGCACGGCGAGTATCCGGTAGACAGGGTCCCAGGAGCCGTCGATGACCGGCTGGGCGAAGGCGTTTGCAGTGTACCACAGGGTGGCAGTCACCGCCAGCAACGAAAGCGTGTGTCTCATGTCATACCCTCCTTTCGGGTGAAATGTTGCCGGGTTCTGTGTGAATACGTATTCCTTCCGACTGTATTATCGCTCGACCGGTCGGGAGAGTCAAGAAACAGGAGGGCGTTCGAAAAATCACGTAGCCCCTATACCCACAACCACCTACACGAAACCCACCATGTTCCACCGGGATTTTTACAGGGTAAAATGGTAGTAACGCAATGACATGCTGAGGGGAGAACATGCCTGACTTCACCGTGGTTGCCATGCCTGCCAGGAAACGCATCGCGCTGGTGGCGCACGATCATAAAAAGGCGGACCTGCTGGAATGGGCGAGTTTCAACCGCGACCTGCTGGCTCAACACATCCTGTACGCCACCGGAACCACGGGCAGAGTGTTAGAGGAGGCTTTGGGTTTGCCCATTATCAAGCTGCAGAGCGGCCCGCTGGGTGGCGACCAGCAAATCGGGGCAAAAATCGCCGAGGGGGAGATAGATTTCCTCATCTTCTTCTGGGATCCGCTGGAGCCTCAACCGCACGACCCTGACGTGAAGGCATTGTTGCGCATTGCGGTGGTGTGGAACATCCCCATTGCGTGCAATCGCGCTTCGGCGGATTTCATCATCTCCTCTCCGCTGATGTCGGGCGAGTACCGGCGCCACGTGCCCGATTACGGGGAGTATGTGCACCGAGCGATGTAAGGTGCGTTGACGGGTGGCCATGTGGGTGCAGGAGAAAAAGCCTCTCGTGTCCGAATCTTCTCTCTGGACAGCAACAGCCATTCCCACAGGAGGCACGGTTTGATGGCACGTATTCTGGTCAGCGACCCTATCGCGGAAGCTGGCATCGAGGTCTTGCGACAGGCAGGAGAGGTGGATGTTCGCACTGGGCTGCCGAAGGAGGATCTCCTCCGCATCATCGGCGAGTACGACGCTCTGGTGGTGCGCAGCGAGACGAAGGTCACCGCAGAGGTCATCGAAGCGGCAACGCGCCTGCGCATCATCGGCAGGGCAGGGGTAGGCGTAGACAATATCGACGTGGCGGCAGCGACACAGCGCGGAATTATCGTGGTGAACTCACCGGAGGGCAACACCATCGCCGCGGCGGAGCTGACGGTGGCGATGATGCTGGCGATGGCACGCAACATCCCGCAGGCAGACCGCAGCCTTCGCACTGGCGAGTGGAAGCGCAGCAAGTTCGTGGGCACAGAGGTCTACCGCAAGACGCTGGGCATTATCGGGCTGGGCAAAATCGGCAGGGAGGTAGCGCGTCGCGCGAAGGGGTTAGGCATGACGGTGATAGCGTACGACCCCTTCACTCCGGCAGAGGTCGCGGAGCGCATCGGCGTCACCCTTACCGACCTGGACTCTCTGCTGGCACAGAGCGATTTCGTGACGATACACACCCCCCTGAACGAGCAGACGCGCCACCTTATCAACGCCGAGCGCATCGCGCGCATGAAAGACGGCGCACGCCTCATCAACTGCGCACGCGGTGGCATTGTGGACGAGCAGGCGTTAGCGGATGCGCTGCGTTCGGGCAAGCTGGCGGGCGCGGCGGTAGACGTGTTCAGCAAGGAACCACCGACCCCGGATAACCCCTTGCTGTCGCTGGAGAACTGCGTGGTGACACCACACCTGGGCGCGTCGACCACCGAGGCGCAGGTGAACGTGGCAGTAGACGTGGCGGAGCAGATTGTATCGGTGCTGCGGGGTGGACCGGCGCGCAGTGCGGTCAACTTGCCGCCGATCGATCCAGAGGTGCTGCAGCGCATTGCGCCTTACCTCATGCTGGCGGAGAAAATCGGCAAGCTGCACACACAGCTGGCGCGTGCACCGATGGTGCAGGTGCAGGTGACCTACAGTCCCGATTTTGCGGAGTTGCCCACGGACATCCTGACACGCGCTGTGGTCACGGGCATCCTGCAGCCGGTGCTGAGCGAGCCGGTGAACCCGGTCAACGCGCTGCTGATTGCGCAGAGCCGGGGTATCCACGTTACCCAGAGCCTGCAGCAACAGACAGAAGCGCACGAGATGTATCCCTCGCTCATTACTGTGACAGCGCAAACCTCCGGGGGTGAAAGGCACGAGGTTGCGGGCACGGTGTTTGGGAAAGGCGATGCGCGCATTGTGACGGTGGACGGCTATCGCGTAGATGTCATACCGCGGGGTATCATGCTTTTCACCCGACATACCGACAAGCCCGGTGTCATCGGGCGCGTGGGCACGTTGCTGGGCAGCCGAAACGTGAACATCGCGGGAATGCACCTGGGGCGTGAGAAGGTGGGCGGCAAGGCGCTGATGGTGCTGATGGTGGACGACCCCATTGACGCCTCGTTGCTGGCGGAAATCCGCGCACTGGATGGCATGGAGACCGCACAGGTGGTGGAGCTGTAGCCGTGTCCCGCAAGCGGCGTGCGAAGACGAAGGTGCCTGCTGAGGAACTGCAAACTCTGTCGCCTGCCCTGCTCTGGGCGATTGTGGCGGTGTTTGTGGTCTTCAGCCTGCTCTTCAATTTCCGCACGCCGGTGGGACGGAACGGCTACTTCCACACTCCGGATGAGGGAGCGCATATCGCTTACGTGCGTTATGTGGCAGAAGAGGGCAGACTTCCCCGTTTCGAAGGCTACGCGGGCGCGGGCTACGAGGCGCACCAACCGCCCCTGTACTACACGCTGGCAGCGCAGGTGTGGAAGGTGGGCAAAATGCTGCCTGTTCCGCCTGCCCGCGCGGTACGGATGCTTTCCCTGCTGTTCGGCATCCTGTTGATCCTGACCGTGCATCGCATCGCACGCCTCCTGATACCTGAGACGCCCGCTGTTGCACTCATGTCGGCGGGAGTGACCGCCCTGCTGCCGATGCATGTCGCTATCTGTTCGGCGGTGAACAACGACTCGCTGACCAACCTGCTGTTCGCGCTGGTGCTGGCGGAGTTCGCCCTGCTGTACACCCAGACAAAGCCTTCGCGCTGGATTGCTCTGCGCATGGGCTTATGGGCAGGACTGGCGGGACTGACAAAGGTGACCGCCCTGTTGCTGATACCGGCAATGGTGGTGGGGTGGTTGCTGGTTGCTCGCACGCGCCACACGCGGGTATGGCTGGGACTGCTGGTGAGCGTGGGGATTGCGCTGGTGATGATGTTCCCCTGGTTCGTGCGCAACATGCAACTCTACGATGACCCCCTGCTGCTTCGGGCTTTCGAGCGCACCTTTGCAGGCACCGCCCGTGCTGAGCAGTTTTTGAGGGGGGGAGCCAGCATGACAGAGTATCTGCAGCTGGTAGCCAGCTGGACATACCGCTCCTTCTGGTTTGCCTACGGCACACCGCAGACCGCCGCCAGGGGGCTTCCCAACCTCCTGCCGGACAGAGTGTACCTGGTACTGGGTGTGCTGCACCTGCTGAGCCTGCTGGGCTTTGCGCTGGCGCTGTGGCGTGAACGAGAGACCTTCGCGGAGGGGGCATACCGCTGGTGGGCGATGGCGGGATTGCTGACGTTGCTGGTGGTGGGGGCGTTTGTGCGTTTTATTCTGACCTACTTTCAGACGCAGGGACGTTACCTGTATCCTGCGCTGGTGCCCATTGTGCTGGCGCTGGTTCTCGGATGGCGTAGCCTGTTTCCCACCCACCTGCGCGTGGCGGCGGATGGCATCCTGCTGCTGGCATTGTTGGCGATAAGCATTCTGGCTGTATCGGTCATCTAGGAGGGGAACCATGTATGAACTGCGTTTCCGACAGGTACATCTGGATTTTCACACCTCAGAGAAAATCCCGGGCATTGGCTCGGAGTTCAACGCCGACGAGTTCGTGGAGACGCTGAAGCGGGCGCGTGTAAACTCGGTGACGCTATTCAGCCGATGCCATCACGGCTGGATTTACCATGAAACACGCTTCCCGAACAAACACCCGCATCTCACCTGCGACCTGCTTGCCCTGCAGATAGAGGCGTGTCACAAGCACGACATCCGCTGTCCCATTTACATCACCGTCGGCTGGGATGAGTACATGGCGAGAATGCATCCCGAATGGCTGGAGGTGGACGCCAGCGGCAAGCGATCGGGACCGCCGCCCCTGCAACCCGGCTGGCACAAGCACTGCTTCGCTTCGCCCTATATCGACTACGTCATCGAACAGACCGACGAGGTGCTGCAGCGTTTTGGGGATGAAGTGGACGGCATCTTCTTTGACATCATCTTCCAGAACGAGGTGTTCAGCGTGTGGGCACTGCAGGAGTTCGAACGACAGGGTTGGGACCCTGCAGACCCCAGAGCGCAGCAGGCGATGCGCGACCTGCTGGTGAACCGCACCAAAGAACGTCTCGCATCGGCGGTGCGCGCCCGGAATAAGCGGTGCACCCTTTTCTTCAACGCGGGGCACATCAACCCCTCTATCCGTCCCAGCCTGCACACCTACACCCATCTGGAGCTGGAGTCCCTGCCGTCAGGAGGGTGGGGCTACGCGCACTTCCCGATTACCATGCGTTATGCGCGCACGTTGGGGCTGGACTGCCTCGGCATGACGGGCAAGTTTGCGGTTTCGTGGGGGCACTTCAACAGCTACAAGCCGAAAGCGGCGCTGGAGTACGAGTGCTTCCAGATGCTGGCGCTGGGTGCGAAGTGCAGTATCGGCGACCAGTTGCATCCGTCGGGCAGGCTGGACCCGGCGACGTATGACCTCATCGGTTCGGTGTACGCACAGGTGGAGGAGCGCGAAGAGTGGTGTGCGGGAGCGGAACCGATAACCGAGATAGGTGTCTTTAATGTAGAGGTTTTACAGCCTCAACATGTACGGATTCCGCCTGCGAACCTGGGAGCATACCGCATCCTGCAGGAGGGCAGGCATCAGTTTGACTTCATCGACGGCGAAAGCGACTGGAGCCGCTACCGCGTGGTGATACTGCCCGACGAGGTGGTGCTGGACGATACACTGGCACAGAAGGTGCAGGCATATCTGGATGCGGGCGGTGCGCTGCTGTGTACGGGGCGATCGGGATTGCGCGAGGACGGTACCGGTTTTGCCCTGAGCGACTTTCCGGCGGTTTACGAAGGAGAGTTGCCTTATTCTCCCGATTTCGTGCATCCACTGGGCGCGCTGGCGGAGGGCATCGCCGAGACGCAGTACGTGATGTACCTGCGCGGGCAAAGGGTGTCACCCGCAGAGGGGGCGGAGGTGCTTGCCGAAATCTGGGAACCCTACTTCAACCGCACCTACCAGCACTTCTGCAGTCATGCGCATACGCCGGTGGCAGGACGCTCAGAGCTTGCTGCTGCGCTGCGAAAGGGGCGTGTGGTATACCTCACGCACCCGGTGTTCAGCACCTTCGCGCAGTACGGGATGCTCTTCTATAAGCAGCTGGTGCTGAACGCGCTGAAGATGTTGCTGCCTGACCCGCTGGTGGTTGCCGAAGCACCGAGCACCCTGCAGGTAACGTGGAACCGTCAGCCTGCACACCATCGTTCGGTGGTGCATCTGTTGCACTACATCCCCGAACGGCGCACGCTGGCGGCGGACTATCTGGAAGACGTGATACCGTTATACAACGTGCGGTTGCGTTTGCGCACGGGCGCGCCCCAACGGGTGTATCTGGCTCCCCAACGCGAGCAGATACCCTTCCAGATCGAAGGGGAATACATCAGCCTGACCGTGCCCGAGGTGTGCGGACATCAGATGGTGGTGCTGGAGGAAGCATCATCTGGAGAACCGTAACCTCACGAAGCGAGGCACATACAGCTCCGCGTCGTTCCATACCTCGCTTATCTCGAAGGAGTTGGTAGCGTAGGTGACGAGCAGCTCATCAGGTGCGGAGAGCTCAGGGTGCGCTTTCGCTGCGTAACAGAAGACGTGTTGTCCTTGGTGGATATCGGGGCAACGGTAGGCGGTTTGTGGTTCGCTCCACGCACCTACCGGTGAATCCGCCCAGCGCAGACGGATTTCGGGCGAGAGGTCGGCGGGGGAGTACACCAGCGCCCATCGGCGTAAGGCGGGGATATAGCTCACGCTGAACTCCGACCCGATGTCGTCGCCTGAAACGGAACATTCGCGCCAGCGGTGGCTCCAGCCATCCGCTGTCCAGAACTGCCACGTGGTAAAATGAGCCATTTTGCCGACGGGCACACGGGCAACTACCAGTCCTCGTTTCAGAGGAGTATGTGAACGGTCATCGCGAGTGCCGTAAACATACACCCACTGACCGTCGCTCCAGACCGCGCTGCCGAACGAGAGCAGGGACCGGGCTTCGCGGTGGTAGAAAGGCAGTTGATGCAGGTGATACCGCCATTGCGGAGGCGGGGGGGAGTGGTCGTACACCTCTGCCAGCCACGCTCCTTGTGAGCGAAAGCCGAACACGCCTGGCTCGCCGGTGGGCATAATATGAGTAAGGAAAAGCCATAATCTTTGACCATCTGCCATACCGTGCCCAAACCAGAACCAGCCCCGTGAGGCGCGCGGTCGGATGAAAGCGGTGGGATTGTCCCCCTCGCGCTTGCCGAAGAAGAACTGAAGGCGCGCGGTTTGCGCCTCTTTTCCCTGCTGGATGGCGACCGTGTTGCCCATCACCAGTCGGGCGTTCACGCGCCGACTGTTGCGTACCTCGCCGAAGCAGGTATCGCCAAACAACCAGAGTATCCGCTCCCTGTCCAGCGGCACGGAGTAGGCACAATCAGAGCCTATCCATCCCGTCCGCCGATGGAAGAGCCGTTCCCACCGCGGTTCGGGCAGGGCTTCTATCTGTAGTGAAGACAGGTGCATTGCTCCTTCGCAGAGTGCTCACTGCGCCTGCACGCTCAGCCCAAGCGCCTCCGCCACCTGCCTCAGCGGAACCACCAACTGCCCCTCAAACGGAAACACCGCGCGTTCCAGTTTCACCTTGCCCGAAGGGGTCTGCGCTTCCCAGCCGAACGCCTGCACCTGCACCCAGCGTGAACCGCGACGCAGCGGGACCGTCCACACCTCCGACGTGCGGTTGGTCTGGGTGTCCACCCCGAACGGCTGGAGCAAACTCACCGGAACCACCACCACGCCGTTGAGCGAGGCGATGAGCGGGCTGGAGAGAGGCTTTCCATCCACCAGCAACTGGAGCACGGGCATCGGTTTCACCACCCCTTTGGGATGGACGAGCAGGCGATAGAGGATGCCCTGGGCGAGCGCTTCGGCAAGGTAGTAATCCGGTGCCCCTACCCGTACCAAGCAATTACCGGCTCGAAAGTAGACGACACCTCCTTTCCGGTCGGGATTAAGGTTATACCACGCCTCGTCACCGAGTGGTGTTGCTGAAGGTGTACCTCTTTGGAAGATGACAGAACTCATCTTGCTGAATGCAGCGTAGGTATATTCTAAGTTGGTGTCACTAATTCGCACCTCGACGTCCGCTGACCCCCTAGCTCTTAAACGAACGTAGTCCGGTATTTGACCAGACCAGTACGCCTGCGCATTCGGAATGGGTATCCAGCAACGAGAAATCCACGCTTCCTTCCCCAGCCAAACAAGGGTGTGTCCAGCGGGTTCTGTGCCGGGTAATATTCCTTTGTCTTTTTCTCTACGTTCTCGTATAACCAAGGTATAACCCGGCAATTCGTCCTCTGCAGGCACGGTCAGTAGCATGTCTGCAAGTGTGTAACTTAGTATGGACACACCTTTACTATGGACTACCTTCACACCATTCAGCACGAATGATTCGCGGTCAGAGTCAGTCTGTGCATAGCAGGTGACTACTGTTACCAATAGTAGCAAAACGACTTGCATGTTGTAGATCATGGTGGTGACCTCCTTCTCATAAAGAGGTAGAGGAATTGTAAACAGCTATCCCAAACGAGCGCTGTTCTCGTTTCTATAACGAACTGATGGTATGCCCATTGAGCAGTACCGTCGTATGGTGGCGAAGCTCCCCATGGAGCAACGTCTAACGTGTGGGTTGTAAAATCATCCAATACCCCATCATGGCCATTCGGCAATCTCTTGACACGAACAGTAGCACTCAGGGGATGGGTACGCTGTACTGCACGGTCAGACAACCCTAAACTCGTCTGAAGGCATAAAAGGAGATCTGCAAAATCGTTGCACTGCCCGACAGTGCCGTCCAGTTCTAGTCTTTCTAGGCACTGCCGCACGTAAAATGTTTCAGAGGTGTCGTCGTAATTGCTTGCGAACCAGATCCCTGCCTGGTACGCTCCCCACAGATGCAACGCATGAGTCACTTTGCGTGCGGCGGTGGGAGCGTCTTGCGCTTGAGATGCCCACCGGCAGCTATACCTGAGCACGCTCACCCATGCCGGATTCATCGGAGCCTTCGGCGCATCTAACACAATGAATACCTCCAAACTGTAAGCGGTACTGCGCCCAGCACAGGTTGGACGCCAGCACCAGCAGCAGAGTTACACCCCAAAGGCGTCTGAGCATGGGTGCCATCCTCCTTCCGGAGCAAATTCACTGCTTCGCCAAAACCATCTGTCCCTTCTCCCATCGCAAAGCCAGTCCTAACGCTTTCGCTATCCCCTTCGCTTCTACCCATCCTTCTCTGCCATCCCACAATACCGGCAAATCCAGAGCAACCTTCCCCTTGCCAACCAACAGCACCCTCGCCCCAATGGGTATCACAACCTTCTTGCCTCCCCATGAAGCCCAAATGACCCCTAACTTCCTCTCCGCTTTCCCCCCAAACCCTTTCAACAGGGCTTGAACGGGGATAAAGACAGCACCTTCCTTTGTCCTCTTGCCCTCAAGGTCTTTCCCGTTGACGACCAGACGAACAGTGGGAAGGTCTCTCCAACCCAAAAGGACGAGATGGGCTCTGGCAAGAATCAGCCTTGCCGCCCATTCGCCTAACTCCAGGTCTTCCCTTGCGATGGGCAAAAAGATGGCTGTCTTCGCCTTCGGTCCACCAATGGGTTGATAATGAACCTCCACTTCCAATGCTAATTTGTCATCCCAGACGACCAAACTGGCGGTTCCAATTCCGGGAGCGGGTTGCGCTTTCGGATCAGGTGCGGTTGCCCACGATTTCTTTCCGATCGGTAATCCTGTCCATGAACCCTGAGGCATTCCTGCTCCATCAGGGTAAATCCGCTGCGAAGTCGTGCTGGAAAGAGCAGCCTCATAAGCCATCTCTGGGTTTGGAAGAAGAGAAAGACGGATAATGATGTCTGTCCGCTCCTTGCCTGGGAGATCGGGGATCTGCCGAACCAAGCCCTGAACCAGCATAAGTTGGTCCTTTTGTCCTGCCGGGTGAAAAGTAATCGCACCCTTTGTATTAAAATGGGGAATTTCGTCAGGTTTTAAAGCGATAAAGTCTTTTAGCCTCAGCAGCCTTTCTACCGCTTCTGGCATTGTTTGACCCCCCAAGAGCACAAAACTAATGACACAGGTGATAAGACAACAAGCAATTAGTGTTGCTACCGGCTTTGCCCGTGCCATTTTACTTCACCCCCTTTCACAAGTTTCAAGGTGGTGGCGTATACGGATCAGCGCTTACACCACACTTCCATGTCCCTAAAGACCAAAACGGTGGAAAGTTTGGATATCGTGGATCATTGGTGGTTTGCTGCGGGGTGTTTACTAGCCCCAATGGGGCTCCTACAATGCGTGGCTTCTGCCAATAGTCAAACTGTGGCCAAGGATGGATAGGATGATGAGCAGGAGGGTTACGGTAACCATTCCCGTTTAGGTCTTCTTTTTGTGCCGCTGTTGGATCCCAAATCCCTGCATCATTACTTGGTGGGTCAGGAGCCCCCGTTAAAACGCAAATTTGATGAAAGCCCCATTCATACGACAAGTAAGTCCAATCCAAAGTGGGGTCGCTACCTATCGGGCAAATAGGATTTGTGAAGAAGTTACCTGTGTTAGGATCAGCAGTGCCTGTTAATTGTCGCGCAGAGACATCTAAGCCAACACTGCACAAAGCCAGCATGGTCAGACAAGAGACATCCACACAATTCCCGTCGGTCCATATCCCTGAGTTCCATCTGTCTAAAAGGGCTTTTAGCATAAAAGTGTAGGTAGGATAACGAGGGGGACCAACTAACCAGTAAGTGTCGGTGTCGCTTGGATAAGCGAACCCGGGTCTTTGGAAGAATACTCCAAAAGTGATGGCTTGAGCAGTATCGTCAAGATTGTTTGTCCCCCTCCCCCACCAACAACTGTATCTCAACAAACTCACCCATGCCGGTTTCATCGGAGCCTTCGGTGCATCCAACACCACAAACACCTCCGAACTGTATATCGGCGTCAGGTAATACACCGGACCCCAAGCACCCCAGTAGTATATCACATACGAAATCTCCAGCTGGGCGTGGTCTACATGAGCAGGAAGATCAGGCAAGGGATACGGCTGCCCGGGAGGTTTCAGGTTGCCTACGCCCGGGTCATTCACGGTGAAATAGACCGTGCCGTCCACCAGACAGCGCAGTCGCGCAGAGCTCACCTTCCAGCCCAACAGATTGCCCCCACCTTCCAGATATGCGCTCCAGCCAGTTCCCATCTTCACACACAGCGGGTTGCCCAGTGCGTTCATGGGAGTAATCAGGTCCTCGCTTCCTTCCGTTTGTCCCCAGCGCAGCGGGTAGAAAGTCCCGTTGAACCGGTATTGCGCCCAGCACAAGTTGGACGCCAGCACCAGCAGCAGGGTTACACCCCAAAGGCGTCTGAGCATGGGTGCCATCTTCCTTCCAGTATACTTGCCTAGTGTGTCCAACTGCAATATATCACATCAAAAAAAGTCAAGGTTTTCTTCAGAGTACTTTGTCTCAGTCAGAGTGCCTCCGTGCCCCTATGAGCTGGTGGACAGGCAGCGGTGAAAAATCCCGCAACCGGGTTCCTCTTTCTTACGTCAATAAGTATCGGTTCAGAGAACATGATGCGGAAAGGAACAACAGGGGTAATGCTTAGACGAGGAGTGTGGTGGTGCGTGCTATTGCTGGCGGCAACCGTGTGGGCGCAGGAGACCGCCCAGGTTCCCCAGCCTCTCACTTTGAAAGACGCCATACGCATCGCTTTACAGAAGCACCCTTCGGTGGCGATTGCGAAGAACCAGCTGGAGCAGGCAAAGGCACGACGGGTTCAGGCGGAAGCGCGCTATTTTCCGACACTGAGCCCTTCGGTAAACTATGTCAACCAGCAGACCCGTACCGCGTTGCCGGGATTCGGCACCCGAGTGGGAAAGATTGACGAGACTCGTTCGGACGTTTCGCTACGGCAGACAGTGTTCGATTCGGGGCAGCGCGAGATCTCGGCGGCGCAGGCGCGTCGCTCGGTAGAGTCGGCGGAGCAGGCGTATCGGGATGCGGTGCAGCAGAAAGTGCTCAGCGTCACCACCGCCTACTATGAGCTCCTGCGCCGCATGGCGTTGCAGAGGGTTGCTGAAGCCAACGTACAGCGCGCCCAGCAGACGGTGGACGTGGTCAGGGCACAGGTAGAGGTAGGTGTCGCGGCGCAGAAGGATGTGTTACAGGCAGAGGCGGAGCTGGCGAACGCTCAGGTTTCGCTGATTCAGGCGCGTAATCAGGTGCGCCTGGCGGAAGCGAGCCTGCGCAACGAACTGGGCATCGGTCAAGAAGTGCCTCTACAGGTGGCAGAGGTTGGCGACAGGGAGGCGGAGCAGCTGCCGCCGCTTGGCTCGCTGGAGGACTATCTGAAGGAGGCTTTCGCACAGCGACCCGACTACCAGCGTCAGCGCATCAGCAGTGAAATCCAGAGGCTCAGCCTGCGTCTGGCGGAGATACAGGCGGGCATCCAGATACAAAGCGATTTCACCTACGGTCGGCGCATCGACCCCGACCCGGGCGATACGCGCAGCTTCTCCATCACGGCGACCTACCCTCTGTTTGACGGAGGGGCGGCGCGTGCGGCGGTACGCGATTCTCGCGCGGGGTATGACAGCGCGCTGCAGCAGCTGGAGCAGATCAAGCTGACGGTACGTCTGGACGTGGAGCAGGCATATCTGACGCGAGCGGAAGCGCAGGAACGGCTTAACGCGGCGAAGAAGGCTCTGGAAGCTGCGCAGGTCAACTATCAGGCTGCGCTGGAGAGCCGTAAGGAAGGTGTCAGTAGCCTGATAGAGGTGATTAACGCGCAGGTGGCTCTGGTTAACGCGGAGACCAATTACGTTCAGGCAATCTACGACCTGTTGGCAGCAGACGCGCGGTTGCAACGCGCTATCGGTAAGGACTATGCATTCTCCGAGGGAGGGGGACAGGGATGAAACGAGCGATTATCATCGCCGTGATATTGATTATCATTGTAGCGGGTGGTTCCATCGCATGGAGCCGGCTACGCAATAACAACCAGCCCAAGCCCGAGTACCGTACGGCGAAGGTGGAACGCGGCACGGTCACCAAGTCGGTCACCGCGGAGGGAACCCTGCAGCCGTTGACAGTGGTGGACGTGAAGTCCAAAGCGGGCGGTATGGTGACCAAGCTGGCGGTGGACGTGGGCTCGGAGGTGAAGGCAGGGCAGCTGATTGCTCGCATCGACCCCACCGACACCATGACGATGTACGAGCAGGCGCGTGCAGACCTGGAGGCGGCGGAAGCTCGCGAGCAGCAGTCCCGGCTGAACCTGCAGCTGCAGGCGGTGCAGAGCGAGGTTGCCGTCTTACAGGCACGAGCCAACTTGGAATCCGCAAAAGCGCGTCTGGAGCAGGCACGCCGTCAGCTGGCAATGCAGCCGAAGCTCAGCCAGTCGGCGATACAGCAGGCGGAGGCGAGCTACGAAACCGCTCTGGAGAACCTGCGCCAGTTGCAGGAGGTGACCATCCCGCAGACCCGCACCGAAGTGCAGGCGCAGTACGAACAGGCAAAGGCGAACTATGAGAACGCGGAGAAGAACCTGGCGCGACAGGAGGAGCTGCTGCGCAAAGGGTTCGTCTCGCAACAGGCGGTGGATACTGCGCGTACACAGCGCGATGTGGCAAAAGCACAGTTCGACACGGCGCAGAAACGGCTGTCCACTTTAGAGCGCGACCTGCAGGCGACGTTGCGCAATGCGGAGAAGCGACTGGAGGAGGCGAAGGCTGCGCTGGAGTCGGCCAGAACGAATGCCGAGCAGGTCGCGCTGCGCGAGGCGGACGTGAGGCAAGCGGAGGCAGCGGTCAAGCAGGCGGAAGCCGCACTGAAGCAGGCGGAGGCGAACGCTCTGCAGAACCGCATCCGAGAAGCGGACATCCGTTCGGCGCAGGCGCAAAAAGTGCGCAGCAAAGCCAGCCTGCAGAACGCGCAGGAGCAGCTGCGCAGCACCACCATCGTTGCCCCGCGCGACGGCGTAGTCATCCAGAAGTACGTGGAAGAGGGAACCATCATCCCGCCCGGAACCAACGTCTTCTCGCAGGGAACAAGCATCGTGCAAATCGCCGATGTTAGCCGCATGTTCGTGGATGTGCAGGTGGACGAAACCGACATCGCCTTTATCCAAACAGGACAAAAGGTGGACGTGACACTGGATGCCTATCCCAGCGAAATCTTCGAGGGCGTGGTAACACGTATTGACCCCCGTGCAGTGGTAGAGCAGAACGTCACCGTCGTCTATGTGCGCGTGGAGATAGAGAACCCCGATGCCCGCCTGAAGCCCGGCATGAACGCTACCTGCGAGTTCGTGGTGGATCGCAAGGAGGACGTGCTGATGGTGCCTGCGGAGGCGGTGAAAGAAAACGACGGCAAGTACTACGTGCAGGTGATGGAAGGCGGCGCGCCCAAGCAGCGCGATGTGGAGATCGGGCTGGAGGGGAACGACACCGTCGAAATCGTCAGCGGGCTGAAGGAGGGCGAAGAGGTGGTAACGCAGGTCATCCAGCCACAGACTCAGCAGCAAAGTAGTGGTGGTCCACCACGAGGAATGGGCATGCCCATGTTTGGCGGTCCGCCCATGCGCATGAGATAGCGCGAGGAGGTGAGCGCATGAACTTCGTGGAGAACTTCCAGATAGCCCTGCGCAGTTTGCTGGCGAACAAGCTGCGCTCCTCGCTAACGATGTTAGGTATCATCATCGGCGTGGGGGCGGTGATCGCCATGATTTCGGTGGCGCAGGGCGCGCGCGAACAGACCATGCAGCGCATCCAGCAGCTGGGCACCAACGTGCTGGTGGTGTTTCCCGGTCAACAGCGGATGGGGGCGGCATTCGGCGGCTTTGGCTCCATGCAGATACTGAAACCAGACGATGTGGATGCCATCCGGCGCAGCTGCCCTTCGGTACGCGCTGCCTCGCCTGAAGTACGGCGCAACGCGCAGGTGAAGTATAAAAACCGGAACACCAACACCAGCATCGCCGGGGTGTCGCCGGAGTACTCCGAAATCCGCAACTACCCGGTGCAGCAAGGGCGTTTCATCACCCAGCGCGAGGTGGATAGCATGGCGCGGGTGTGCGTCATCGGGCAGACGGTGTACGAGAACCTGTTCAACGGTTCCTCCTGCATCGGCAAGACCATCCGCATCCGGGGCATCGGCTTCAAAGTGGTGGGCTTGCTGGCGCCAAAGGGAGCGCAGGGCTTTGGCAACCCTGATGACATCATCTTCGTGCCGTATACCACCGCCATGCGTCGCCTGTTCGGCGTGGATTTCATCAACAGTATCAGCGTGCAGGCGGTGAGCGAGGAGCGCATGAACTCGGCGTATCAAGAGGTAGAAGCCCTGATGCGACGTCGTCAGCGATTGAACCCCGGGCAGGACAATAACTTCCGCATCATGAATCAGGCAGAGTTCGTGCAGACAGCGGAAGATGTGTCGCGCACGTTCACCATGCTGCTGGCGGGCATCGCGAGCGTATCGCTGCTGGTGGGCGGCATCGGTATCATGAACATCATGCTGGTGTCGGTTACCGAGCGCACGCGCGAAATCGGCATCCGCAAGGCGGTAGGGGCGAAGCGACGCGACATCCTGCTGCAGTTCCTGATTGAAGCGGTGACGCTGAGCCTCGTCGGTGGGCTCATCGGCATCGGTGCAGGACTGGGAGCCTCTTATGTGCTGGCGAGCACGTCCGGCTGGCAGGTGCATGTGACTCCGCAGCCCATCCTGCTGGCGTTCGGCTTTTCGGCAGCAGTAGGTATCTTCTTCGGCATCTATCCGGCGCAGAAAGCGTCGGCGTTGAACCCTATAGAGGCATTACGCTACGAGTAACCAACAACCATCCAAAGGGAGGAGCATATTAATGAAACGGTTAGCCTTCTGGACAGGTGTGTTGCTGCTGGTGATCACAGCAGTAGCTGCCATTGCCCAGCCGCCTCCGGGCGCGGGCGGTTTCCAGATGACACCCGAGATGCAGCGGCAGATGGAAGCGTGGCGCAAATGGCGCGAGGCGCACAAATACACCTTCCAGCTGACCAGCACCCTGCGCGCGTTAGAGGAGATCGATAAGGACCCAAAGACCAAACTGACCCCGGCGCAGGCGAAGAAGATCCTGACGGTGTTGCAGCCCTACCGTAACAAGCCGAAGATGACGCAGGACGACGCCAAGAACGCGCTGAAGGGTATTAAGGCGGCGTTGAACGTGAACCAGCTGAACGCGATCGCGCGTATCGAGGCGGAGCGGCGCAACCGGCGCGGAGGCTTTGGCGGACCCGGTGGTGGCGGTATGGGAATGAGACCGGGGGGACCTGGTGGACCGCCTGGAGGCGCACCCGGAGCACGACCGGGAGGATCGCCCGGAGCGGGTGGCAGACCCAGTGCACCGGGGGGTAACTTCCGTATGCCCGACCCGTCCCAGATGAAGGACTTTAACCCCTTCAAGCCCGACACCAGCACGCCGTTCGGTCAGCGCGCGGCACAGCGGTGGAACGAGTTTTTCAAGGGGCTACAGCAGCGGGCTTCTGGCAAATAGAGCAAGTCGGGGGCGAGGTCTTCCTCGCCCCCGAATGGTTTATTCCTCGTTGCATCGGTGTCCCTATCGCGTTTCGGGTGCCATCCCCGCCGCCGGGTTGTAGTATACGTTCTGGAAGAAAGCAGGGATGTCCCTGGCGGGGGTATCGATCGGCTGGGGCGGCATCTGCTTGCGCAAGATATCGGCTACGAACCCCAGTATCATCATCATCTCTCCACCCGGCGTGCTCGTTGGTACGAGGCAACGCACGCGCACGGTGTGCACGTCGGGGTGTATGGCAAACACCGCTGCTGCGGATAGCCATGCCGTGCGATGCAAAACATCTTTGTTCACGTCTGAACCATACCCAAAAGTGATCATCAGGTGATTCGCCAGTGGGTCAGTAGATACCACGAGCAGATGAGGTTTCACCTCATGTTGGCGCAACCACTCTTGAATCTTCTCTGCCAGCAGGTCGTCCTCTGTGAGCAAGCGTGTTTCTGGGCGGGGTTTCGTCGCGGACGTGCTGACCTCAGGCTCGGGTTGGGAGGGGCTCGTGTCCGCAGGGGTTACGTCTGGTGCGGACAAGGTGGATGCAGTGGACGCTTGCTCTGGCAAGCGAGAGGTCGTGATGCTGAGGAGTGTAGAACCACCGGAAATGCGGCTCTGGAACGCCCAGGTGATGCCAATGGCGATAAGCACCGCGAGCCCCAGTACCGACACGCTAAAGATACGCAACATTCGTGCCTGTTTCTGCAGGTGTTCCACCTCTTGCGACTGACTCTGCGCTGTTTGGCGCAGCTCCAGTTCACGCTGCACCTGTTCCAGCCGCTGGCGGTCTACCACACTATCTGGTGCGAGATCCAGCGCCAGTTTATACCATTGCGCCGCTTCCTCCAGATTGCCCTGGTCGCGGTAGATGTCGCCCATCAGCGCGTGTGCGTGCACATTATTAGGGAACTGGCGCAACACGTCCGAGCAAGCGCGCATCGCCTCTTCCCACTGCCCACGCATGCGCAACAGGTTCGCGTGCGCCAGACGGGGATTGACCATGCGCTCCTCTTCCTCGATCAACAGCGGATCGTCGGTGCCGGATGTTACCGGTAGACCACACTCCGGGCAATGGGTTGCGTCCTTGCTCAACGGTGCCAGACAATGGTCACAGAAGTTCATGCTTCTCCACCTCGCCTGCTACTCGTGTGCAGAAACTCCGGTACTGCCAAAGCCGCCTTCCGCCCGTTCCGTTTCAGGCAGACTTTCGACCTCCTGCCAGACCGCTCTGACCACCGGCGCGATTACCAGCTGCGCGATGCGGTCGCCACGACGGATGGTGATCGGCTCCTGTCCCAGGTTGACCAGAATCACCTGTATTATTCCTCGATAGTCGCTGTCTATCGTGCCCGGTGCGTTCACCATGCTCAAGCCATAGCGGTCTGCCAGTCCACTGCGCGGGCGCACCTGCGCCTCATAGCCGGGCGGCAGGGCGATACGAATGCCCGTGCTGATACGACGCCTCTCACCGGGTTGCAACACCACGGGGTGCTCTACTGCTGCATACAGGTCTGCCCCCGCCGACCCGGGCGTGGCATACTGGGGCAGGGGTAGGTCGGCTGCATCAGGCTCCCGTTGTATTAGAACGTGGATGTGCACGCAAAGTTCCCTCCTGACGAAGTTACCCGCACACTGTATTGTGCCATGAATGGGAACGGTTTGGCAATGTGAAATCGCATCCAATACGATTCTTGCTATCTCCCTCTGAGGGAGAGGCTCTTGCTGAGCGTTCGTATCCTTTTAAGGGTGCGTCAGCACCCGAAGCACTTTGCAACGAGGTTTGCACACTACCGGGCACTAAAGTTTGCCTACGTACTTTCTGATAATTACTCATGCTAGATATTTCTGGGGAGGTTGTGTCCTATGCACCTTATCTTTGCGCCAGCCATCCGCTGGATGGAACACCTGTCTCTGGCGAAGAAGATGCTTACAGTAGCAGCAGTGTGCGCCGTGCCGTTGATAGTCTTCTCTTATCTTGTCTTGCAGGCAACCGGAGAGAATATCCAGCTTGCGCAGCGTGAAAAGGAGGGCACTGCTTTCCTCAAGCCCACCTTCAGCCTGTTACAACATGTTCAGCAGCATCGAGGTGCGGCAGCGGCTTTGCTAGCGGGTGACCGTTCCTTCCAGACTACCGTGGAGCAGAAGGCTCAGGCTATCGAACAGGATATTCAGGCAATCGACAGCGCAGATAGGCGGTACGGAGCACGGTTTGGAGTATCTCGGCAATGGCAGCAGTGGAAACAAGGGTGGCAGGAGCTGCGTCGAAACCTGCATCATCTCTCGGTAACGCGGTCTACCGAACAGCATACCGCGCTGGTTCAGCAACTGCTACAGATACAACAAGCCATAGCCGATGCTTCCAGCATGAGCCTGGACCCTGAAATCGATACCTACTATGTGATGTACACCTTTGCCTTTGTATTACCCCCTGCTACTGAATATATGGGGCAAGCGCGAGCTATAGGCATGGGCGCTATTGCTTCCAAAGACATCTCCACGACACGTGACAGACTTGTTGCCCTGTCCACTCTGATACAGGATAGGGTAGCAACAACCCATACCAGCCTCGACAAGGTAATACACGCCGACCCGACGTTGCGTTCCCGCCTGGGAGAGGCATACAGGCAATACCAGGTCGCAGTGGACAAGTTCACAACTGTGCTAAATGATAGGTTGCTCAAAGGAGAGGTCGCCGGCATAACACCACAGGACTATTTTCGTCTGGCGACAGAAGCTATCGACTGTCAGTTTGTCCTGATAAACCAGCTGAGCCAGCAGTTCGACGTCCTCCTGGACAGACGCATTGCCCGTCTCAATATGCGTCGGTGCAGCATGCTGATGATTGCGCTTGTTCCGGTGCTCATAGCGGCGTGGTTATACGGAGGTTTCTATCTGGCTATAAGACGCGGAGTGCAGCAACTGCTTTACATCTCACAGAAGATGGCTGTTGGCGACCTGCAGCTGGAGATGAAAATGACTGGCAGCAAGGAAGAGATAAACCAAATTAGCCAGGCGCTGGGGAGCGTGTTACACTACATGCAACAGCTGGCGCATGCCAGTCAACGCATCGCACAGGGCGATCTGACAGTTCAACTCTCGCCCCAGTCTGAGCGAGATGCGCTGGGCAATGCCTTTGCGGAGATGACGCGGAGCTTACGTCAGATGGTCTGCCAGCTGGGATCTGGAGCGGAACAGTTATCCTCCTTCGCCCAACAGATCAGTTCCGCCTCAGTACACTCGGCGCAAGCATCTGGAGAGGTTGCGCGGGGCAGCGAGCAACTCGCCCAGCAAGCCACTGAAGCCGCTCAGGCGATGGACAACCTCGACCGAGCCATCCGCACCGTGCAACAGGGCAGCGAAACGCAACGCGAAGCCGCCCAGCAAGCCGAAGAGGGCATGAGACAAGCCGCCCAGGCGGTGGAAGAGGTCGCACGCTCCGCCCAGCAGATGGCTGCCTCCGCCCAGCAAGCCAGCGCCATCGCCCAGCAGGGTGGACAGTCGGTGCAGGAGATGTTGCACACCATGCGCCAGATTCAGGAGCAGGCAGAAGCCTCCGCCCAGAAGGTGGCGCAGTTAGACCAGCTGGGTCAGCAGATAGGCAACATCGTGCAGACGATCGAGCAGATAGCGGAGCAGACGAACCTGCTGGCGTTGAACGCGGCAATCGAGGCGGCTCGTGCGGGCGAGCACGGCAGAGGTTTCGCGGTAGTGGCGGACGAGGTACGCAAGTTGGCGGAGCAGGCAGGTGCTGCCACCAAAGAGATTGCGACGTTGATTGGCAACGTGCGTTCTGGAGTGGAGGAGGCGGTTCGCGCCATGCAAGCCACCGGTGCACAGGTTTCGGACGGTTTCGCCCGCAGTGAGCAGGTCGGTTCCGCGCTGATGCAGATTGTGGAGTCGGCGCAGCAGGTAGCGGGTGAGGTGCAGTCGGTGACGGCGGTGGCGGAGCAGATGTCGGCGAGCGTGCAGCAGGTATTGGCGACGGTGAGCACAGTGTTGCAGAGCGCGGAGGAGAACGCCCGTGCGGCGTTAGAGATGGTATCGGGTTCGGAACAGGTGTCTTCGGCGATTGCGTCGGTAGCGAGCATCAGCGAGGAGGCAGCGGCAAGTGCAGAGGAGTTGAACGCCTCCAGCGAAGAGGTCGCCGCGGCGGCGCAGGAGCTGTTGCAGATGTCGTATGAGATGCGAAACCTGGCGAGCCGCTTCGTCGTACAACAAGACAGCAGCTCCCCAGTATCCGCACGCCTCGCTGCGTAGATAATGGAAGAGGTGGCAAACTCACGCTCTACTGCCCTTCTACGTTGCTAGCCTAGTGGGGCGCACTGAGGCGCGCACTGCAAGCGTGCTGTGTGTAGTGCGGGTTTCAGCCTGCGCCCCGTGACACTCCCAACCACTTGCGGTAGATGGCTTCGAAGATACGAATATCCTGAAGTGCGTCCTCGCCAGAAGAACGGAAAGGCTCGCCGGTGCGCACACAGTGGATAAAGTGTGCTGCCTCGCGCTGGAACGACCACGACCAGCCTTCTTTGGGAAAGAGGCGTGAGTACTCCGCTCCCTCCGCCGAACGGTACACCTCTACGGTGGCGCAGGCGTTGCGCAGCAACAGCGAAGGCGAAGTCGCTTTCACCCAGCCCTTCTGGAAGTATGCCTGAGTGTCTTCATCCCACTGGTGTGCCGCCAGCCCACCCGTCTCCAGAGAAACGCGCACGTTACTCATGCGCAACACCGCAACACCGGTGAAGGCGTCCTCATCCAGGTCCACCGCGGTCACTTCCCAGTCTTCGCCAACATCCAGTAGCCAGCGTGCGAGGTTCACATTGTGGCAGTACACCTGAAGGTAACCGATATAGCCTTGGTGGTACTTTTCCGGCAGCCAGTCAGGCACTTCGTTGGGTGCGCTGGGATAGGGTTCGTCCGTACCGATAACCGTCGCGGAGTTTCCCGCCGTCCAGTGTCCCCCGAAGCAGTGAGCGCGCAGGTAGAAGAGCCTGCCCAGCTCCCCTGACTGGCGGTAGGTATCTATCAGCTGCTTCGCCAGTTCGATGCCTGCGTCGTAGCGCTTCATGTAGGCGACCATCAGCCGACCGCCTCCTTCACGAGCCGCCTGTAGCATCCGCTCGGCGCGCGCTACTGTCAACGCCATGGGCTTCTCCATATAGACGGGTTTGCCGGCTCGCAGCGCGTCTTCTGCTACTTGCGCCTGATGCACGAAATGTGCCGAGACCGCTACCGCATCGATGTCGGGGTCTAGCAGCAGTTCGTTGTGCGTGGTGTACACGCGGGGGATGCCGAACCGCTCCGCGACTTTTTGCGCCAGCTGAGGGCGCATCTCCGCCAGTGCGACCACCTCGCAATCGGGCAGAGCGATAAAATGGGGCAGGTGTACCGCCTGTGCCATAAAACCCGCGCCGACGTATCCTAATCGAACCTTTTCCATCTTGCTCCCTCCTTTTAGACCTTCGCCAGCACTGCATCCAGCGCGGCTTTAGCGTTGCGGATGACGCTCTCGTGCGTGTCCGCCCAGTAGTCCCGATTGAAGATCTCGATGCTCAGGAAACCCCTGTAGCCTACCTCGTTCTTGAGGATGCGGAACTCCTCCACAAGCGGTATCACGCCATGTCCGGGATAGACGCGATGGCTATCGTTCAGCTGATCGCGCGGCAGGTCGGGGCAGTCGTTCACATGTACGATGAGCAGCTGTTCTTTCGGTAGTCGGCGTATCTCGTCCAGCGGGATGCCCGACTTGTAGTAGTGGAAGGTATCCATCATGATGCCCACATGGCGACTGGTGGATGCTCCTACCACGGCCAGTGCCTGTCGCGGTCCGGGCATAAAGGGTGCGCCGCCGATGGGCTCCAGAGCACATTTCACCTCATACTGTCCGCTGATCTCGCCATAGCGCTGGGCAGCTTCGCCTGCCCGCTCGATGGCTTCGGCGATACCCATGCCGGGCGGCGGGGCGTCGGCGGTGAAGCAGAGGAGCGTCTTGCAGCCCAGCTGGCGCGCGATGCGCGCATATTTGTCGATTCGGCGCAGCTGCTCTTCTTGCTGCACCGTATCGAAGGCGAAGAAAGGAAACGCCATGATCGCTGCCACCTGAAGGCGATTTCTCGTCAGCTGGCGTTTGAGGTCACTCAGGGAGCGGCGTGTGAGGTAGTCATCGATCCGTCCTGCCTCTATCTCCACCCCTTCGTAGCCATACTTGCCCAGCAGGTCTATCGTGGCTTCCAGCGGCTTGTCCGCCCCACAGGTAATCGTGTTGAAGCATGTTTTCATCAGCTACCTCCCGTTGACGTGCTGCTATTCAGTTCTCCGCTCTCAGATTATTCCTCCATACCAACAATAAGGCATCGGAGAATACCGGTGGTACTGGCGGCGGTCGCCTACTGGGTGAACACACGCCCCAGAACGCTTCCTGAGCCTTCTGCACCCGGTTACTACACGGGTCCAATGAAAGGCAAGGGGGCGAATGCTACCGTTGCGCCAGAGCAGTTACCACCACGCTAAGTGTGTCCTCAGGGCGTCCCGGACGAGGGGCGCCCTTTTTCTACTGCTGGACGACGGCGGACTGGTTACGCGGAAGCGACTCGTACGACACCCTTGCGCTGTGCCAGAACGCCACAACAGCTATCAACAGCATGACGATGATCACCAGCGCAACCATCCACGCGGGCATATCCAGCGCGGAACGGTCTTCGGGTTTTCCGTTATGGGACATGGTGTTTGCCTCCGAAGGTAGCACTGACACTCCCGCCCTTTACCACTGGAACGAAACCCTTCGCCATACGGTCATAGTATAATAGATGCAGAGGAGTGTGGCAAGGTTCTCCAGAACGGCTTGAGCAGGAGGGAGAGACGATGCCACAACCCATTTCGGAACGACACCCGCTCAGACAGCTGTTCGGCACGCTGGTAGAGCAGGCGTTTACGCGCGTGCTGCAGGAGTACGAGCCAGACGTTTTGCGCTACATCACGAACCTGCTGACCGAGTTCACCCATATCGACAACGTCTATCGCATCCGCGATGCTCGAGGCAGGGCGTTGCGCGAAGTGGCGGAGATGCTGGCGGAGGGCGATATGCTGCTGAACGCCACCTCCTTTGCTCGCGAGCGTGAGGTGCATCGTCACATCGGCGACTTTACGCTGTTCTGGTCGGGGGTGTATCCCGAGGCGATGCCGCGCTTGCGCCATGCCCTGAGCAAAGATGCGCTGATCGATTACGTGCAGCAGGGCAAGAAATCGTACTACATCGTTTCGACCTTCGAGGAAGGCGAGTGGCGACATGAGGCGCCGTTATTCCGCAGGCTTTCGGAACGGTTTGAGCTGTATATGTTCGGGCTGAATCTGGTGCGTCAGGGGTGGGAACGTCTTGCCCGCGAGCATTTTGACCGCTGGCAGCGCGGATTACAGTAGACCCTGATACAACTCCAAGAGACGCCGGATATGCTGGTCTAAAGTATATCGCTCACAGACTACGCGACGTGCAGAGGCGGCTATTGCCTGTCTCCTGGGCTCGCTGGCGAGCAGAGAGTGCACCGCATCGGCGAGAGTACGGGGGTTATTCGGGGGTGTCAGGATGCCGGTGTGCCCATTTTCAAGGATTTCGGCGGGCGCACCTCGGTTTGCTGAGATAACCGCAGTACCGCACGCCATTGCCTCCAGAATCACCAGACCGAACGGCTCCGGACGGGTACTGCAATGCACCAGCACATCGGCGGCAGCGATGACGGGAGCAATGTCGCGCTGGAATCCCAACCAGCGTATCTGTGGCGGAGCCGATTCGCCCATTGCCCTGAGCTTCATCGCGTAGCGATGGTCGCCCATGCTGTCGTCACCCACCAGCCAGAAGACAGCGTCGGGGTGCCGGTGGCGTAGCGCCTGCGCCATCTGCAAGAAGAGATGCTGTCCCTTGAAGGGCATCACCCGTCCCACGTGAATCACCACCGGAACATCACCAGGCGTGCCCAACCGAAGGCGCAACTCCGCACGCGCTGGAGGTTCCAGCGGCTGAAACAGAGAGATGTCTACACCGTGCGGGATGTGGTGCACTCTGGCTTGCAGCGCCTTCCCCATCTGCCTTTGCAGGGCGCCAGAGTAGGCAACCACCGCCCGGGCATAGCGCTGCGCGACCATCTGCAGCCATATCTTCTGCCAGAGGAAGGGAAACAGGTCATGGATGGACCACACCATCGGTACTTTCATTTGCCGACAGAGGCGACCGGCAAACCATCCCGCACGCACCGAGTAGGCATGCACCAGGTCGCAGCGGGTGATAGCCTCACGGAGCCGTTGCAAAGCGTGCTCACTCGGTCTGCCACCTCGACGCGGGGAAGGAATGTCGACGGGGAGCACCTCTACCCCGAGGGCATGCGCCTCCTCGGCAAGCGCGCCCGGTGGACAAGCCAGAGCTGGTTGCACCTGCTCACGCGGCAGACGTTCCAGCACGCGCAGCAAGCTGATTTCTGCTCCACCCAAGCCCTGCCACTGGTTCACATAGAGGATGCGCATGATGTTACTCCTGGACATACGCCTCGGCGATTTGCCGGGCGATGATTCGCCAGTCAAACTGCAGGGCAAATTCGCGCAGGTGCGCCCGTGCGGTGAACGAACGGCTCTGTTCTGCGCTGAGAAGCACCTTCTCTGCCATCATCTGTGCATCGTTCGGCGGTGCACTGGCACAGACCGTGCCTGCCCACTCGTTGAGCGCAGGAGTGTCTGCAATCACCGCCGGAGTGCCACACGCCAGCGATTCCAGCACCGGCAGTCCGAAGCCTTCCCGCCAGGAGGGAAAAAGCAGCACATCGCAGCTTTGATACAGATCGCGAAGGCGAAGGTCGTCGCAATCGGCTTCCACCTGAAGGCAATCGGCGATATCGAGCTCACGTATCAATCGTTGATAGGATCGGGACAGGGGCTGTCCAGCCTTGACCCACCTCACCGGATACCCACTGTGGTGCAGGTGCGCTACTGTGCGTAAGACAGCAGGGGTGTTTTTGTAGGGAGCGTTCGAGCCGACATGCAGTATCACTATCTCGTGCGGCTGGAAGCCCAGTTGCTCGCGTTTGCGCCTCCGCAGGTCGTCCGGCAGGAGAGTGAAGAAGTCCACGTCCACGCCGTCGTACACTGTTTTCACCTTCTGAGCAGGCACCGAAAAGAGACGTATCACATCGCTGGCGGTAGCGCGGCTACAGGCAATAATGGCATCTGCCTCCATAATGCTCTTCACCATCATCCGGTACAACCAGCGTGCGAGCTGTCGGCTCAAGGAGTGGCGATAGATGTTCTCCGTCACCAGCGGGATCAGGTCGTGGCAGGTGACAACCTTGCGGTTCGCTGGCGTGACCGGCACCAGAAAGGACTCACTGTGGTCCACCACGTGCAGCACGTTGCAGCGAGGCAGGCGTGTCGCCAGACGTTGCAGGTGTCGTTGCGTTGCGAGCACATACAGGACGTGGATAGCTGCCGGTGGCAAGCGCCATCGGAGGATCCCGGGAGGATGCCTGCTGACATATCGGATGTCAGAGGGTACAGGCAGGTAGCGATGCATTGCCTGTGTGACGCGATTCATGCTGGGTGCACTGTGTGGATGTGCTCGCAAAAGCGTGACGTGCATAGTGTCGAATCTTTTCGCCACCTCACCATCGAATCACTTCAGGGATCACCCTAGAGAATCCTGTGCGTTTTACCGATGATAAAAACAGCAAACAAGCGCAACAAAGAGCGAAAAATGAACGGAGAAAAGCAAAAAAGGAACAAGGAAGCAATAAACCCTGAGGTCATGAGTGTGCGAGAGCTTGCGGATTATTTGCGGCTATCTGTGCATACAGTCTACCGGCTTGCTGAGCAAGGCAAACTGCCCGGGCGGAAAGTGGGTAAGCACTGGCGTTTTCATCGGGACGTGATTGTTGCCTGGCTGGCAACGTACCGCGAGGAGGATGCGCTGTTCGGGGCTTCCTGTGGAGGTATGGATGAATGAATTTCAGGGGAAGTAGAAACCAGCCGGATAGCGGCGACAGCAGGGCTTCTCTCTCACCGCGTCTGGCGTCCCTGCCCCGGCCCACAGCGAAAGCTATAGAGCAACTACTGGATACGATGCTTGTCGCGGTGAGGGGAGACACAGGGGCGATCTGGGTGGAGTACGAGCGCTCGGTGTACACGCTCGCTGTGCGTCAGATGACCATCCAGAAAATTCATCTGTTGCAACAAATGATCAAAACAGTGGGGCAATCTCTGCCGATAGTCGTCCAGTGTCAGGAACAGACCTATGCGGTCGTCTACGCCGGTTACCCCCTGCTCCGGGTCTATATCGCAGTGAAGGTAGAGAAAATCGGTTCTCTCCATCACCGTCTCATGCCCCGCTTCGCGCGCCTAGCGCAAACTGTACTACAGGCGAGCAGCTCACCCATCGGCACACCAGCGGAGGACCCCGCCTACCAGGCGTATCGGGTTATCGTGGAGAAGTCTTTGAGGAGGCTCTGCGAGTTGATGCAGGCGACGGGATGTGCCCTGTTGTGGTTCTCTCCCTGGAGCAGCTCCTGGCATCGGTTTACGGTAGGTAGCGTACCGAGCCGGCTGTACCAGCAGCTCTGGGAAATGCCTTCACCAGGAGATGGGCTAGATGCATGGGTCAGAGATATGCAGAACCTCATCCAGAGTCGTGGCCACTACTGCATTGCTGATGAGATGACCGTTCGCGACGTGGTGAAGGGATGTGTCTTCCTGTGGCGCGAAGAGCCACAGGGTGATTTTAGCGCCGATGAAGCAGAGTGGCTGAGAGTGACGGTGCAGATGATAGGGGCTTCTCTGGATGTTCTGGAAACGCAGTCGGAACTGCTGCAAAGGGTGTACCAGGACCCGCTGACCGGTCTGTTCAATCGTCTTTATTTCGAGGTTGCCTATCGGCAGATTCTCCACGGCGCGCAAAGACATCCTCGCCCGGTATCTTTGTTGCTTATGGACATCGATCGTTTCAAGCGCATCAACGATACTTACGGACATGAGACCGGTGATATGGTGCTTCAGGTGGTGGGGCAAGTGCTTCAGCAGGTGCGTGCGGGCGACGTTCCCGCGCGCTACGGTGGCGACGAGTTTGTGATTTTGCTGCCCGATACCGACAAAACAGGGGCGCGGATACTGGCGCAGCGCCTGCAACACGCCTTGAGGCAGGCTATGGGGCAGCTGGGCTTGCCCTTCGAGGTCACGCTCAGCATCGGATGTGCGACTGTGAACAACGGTGACACCAGTTTGCTTCTGCTGGCGGACCAGGACATGTATGAGCAGAAGCGAAGCGGAAAGGCAGCCGTAGGATAGTCTCCCAACCTTCTCCCTGTCTGTTGACACCTCGTGTGGAGTAAGGTAAACTGATTCCCGTAAGGAAATCCCTCAAAGAAGGAGAACGTACGTGCGTTTGCTAGAGTCCGTTCGCTCGCCCGCAGATTTGCGCTCTTTGAGCCGAGAGCAGCTCCAGCAGCTCGCGGCGGAAATCCGGGAAACCATTATTGAAACCCTCTCCCGCACCGGTGGACACCTGGCGTCTAATCTGGGAACGGTGGAGTTGACCATCGCCCTGCACAGTGTGTGGCAGATGCCTGAAGACAAGATTATCTGGGATACCGGGCATCAGGCGTATGCGCACAAGCTGCTCACCGGTAGACTGGAGAGGTTCAGCACACTGAGACAGTATGGTGGTATCAGCGGCTTTTTGCGCCGCGATGAAAGCGAGTATGACTTGTGGGGTGCAGGGCATGCGGGTACCGCTATCTCTGCCGCACTGGGCTTCGCAAAGGCTCGCGACTTGCGCGGTAGTGATGAGCGAGTGGTAGCAGTGGTGGGCGATGCCGCGTTAACTGCTGGCATGGCGCTGGAGGCGCTGAACAACGCTGCCGAGGCAAAGACCGACCTGACTGTGGTGCTGAACGATAACGAGATGTCTATTGCGGAGAACGTGGGTGCTCTGGCGACCTTCCTTTCGCGTCTGCGGGCGCAACCCTGGTACCAGCGGGTAGAGCACCGGGCGAAGGAAGTCCTGGAGGGACTGCCGGGCAAGGCACGTCTACTCGCCAAACACGCCAGAGGGTTGAAACATGGCATCACGCACATTGTAGCTCCCGAGAACACCGGAGCCATCTTTGAAGAAATGGGTTTTGAATACATCGGTCCGCTGGATGGGCACGATATCGACCTGCTGATAGACGTTTTCTCCCACGCCAGGGACCTGAAGGGACCTGTGCTGATACATGTCATCACCGTGAAGGGTAAGGGCTACGAGTTTTCCGAGGCGGATGCACGCAAATATCACGGCGTCACCCCCTTCTGCGTCCACGACGGCAAGATGGAGAAGAAGCCGGGAGGAGAAACCTATACCCAGGTCTTTGCGGATGAGCTGGTACGTATTGCCGAGGAGAATCCCAGGGTGGTAGGCATCACGGCGGCAATGCCTGATGGTACCGGATTGGCGAAGCTGCAGGAAAAGTTTCCAGACCGTTACTTCGATGTGGGCATTGCGGAACAACACGCCGTGACCTTTGCTGCGGGATTGGCGGCAGAGGGAGTGATACCGGTGGCGGCGATCTATTCCACCTTTTTGCAGCGCGCTTTTGACCAGGTTTTGCACGATGTGGCTATACAGAATCTGCATGTCGTTTTGGCACTGGACCGCGGCGGTCTGGTGGGTGACGACGGCGCAACGCACCATGGGGTGTACGACCTTTCCTACCTGCGCCTGATCCCCAATGTCGTGGTGATGGCTCCGAAAGATGGCGAGGAGCTGCGCGCCATGTTGCGCTTTGCCGTTTCACACCATGGCCCCATTGCGATACGCTACCCAAGGGGTTCGGTGCCTGCGATAGACTGGGGTGTTCCAAACAGTCCCATCGAGCTGGGAAAAGCGGAGGTATTGCGTGAGGGAAGTGACGCGGTGATTTTCGCCATCGGTTCCATGGTGGCTACGGCGTTTGCCGCAGTGCAGCAGCTGGAGCAGGAAGGGATGCATGTGGCGCTGGTGAATGCTCGCTTTGCAAAGCCTCTGGATCGCGAGACGATTTTGCGTTTCGCGCATCGTGTCCCCCGTTTTGTGCTGGTGGAGGAAAACACCGTGTGTGGAGGATTTGGAGCAGGGGTGCTCGAACTGCTGGCACACGAGGGTGTGTCCGGTGTGCAAGTAAGACATCTCGGTATACCGGATGAGTTCATCGAGCATGGCTCCGTAGATATTCTGCGCAGACTCGTTGGGCTGTCGGCGGAGCATATTGTGGAAGCAGTGCACGCTTTATGTAAGGCTCCCCGCGAGGCACACGCTGCTCTGGTGGATTGAGACGCGGTGAAACTTTATCAACGCCGGCGTGTCGAAGGTGAGAGAGAACCGAGGGGGAGGCAGCTATGAAAGGCTTGAACATCTATCTGACAATTGGCTTGATACTGCTGACGGCGTCCGTCATAGGCTGGTTGGTTTTGGTGCTGGCGCAGTTTGCTTACTGGTTCACCCGCATCGCTGGGGTGATCAGTGTACCGTTCCTGCTGTACGGTTTTTACGTGCAGATCAGGGGAGGGGCGCGCGAACTGCCACCCAGTGAGAGAGGTGTTCTGGAGGAGTAGTCAGAATCTCTCGCTGATTGTGGTGAACGGATAGTATTTGGGGAACAGCTCATCCAGAATCTCTGCGACGTGAGCATCGGAAAGGGCGATGAGACCGGCTGAATAGGCTTCGGAAGGGGCGAGGTAGCCGCCAGCTATCTGACTCCATATTTGCACTTTACCCTGTGCCCACCCTGTAGCCTGAACAGGTTTGCTGTGGTCTTCGCCTGTAAGAAGTGCCTGCTGTTTTCCGCCCGGAATAAAGCTGTCTTCCACCACAAGGCGTATGGCTCCCTGCCATTTTCTCCAGTGCGGGCGCAGACAGTCTATCAGGGTCGGCAAGTGAACAATGCGCAGCATATAGGTTGGACGCAGTCCGCCGCGTACATCCAGCAAAAGGTAATCCTCGTTGTCCGTCATCCATGTGCTCCAGTGCTGAGCATGGTAGACTGGGGCAGCGACACCTATCTTTTCCGCCAGATTCCCGCTGGAAAGATAACTCAGCAAGGCGCGCTGAGCACGAGATGTGATAAAGATAATCTCCCGAACTTCTACACGATTGCGTGCAGACTGTACGTCGTAAATCAAGTAACCTTCTACCGCTCCGTGGAAGTCGGCGACCACGCACTGATACTTTTGCCGCAGAATCCATTGCCAGCGAGCTGGCTCGCGCTCGAAGCCACCAGGGGTGTTGTGCAAGTATATATCATGCAGGCGGTGCAGATGTGGCAGGTCGCCCTCTCGATAGGGGCGAACAAAGCGGCTTTCCGAGCAGGGTAACAGCAGGTGGGAGGGTATCTCGCACCACCATTCGACCGAAGCGATTTCCCAGCCAAACTTCCGATAGTAGCGGGGTGAAAAAGGATATAGCATGGAAAGAGGTACTTTTTTGTCGTACAGGAGTTTGATCGTATCCCGCAGGAGCGCACCAGCATAGCCTCTGCGTCGGTACTCCTCATGCGTGGCGACCCCTGCGACACCCGCGAGAGGTATCCGCGCATTGCCCAGTGCAAACACACCGGGTACCAACGTCAAGCAGGAAATCAGTTTGCCTGTGTCCACAAGCACTCGCCGCTCCAGCAGGTCAAAGAAGGGGTCGGAGTAAAATATATCTCGTGCCAGTTCGACGTCGAGGTCAAAAGCGCGACACATCAGTTCCAGCATTTCGTCCAGCTCATGAGGATAGGGAGCGCGTATCTCCATACGGTTAGCCCTCTTGGCAAGATGCATCGGATACAAGGAGTATTGGACGGCACGGATGGAAATCCTTCGTGTACAAATAGGCGATGAGGTGATATTACGCAAGCCTCATGCTTGTGGAGCCAATCGCTGGCGGGTGGTACGGCTGGGGACAGATGTGGGTCTGGTTTGCACATCCTGCAACAGACGCATCTTGCTGCCCCGCGATGAATTCGATCGACGCCTGCGCCAGCGCTTGCCGGGGGAGGAAAGGGAAAATGAAACGCCTGGCGGCTAGCATCCTCCTGGGTTGGGGATGCCTGTGTATGGCGTATGCGCAGAAGGAGGAGAAAGTGACATGGTCCCTCCAGAGCACACAGGTGTCCCTCGTTCCCTTCCACCAGTTTGTCGGGGCGACGGAGCCTGCCGACGTTCTGAACGCCATCGCGCGCTGGGCGGGATGGGACGAGGGAGAGAACCTGGTCTGCGAAAGCAGCCATGACCAGCTGTGCGCGGTGGCTCTGCAGTGGAAGCGAACATGGACACTGGCTTTATGGAACCACTTGCCACAGAAGGTGCAGGTAACGATAGAAGGCGAGCTGCCTGCAGGGGTCTACACCACAGAGCGTTTGACGCTGGCGAGCGGAGGGGAAATCGTCGCTGTAGAGCGGCGCAACGGGCTGTTGCAGAGCGGGAGGAGTAAAAGAGTGCAGCGGATCGAGTGGCTTCCCGCTAACACAGGCTTGGTACTGCGCTTTGTGGAGAGAACGCAGAGAATCGATCAAACGCTCTTCGCTCTCAGGAAGTCGATATGGCAAAGCAGAGCGCCAGCTGGGGTGCTGTCCCGCTGCACTTCGCTCCTGCGTGAGGCAGATAGCCACTGGCATCAGGTGCGGGCAAGCCTGCGCAAGGGAAATGTGCGGATGGGAGCACGCGGCGTACATCGGATGCTGTTCCTGACGAGTGGGATTAGAGCAGTGGCGTCTCAGTATGCTGTCTTGAAGGAAGTGACCGGCGAGGCAGAGGCGCTGATTGATTCCCTGTCGGAACTCTCGTCGGCGCTGTTAAACGTGGTCGTGGAGGTATCGCAGAGCGAACAGGCTGTTAGGGTGAAGGTGGTCAACGCTGGCCACGAAGTCTGGAAAGCGCTGCGGCTTGCCCTGGAGCCATCGTCGGAGGCAGACACGGTAGTGCTGGCAAATATCAGACCGATGGAGCGGGCGGAAGTCTCTTTCCAGCCTTCAAAGGAGCAGACGATGCCCGTCGTCGTGGTGAGCGTGCTGTTCCACAACGGATATACCCGTCTGAAAGTATCCTGTGGTAGTATGGACAGTGATGCACAAAAGGAGGCAGAGCCATGAGAACGCTATGGTGGTTGACCATCGCGGTCGTGCTGGGGTTTCCACCACGTCTGACGGTGGTTCCCGAGGCGGGGAGCACGGTGTCGGACATCGTGGAGGTACGCGTCACCTCTAACGAACCGCTCAAGCGAGTGGAGTTTGTGCTGGACGGCAATCTGGTAGGCACTGATACCACAACGCCCTATACCTGGCAATGGGATACCCTGTCCGTCGCCGAAGGCGAGCATGTACTCACCTTGCGGGTTGTGGACTGGAACGACCGCGTGGTATCCACAGAGGTGCGCTACCAAGTAGACAACGGCTTGTCGCGGGGGGGAGCTTTCTATCTAGAGGCGTCTCGCGAACACCTGGCGGCGGAACGATGGGATGACGCGCTGAAAGCAGCCCGCCGGGCGGTACGCTTGCTGCCGAATGATGGACAGGCACATTATCTACTGGCGCGTGCGTGGCTGGGCGTGTCTCAGTGGACAAAAGCGCTGGAGAGCGCGAAGCAGGCGGTCCAGCTCGCACCGTCTCCTGAAGCCTTTGACACTCTGGCACAGGCTCACTTGCGAGTGGCGTTCGCGCAGATGGTGGACCAGGAGAAGCGATTTGCCTCTTTGCAATCAGCGATAGAGGCCGCCCGGCGGGGTAGGGAGCTGCTTCTGGCTCAAGCCAAAACCCCTCAGGAGAAGGCGTATGCGCTGACACGTCTGGGCAGACTGGAAGAGGCAGCAAGCGCCTATTTACAGGTTGGTAACAATGCGCAGAACTTTCTCTTGGCGGCGCGATGTTACCTGCTGGCTGGACGCTGGCAGGATGCGGAGCGAATGTGTAACCTGGCGGAGCGACAAGCAGGAGACAAGACGGTGCTCAGCATCTACCGTGCGCTGATACAGGCTGCGCGCGTCAAGACCACCGAGGCGCGTCAAGCTCTGGAGAAGCTGATAGAGGACCCCGGTGGGGCAGAAACCCTGCTCACGCTGGCGCGAGCAGAGGTCGCCCTGCGCGAAATGAAAGCTTCGGAGGCTCTGCGCCTTCTCGTACCACTTCATGCGCAAGGGGTAAAGTCCGATACGCTGGACACGTTATTGATGATAGCTTATGCCGAAACGCGCGACTTCCCACGCGCCGAAGACCATTTCCAGAGTGCTCTGTTGCGCAATCCGCTGAACTGGCAGGCTCTGGCGCAGAAGGGCTACGAGACGCTGGCGGTGGGGTCTATAGCAACCGCTGTGCGTTACTTTGAACTGGCAGCAAGCATCCGCCCTGAGGACGCATGGGTGTTGTGCGGGCAGTCGCTCTGTGCCGAGGACAAGCGGCGTGCCGTGGAACTGGCTCAGAAAGCGGTCAAGCAGTCTCCGGATGACCCCTGGACGCTGGTGGTGCTGAGTAGTGCTCAGTCGCGCGCGGGGCAGATCGAAGAGGCTTTTCGCAGCATTGAGAGAGCCCGTCGCATGGACCGCGAAAACTACAATATAGGCGTTCCCCCAGACGTACGTCGCGCCGGGCAGATTGCACGTATTCTGGGCAGGCGACCGATAGCACCTCTCGAGCAGTGAAAGGAGAAACAGGCAATGCGCATCGTCGTCTTCAGCAAGATGTTTCAGCAGTATGACATCGACGGGTTGGCATCTTTGGGGCGTGAGCTGGGTGCAGAGGGTTGGGACCTCGCTGTGCGCAAGGGGCATCCGGTGAACCCGGACAACGTAGAACATGCGCTTCCTCCTGCGGCGAAGCGCCTGGCGGATTCCGGTCAGCCGGTGCTGGCTGTGACAGGTGAAACAAGCCTGTTGTATCCCAACACACCGTATGCGGAACCTTTGCTGCGAGCGATGGACACCGCGAACGTGCGTGTTCTCAAGATCGGCTACTTCCTGTTGGACCCCGGTAAGGGGCAGTACTGGCAGGAGGTGGACAATATCCGTCGTGCACTGGATGGTTGGCAGAGGCTCGCTCGCCGCTATAACGTGAAGGTGGTCTATCACACGCATAGCGGTATGGGATACATGGGTTTGAACGCGGCTGCTCTCATGCATCTTTTGCGCGACTTGGACCCCGCTGCCATCGGGGCGTATCTGGACGCAGGGCATCTGGTGGTAAACGGGGAGCCTTTCGCGTTCGCTCTGGCGATGGTGAAACCGTACCTCGCTATGGTTGGGTTAAAGGACTATCAACCCATCCTGCAGCCATCGGGCGATGAACAAAAGCTGGTGTGGGAGTGCGTTCCCGCCGGACAGGGCGGTGTGGCGTGGAGCGAGGTGTTCCGCCTGCTCGCGAAGGAAGGATTTACAGGTCCCTGTTCGGTGCATGCAGAGTTTACCGTGCCTGCCGGTGCGTCGCTGGCGAAAATGGTGCAGGCGGAGGTGGCTTACCTGAAGAGGAAGCGGGATTCTGCAGCAGGCGGGTAATCGGGGCTTGCATTTACCCTTTTCTTGCAGTATAATCATACCGCTTGTCCGAAGAAAGCAGGCGCTCGATCAGAGCTTAATGGGGTTTCCACCTGCCGAGGCGAAGAAAGGAACAACCGGAATATCACGCGGCGCCGCGATGTGAATGCGGCGAGCGCTTGTGGTACGGGGAACTCTCGCCTCTGGCAGGGTTCCCCGTGATGCTTTTGGGGCGCGAACCAGAAAGGAGGTGGATACCGCGTGCGAGCACAGCCCAATCCGCAAAAAGTGGCGCAGGTTGAACAGATTCGTCAGTGGCTGAGCACGTCAAAGGGCGTAATCTTCACCGATTATCGCGGGCTGAACGTGTCTCAGATTACCCAGCTGCGCCGACAGCTTCGCCAGAATCAGGCGGAGTATCGTGTGGTGAAGAACACGCTGTTCAAAATCGCGGCGCAGGAGCTGGTCAGCGATAACCTGGACGACATCCTGGAAGGTCCGACTGCCGTTGCCTTTATTCACGGCGACGAGGCTGCGACTGCCAAAGCGATCGCAGACGCTATCCGCGACCTGCGCGTGCTGACGATCAAGGGAGCTGTTCTGGGCGGTAAGCGTTACAGCGCGGACGCGGTTCAGCAGCTGGCAAAGCTGCCGCCACGCGAGGTGCTGATTGCCCAGGTAGTGGGTGGAATGCAGGCGCCGATTACCGGACTGGTGGGCACTCTGCATGGTATCCTGCGTGACTTCGTATACACCGTTCAGGCGATAGCCGACAAGAAATCTACGCAAAGCGCGTAAGGAGGGAATATCACCATGGCATTGACCAAAGAAGAGATTATCGAAGCCATCAAGAGCATGAGCGTGCTCGAGCTGAACGAGCTGGTCAAGGCGCTGCAGGAGGAGTTCGGTGTGACGGCGGCTGCCCCGGTAGCGGTGGCTGCAATGCCGGGTATGGCGCCTGCAGCTGGCGCAGCGGCGGAAGCCGCTCCTGAGGAGGAGAAGACGTCCTTCGATGTCATCCTCAAGTCGGTGGGCGATAAGAAGATCCAGGTCATCAAAGTCGTGCGCGAGATCACCAACCTGGGCTTGAAGGAAGCAAAGGACCTGGTGGAAAGCGCACCACAGCCCATCAAGCAGGGCGTCACCAAGGAAGAGGCAGAGCAAATCAAGGCGAAGTTCGAAGCCGAAGGCGCCACCGTCGAAATCCAGTAGTTTCGCTATCTACCTGTGCCGGTACCCCCACCGGGGTACCGGCATTGCTTTTTGTCTGCCTCCCCCTCCGACGTCTTTTCCCCTCTCAACTTGCACATCGTGCTGCGCTTCGTGTAACATGTACCCGCTATGAATCGGGTCAGGCTGGCTGCTGCGCTACTCTGTGGCTGCGTATGGCTCGGCGGCATGGGGTGTGCCACACGGCGGGAACACCGGAATACCCCTCCACCGCCGCGTCAGCCAGAACAGCAACGAGCGCACTTGCCCCCTCTGCAGGTGGAAACAGAGGGACTGCGCCTCATGTGGCTGGAGCCGGGCAACCCCAGCCAGATGGTGTGGGAGGCAGTGGTGCCTCGTGCGGAAGCCAAGAGCGCTCAGGCAGGAGCAACAGGCGTCTTTGAGAACGTGCAGTGTGTGCTGTACGAAAAGGGACAGCCGACGACCGACCTGCGTGCCGGGCGGGTGCGTGCGTTGCAAAAACAGTGGCGCATCGAGGCAAGCGACGGCGTTCGCGCCTCTTCCCGGGTGAACGGTGTGCGCCTGCAGGCAAAGGAAGTGATATGGCTGGCACGCCAGAATCGTCTGATAGCACGGGGAGATGTGGTTCTCACGGGCAAGCAGTTCAGCCTGCGTGCTCAAGAGGTGGAACTGGATACCGCTTTGCAAGTGATGAGGGTCTCCTCCCCGTGAGTGTGGCAGAAGGAGTAAAGTGTATGAGATTAACGCTAAAACTGATACCATTGGTCTGGCTCATTGTCGCAGCCTTGCCCGCTCTGGCGCAGGTACAGGTTGGACAATACCGGCTCAGCCGCTATCAGCAGATTGTCACCGAGTATAAGAAGGATGGAACCGTTACGGTGAAAGTAACGGGAAATCGCGTGGTGCTGGAAAGCACCGACGGACAGATGCGTATGGAAGCCAGCGCCATCGTCGCGGAGTCGCGTTTGCAAACAGGGCAGGAGACCCGTTTGCTGCGAGCACGAGCCGAGGGGCAAGTCACTTTCCGCCTCGTCCAGTCTAAGGAGAAACGCACCGCGCAGGGCAGGGCAGGGGTAGTGCTTTATGACGACGCCACCCGCCAGATAACATTGCAGAACGGTGTATTCGTGCAGGTAGACGACCCGCAGTTTCTGGCGACCCAGAGGGGCGATAAAGGAACGATTTACCTGGGAGAGGAGGACTTGCGCGTGGTGCTGGAGGGCGACCCTGAGCGCACCGAAACCGTCATTCAGCCCAAGCGCCCGCCTGCTGAGGAGAAGAAGGGATGAAACTGCGCACCCAGAACC